>QHZE01000026.1 GCA_003225335.1 Acidobacteriota bacterium
CCGCGGTCAGTTCCGGGCGGTTCAAATAACCGCGCGCCAAACCATCTCCGCCAATATAAATCTGACCGGGCAAACCGACCGGAACAGGCTGCTCGTTTTGGTCCAACAGATAGACCTGCGTGTTGGCAAACGGACGACCGATGGTGCGGGGGCCATTTACACGGCGCAACGCCGATGTGGAGTAAGTGGCGGCTTCCGTTGGGCCATAAAGATCGTAAACCTTCCTAACGCTAGGAAACTGATAAACCTGTTTCACCAACTCGACTACCAAGGGCTCGCCTGCAAGACACACAGTTCGCACTGAAGATGGTAGCACTTGGCGGCGCATCAATTCATTGATCGCCGACGGCACGGTATTTACCAAAGTCACCTCTCCGGAGGCGGGCAAATCAGGCAGTTGCAGTGCGTTCTCGGCGAGAATGATTTTTCCTCCCCGGCTCAACGGCACAAACATTTCAAAAACAGAAAGGTCGAAGCAGATCGACGTACCAAACAACACGCCGATACACTCCTCCGGGGAGAAAATCTCTTGCGCCCAATGGACCAGCGTCACCGGGCTGTGATGTTCGATCGCCACGCCTTTGGGCTTGCCCGTTGAACCGGAGGTATAGATTACGTACGCCAGATTCTGAGGTCCTACACCGCTATGAGGGGTTTCTGTCGGAGCCTCCGCGATCGTCTCCCAATCCGTGTCCAGGCAGACAATCGTGCAACTCGGAATCTCCGCGCCGAGATCGGCGCGCAACTGCTGCAGGGTCAAGAGCACCGGCACACGCGCATCTTCCAGCACAAAACGCGTTCGCTCTGCTGGGTAGGTGGGATCCAGCGGTACGTACGCTCCACCAGCTTTGAGGATACCAAGTATGCCAACCAGCAATTCCAGCGAGCGCTCGACACAGATCCCAACCAACATCTCCGGTCCCACACCCAGGGAGCGCAAGTAATGGCCGAGCTGGGTGGCGCGGACGTTGAGTTGTCGGTAGGTCAGGCGCTGATCTTCAAACACCACCGCGACCGCGTCTGGCGTGCGCTCCACCTGTTCCTCGAACAAGTGGTGTAGACACTTGTCCCGCGGATAATCCCGCTCCGTCCGGTTCCATTCCACCAGGATTTGCTGCCGTTCAGCCGCCGTGAGCAGTGGGATTTCGGACACGCGCTGGATGGGGTTGGCCACAACATTCTCCAGAATCACGCGCCAGTGTTCCAGCATCCGTTCCACGCGGTCGGCGTCGAACAAATCCGTGCTGTATTCGGCCACCGCCGTCCAACCTTCAGCGGATCGTTCCAGGGTCATGGAAAAATCGAACTTGGACGTGCGAGCGGTGACGAACCACGGCGAGGTCTCAGTTCCCGGCAGCCGAAAAGTCACCGCCGGATAATCCTGAATTGCGAAGGACGCCTGGAATAACGGCGTGCGACTCGCGTCACGCCGAACGTGCAGCAGTTCCACGAGTCGTTCAAACGGCATGTCCTGATTCGCGTACGCTTCCAAGGCGGTCTGCTTCACGCTGCGCAGCAGCTCGCGAAAGGTGAAGTCGTAGGGGAACGTAGTGCGCATGACCAGCGTGTTGGCGAAGAAGCCGATGAGCCCTTCCACTTCCACCCGCTGCCGGTTGGCGATGGGCACACCCACGATCAAATCGTCATGCCCCGTGTAGCGGTGCAACAAGGTCTTGAATGCCGCCAGGAGAATCATGAACAACGTCGCGCCCTCCTCCTGCGCCCGTGTCTTCAGTGCGGTTGTCAACTGGGGATCCAGCCGCCGCGAGCAGCGGCCCCCGCGAAACGACTCGGTCGCGGGACGGGCACGGTCGGACGGCAGTTCCAGCGGTTCGGGTTCGCCCGCCAGTTTTGTTTTCCAATAGGCGGTCTGCGTCTTCAGCGCGCCGCCCTCCAGCCAGTCCTCCTGCCACGCAGAATAATCGGCGAACTGAACCGGCAACTTGCGCACGGTCGCCGGGCGGCCCGAGGCCAGCGTTTGATACGCCGCGGCAAGCTCGCGGTAAAAATTGGAACGCGACCAGCCATCGGAGATGATGTGGTGCAACACGAGCAGCAGCACGTGCTCGGTGGGCTGCAAGCGTATCAGCACGGGGCGAAACAGCGGCCCGGCGGCCAGATCAAACGGGCGGCAACTCTCCTCGGCGAGGCAACGTTCAGCCGATGCTTTGCGAATGTCGGCCGGAATTGCTTCCAGATTGATCTGCCGCAATTGAAACGCGGACGATACGGCGACGCGTTGAAACAATTCGCCGTTCTCCATCGCGAAGGTCGTGCGCAGCATGTCGTGTCGCTGGATCACTGCACCGAAAGCCGCCTCGAGCCACGCGACGTTCAACGGGCCGACGAGGTGAAAGGCGGAAGGGCTGCAATACACTGGCGACCCCGGCGCGTAGTGATGAAGAAACCACATCCGTTGCTGGCCGCGCGACGCCGGATAAACTGCCACGCGCGGATGCTCTTCCATGCGCAGCGGCTGGGCACGGGGAATGACGCGCGATTCGCCGCGGGAAGCCGCTTTAGATTTTTCTTCGCCCAAGCGCCGAGCCAGCAGCGCACGCTGGCCAGCGTTCAATCCCGCCAGCCGTTGCTTCAAGGCGACCGGGTCTGATTTCGAGAGGGCGTTCACTGCACTCACGTTCCGCGCTGGTTAAGGTTTTGCAGTAAAACTTCGTTGCACGTTATCAAAGTCGCATCCCGGTTCATCCCGCTGCTCAGCAAGCCGTCCTCCGCCCGCAACGCCTGTAAAGTCCGAATCGCCCGGACTCGCTGCACGAAATTGAGAATACCTGGCCACGAGATGAATCCGACGTCCGACAGTCCATAGTGGCCGGCGGCAAAACTCAAACCGCTCCCGAAGAGCGCATCAAACTGTCTGGCCGCCAGCGACGCGCTGAACACGTCGTAAATGCCGATGAACGGCGTGATCGACCGGCGGCGGAGATGTTCGTGCAACCGGGTGCCGCTTGGGATTGTTTGGCTCATCGAAGATGTTTAGGAGTTTCTCGGTTGTATCGCTTGGGTTTTCAGAAAGCGCAGTTCAAAGATCGTTGAGCATTCTGGCTCTTTCCTCAGGAGGCAGTTTTTCCAACTCCGCCGCGAGCGCGTCAATTTCCGGTTCCTGCATCAGATCAAGTTTATTGGCCAGCAGCGCGGGCGTCGGACAACGGAAAATGGTCGGAACGGGTATTTGAAATCCCAGCGACTGCCCGAGCCGGGTCAGCACTTGCGTCGCGCGCAACGAGTTGCCGCCCAATGAAAAAAAGTTGTCGTTCCGGCCCACCTTCTCGCAGTTCAGCACCTCGCAAATCGTCGCGGCTACCAACCGTTCCGTGTCGGATGCCGGCGCTTCGTAAGCCACCCCCAGCGCCGTCGCGAGCCGGTCGGCCAGCCCGATCCGTTGAATCTTTCCGGTCCCCCCCTTCGGCACGTCGTTCACGAAAATGATCCGGCTGGGCACCTTGAATGTCGGCAATCGGTCGAGCGCGAACTCGCGCAACACCGCTTCGCAGGCCACCGCGCCGTTGTTCAGAACCACCGCCGCCGCGATGTCCTCCCCGAGCGACGGATGCGGCACGGCAAACGCCACCGCCTGCTGCACCCCAGGATAAGCCAGCAACACCTCGTCAATTTCGCGCGGCGCAATTTTTTCGCCGCCGCGATTGATGAGTTCCTTCAGCCGGCCGGTGATGAAGAGGTAGCCTTCCCCGTCAAGATGACCTTGGTCCCCCGTTCGAAACCAGCCGCGGCAAAACGCCGTCGCGTTGGCCTCTGGGTTATTCGCGTAACCGCAAGTCACGTTCGGCCCGCGGATGGCGACTTCGCCCGTGCGACCGCTGGCCAGCGTCTCGCCAGCCTCGTCGAGAATCGCCACTTCCAGTCCGGTCGCCAGTCCCACCGAGCCGGGCTTCCGCGCGCGCGGTGGCAGTGGGTTGCTGGCCATTTGATGCGCCGCCTCCGTCATGCCGTAGGACTCGATCACTGGAACACCGAATGTCTCTTCCAAGCCCGTCATCACTGGCGGCGGCAGCGCGGCGGATGAGGAGCGAATAAACCGCAGGGAACTCCGGACCGGCTGGATCGGCGGAGCCTGCCCTTGGGCGAGGATGGCTTGATGCATCGTGGGCACAGCCGAATACCAGCTCGGCTTCCACTGTTCCAGCCAGCCGGGAAATCTCTCCGCGTCAAACGCCCGCGTGCAAACCGTGCTGCCGCCCGCACCCAGCGATGCCAGCACACACGCGACGAGCCCGTGAATGTGAAACAACGGCATCACATTGAGGCACCGGTCGGTCGGTTGGAGTTGCAGCGTCGCGCCGATATGCCGGGCGGCGGCGAGCAAATTGGCGTGCGTGAGCGGCACCATCTTCGGACGGGAGGTCGTCCCCGAGGTGTGAAGCACCAGCGCGACATCGTCTGCTTCCGCGAATCCCGCAGAGGCCGCGAGCGGGCGGGAAACGCCGGACAAATGGAACCGCCCCACGCCGTTTTCTCCCGGAATCAACTCGATCACCGGCACCCCAAGCGAATCCGCCACCGCCCGCGCCGGCGAGTCACTGTCCCGCGGAACAATCAGCGCCCGCGCCTGCAAGTCCTCCATGTAAAACAGAAACTCTTTTTCGACATAAGCCGGATTGAGCGGCGCTGCCGTCGCGCCCGCCGCAACCGCGAGAAAGGTCACGGCTAGGTCCTGTCCCTGCGGCAACACAATCGCCACGCGGTCACCGCGCCCCACTCCCAAGGAAATGAGCGCCGTCACCGTCACCGCCACCTGATTCCACAACTGCTGGTGCGAGAGGGGCTCATCCCCATCACTGAGCAGCGCGGCGCGCGCGCCGAAGTGCGAGGCATTCTGTTCCAGCATCGCCGAAAGGACCGGCCAGTCAGATGGACGCGAATTTGTCATCACAAGTGGTCATGGCAGTATTCCCAGCAGTCAATCGTTGTGGCATCGGAATCGCACTGCAAAATGCTTATCAGAAAGAGAACGAAAGAATTTCAACCATGCCCTTTTTGCTTTCGAATTTTTCTCCCGGCGACAAG
>QHZE01000793.1:0-1186 GCA_003225335.1 Acidobacteriota bacterium
CGTCCCTCGAGGAATTCCAGAATCGCGACTGTTTCGTCATCGAGGCGGTACAGGAACTTCTGGAGGGTCCGGTCCGCAAGGGTTTCGATGCGCCTGGGTTCGAGGCGCGGCGGCGCCAGGTTGCCCCAGTCGACCAGCTGCTTGACGTCGCCGCGGAAGGCGTCGGGCGAGTAGGGTCCAGGCTCGACCGCCGGGACCGTGTGGAGCGCCTCGATCATCAGATCGTCGTAGTAGACCTCGATCTCATGCGCGCGGCGGTGCTCCAGCAGCTTCCAGAGGATCGCCGCATACGCGCGATATCGCTCCGCCGTAAGAAAGCGGAACTTCTCGGAGTTGATGACTGCCACAAGGGCGTGGAGGCCGGCAAAGGAGTCCGTCGACATGGCATCAGAAAGGGAGATCATCTTCCAAACCTGGGGCTCGCGCGCTCTGGTTCGGAGTTCAGGCTTTAGCCTGCGTGGGCTCTGTGCAGCCTGAAGGCTGAACTCCAAACCTGACGAATTGACACGAATTAAATTCTCCACAGCTTCCGAGGAGTTCACGGCAGCGTGAATTGACTCCCACCTCTAATTGCACCCGTCTCGCGAGGGTGCATTTTCGTCCGTCATCTCCTCGCTCGCATCGAAGGCATAATCCCGCTCGGCCGGGCCGGTCCACTCTTCAACGATGCCCTTCTTCACAATTCTCTGCCAGAGCTCGGGGTGATCGGCACGGATCTTCTTGTAGCGTCTGCGCCGCCCAGGATGGGCTTTGCCGATCGCATGGACGATGGAGGCCATTTCCCGCACTTCAGGGTCGGCCGATTCGGCAAGCAGCGACAGGCGACGGATGTTTTTCTCCGAAATGATGGACTGATCGAGAAATCCCCAAATCTCGTCGAGCGACTCGATGCGGAATCGGACTCCCCGGGGGAGCCCGCTGCATTTTTTGCAGACATGTATCCGATGTCCGCGGCCAGAGAAACTCTCGTTCGGCCGGTAGCGAGAGCAGATCCTGCAATAATGTCCCATGGGTCCACATATTACCCGGCCCGCGCCCGTGAATAAACACCCTCTGTGTAAAGCAACTGCAGAAAATGAAACCCCCGATGAACACAGCGCAGCGGGGCCACAACCAAAAGTGATTTCACCGCGGAGACCCGGAGGCCGCTCCTGGGAGCGTCCCGCTCCGCGGGACTCACGGTTTC
>QHZE01000793.1:1216-2538 GCA_003225335.1 Acidobacteriota bacterium
TCCGAAGTAATCAAGAGGTTGGCACGTTCGGCAAGGCCGGTAGCCAGGTAGAGACCGTCGTTGTATGAGAAGGGGTTCTTCTTCGAGTAGTACTTCCTCCTGAGCTCCGCCGCATGAACAGCGAGCGGCGCAGTCACGGCTACCGCTTTAAGATTCGGCTCCGCCTCGATGGCGGCACGCGCAATCTCAAACCCGGGTTTGCCTTCCCGCAAGTAAACGTAGCAAATCTCGCCAAAGACAATGGTCGTTGAGACGCCCCGCAAACGCCCTTCTTCCACAGCCCGCAGCACTCGTTCTGCGCCCGTGATCTCCTCTCTGGCAGCCGTCGTCGCTGCGGGGATGAGGACGGCGAGAAAGACATTGGCATCCAGGCAAGCCAGCGGCGCGTCCTCAACGCCCCTCATCTTTCCATCCCTCTTCGAACTCCCGGTGCAGGCGGCGGAAGTCGTCGGGAGACAGGTGACTGCCCGCCAGCCGGAGGGCATGCGTCAAGCGGGGAGGGATCGCATGCACGCGGAACGAGCCGTCGGCCTGCTCGACAAACACCAGGAGATCCCCGACTTTGGCCTTCAGCGCCTTGCGGACCTCGCGGGGCACCGTGATCTGATACTTGGCAGTTATCTTCGTGACCGCCGGCATGAAGGACTCCTTACTTTTCAAGCAATGTCGGATATAAGGAAATGTGTCAGAGAATCTGTTCGCTGTCAAGCACTCGGCAGCGGGAGTGCAAATTAGAAGTGCGAGTCAACCACACCGGCATTTTTTCATTGCAGACGCGGAGTTCGCAGAGAATCGTAATCCCTCGGTTGCAGAAGGTGACCATTGATCCAAGAACATCCGCGTGCATCCGCGTAATCCGCGTCCTATTTGCTCAACACTAACTGGCGGGTTACAGAGAATTCGCTTTCTGCTTTCCTTCTCAGTGTCCTCTGCGTCTCTGCGGTGAATCATTTTGATCGAAAAATACTCACCCGCGAGAGCAAAAGTTCCCGGGAATCACTACTGAGCGGTCACCCTAAACGAATCCAAAAACTTCTTGATATTGCCGTTCTCGGCGCCTGCGGTGGAAGGCCCGGCGACAAGTTGGTAGCCACGACGCTTGATGAAATACGCCCGAGCCGTCACCAGACCCGCGGGGAGTGCAATCAGAATCTCTTTCCCGGAGTAAGTGCCCAAATCAATTTCGGTTTCCTTGACAACCTTTCCATTCGCCCCTTGCGCAATGCCTTGGCCGACCGACCGCAGAAAACCCTTGCCAAATTCGTCAGCATGCTCCTGATCAATTTTGGCGAGAGGCGGATACTCAACATAGCTCGCCATAT
>QHZE01000242.1 GCA_003225335.1 Acidobacteriota bacterium
CTATCTTTGGTAGTCCGCCCGCCCCTGCCGGGGCGGGTTGGTCAGTCAGGCACGGGTTCCAGGGGTTCGCAAAAAACGCTCACCCCTGGCTAAGTTCCTCCCGCTCCTCCAGAGCGGAGAAGCAGAGCTTTACTTCTGCCGCAGTCTCTTGGGTGCGCCCCCGGCGCATGGGGAGACTGGGTTTCCTGGGAGCGCACGCATCCTGCATCCTGCGTGCAGGGCGTAGGAGGTGCTGGGCAGGCTGGAAGCGTGCGTTCCCAGGGAAGACCTCCTCGCCTCCGGGGCCCATGTGAGACTGCGGTGGGCTTAGGTGCTGCTGTGCAGCTTTGTGTTCTTCGAGTCTCCGTGGTGAAGTGTTGCCGTCAGGCCAGCAGCTTCTCGACCACCTTTCCGTGCACGTCGGTCAGGCGGAAACGGCGCCCCTGGTAAAGGTAGGTGAGGCGCTCGTGGTCGACGCCGAGCAAGTGCAGAAGCGTGGCCTGGAAGTCGTGGACGTGCACGGGGTCTTTCACGACGTTGTAGCCAAATTCGCAGGTCTCTCCGTAAATCAGTCCCGGCTTGCTGCCGCCGCCGGCCGTCCACATCGTGAAGCAACGGGGGTGGTGGTCGCGGCCGTAATCGTCGGCCGTAAGTTTGCCCTGAGAGTAATTGGTCCGCCCGAACTCGCCTCCCCAGACGACCAGCGTGTCCTCGAGCAGGCTGCGCGACTTGAGATCCCGGATGAGCGCCGCCGCCGGCTGGTCGGTCTCCTGGCACAACGTGCGGATTCCAGAGGGCAGGTTGCCGTGGTGGTCCCACCCCTGGTGATAAAGCTGGATGAACTTGACGCCGCGCTCGGCGAGCCGGCGCGCCAGCAAACAGTTGGCCGCGAACGTGCCCGGCTTGCGGGAGTCCGGCCCGTAAAGCTCGAAGACCTGATCCGGCTCCTTTGAGGTATCCATTACCTCGGGCACCGAAGTTTGCATCCGGTAAGCCATCTCGTACTGCGCGATCCGGGTGTCGATTTCTTCGTCGGCAGGGGCCTGGCGCTCGAACTCGTGCAGCTCGCGCAGCCGGTCGAGCATCAGACGGCGGCTGCCGTCGGAGATGCCGTCGGGGTTGTTGAGGTAAAGCACAGGATCCCGGCCGGAGCGGAACTGCACGCCTTGATAACGCGACGGAAGAAAGCCCGTGCCCCAAAGCCGCGAGTACAGCGGCTGATCGGCCTTTTTCTTGGTGATGAGAACGACAAAGGCAGGGAGGTTCTCGTTGTCGCTCCCCAGTCCGTAATGCACCCATGCCCCGATGCTGGGCCGGCCCGAGATCTGCGAGCCCGTCTGGAAAAAGGTGATCGCCGGGTCGTGATTGATGGCCTCGGTATGCATCGAGCGCACGATGCACAGGTCGTCCACGATTTTTGCCGTGTGTGGAAGCAGATCGCTCACCCAGGCTCCGCATTGGCCCTGCTGGCGGAACTTGAAAATCGAGCCGGCCAGGGGGAGCTGCGCCTGATTGCCGGTCATGCCGGTGAGCCGCTGGCCCATGCGCACGGATTCAGGCAGCTCCTGCCCGTTGCGCTCGTTGAGCAGCGGCTTGTAGTCAAAGGTTTCCAGCTGCGAAGGTCCGCCGCTCATGAAAAGGTAGATCACACGTTTGGCCTTGGGCGGGAAATGAGGTCCACCGAGCGCCCCGCGCTCGCCGTGCGAGGCCGCGCCGAACACGCGCGCAGAATTGAGCAGGTGGGCGAGGGCAATGCCGCCGAGGCCGGCGCCAACGCTGTTCAGAAGCTCGCGCCGGCTGAGTTCCCGGTTGGGCGACGGACCGGCGCAACAGGTATCCATCTCGGTTCCTCTTCTGACCTTCATGGTGTCCTCACAAACTCCTCGTGGTTCATCAGAGCGCTGACCAGGACGGCCGTGGCAGCGACCTCCGCGGCAGGCAGCGCGCGGTCGCGCGTGTGCTCGCCCGTGGCCAGGTATTTCTCATCCGCGCCCGGATGCGATGTAAAGTAGGCCAGCTGTTCCTGGTACAGCCGGCGCAGGATCTCGCGTTCCCGGACCTCGGGCCTGCGGCCGGTGAGCACGCGAAAAGCGGCGACGATTCGAGCATCGAGGTCGGGGCCGCGCTCGCGCACCAGCCGCTCGGCCAGAACCCGCGCCGCTTCGATGAACTGCGGGTCGTTGAGCAGCACGAGCGCCTGAAGCGGCGTTGTGGTCGTCTCGCGCCTGGCCGTGCAGACCTCGCGTGACGGGGCATCGAAGCTCGTCAGCGACGGCGGGGGCGACGTGCGGCGCCAGAAGGTGTAGAGGCTGCGCCGGTAGAGCTTCTCGCCCGTGTCCTGGACGTAGGTCTTGTCCGTGCCGGACTCTTCCCACAGCCCCGCGGGCTGGTACGGCTTGACGCTCGGGCCTCCGATCCGGCGCGACAGCAGTCCGCTTGCCGCAAGCGCCTGGTCGCGGATCTGTTCCGCTTCGAGCCGGTGCCTGGGGCCGCGCGCGAGCAGGCGGTTCTCCGGGTCCCGCGCTTCCAGGTCCGCGCCCGACTGCGAGGATTGACGGTAGGCCGCCGAGGTCACAATCAGCTTGTGCAGCGCTTTGACGTTCCAGCCGCTGTCGATAAATTCTTTCGCCAGCCAGTCGAGGAGCTCCGGATGAGTGGGCGGCTGGCCCTGGCTGCCGAAATTCTCCATAGTCGCCACAATCCCTCGGCCGAAGTGCAGCTTCCAGATGCGGTTTACAGCCACGCGCGCCGTCAGCGGATTGCGCCGGTCGACGATCCAGCGGGCCAGCCCCAGCCGGTTCGGCGGGAGGCCGGAAGGAAAGGGCATCACCGCGTCCGGAGTTCCCGGCTCGACGCGCTCCCCGGGCGCGTCGTAGGCGCCGCGCTTGAGCAGGTGCGTGGGACGCCGCTCGGGCAGCTCCTTCATGACCATGATTTCGCGGACATCGTTGACGAGGTTGTTTTCTTCGTCGCGCAGCCGCTGGAGCGCGGTGAGAGCGGAGCGATAGCCGGCGTCGTGCCGGTTCAGGTAGTACGCGAAGAGCTCTTCTTGTGGCGGCTGCAAGCCCGAGAGACCCGCAAGCGCTCCGGCTTCGAGCGGCATAAGGCAGCGGTCGAAGACCTGGAAATCGTCAATCAGGCCGCCTTTGAATCCCGAATCCCGGAAGCGCGCGCCGAGCGTGAGCTCGATCTTGTCCACATCGGCGTCGCCCCACTCCTTGCGGTGCACGATGTCTTTGAAAAGGTTGTCGCGCACAACTTCGAGCTCCATCGGCAGGCCATTGAGATAGAGGCGCAGACCGGCGGCGCGGCTGGAGCCGTCATATGTCACGGCGAGATGAGACCAGGCGCTTACGGGCAGCCTCTCTTTGGCCCGGACCGAGACAGCGTTGCCCGGCCAGAAATGGATCAAGGAAAACGCCGGCCGGCCGTCTTCGAGCACGAGCTGGTACCCGCGGCTGCCGGAATCGGTCCAGGCGCGGGAACGATGGAAGACGACCGCGCGCGCCTGCTCGACGGAGGGCCGAAGCCAGAGGCTGAAGCTGAAAGGCTCGGTGCGCCGGAAGGCGCCGCTGCCTTTGCAAACCACCGCGCTTTCGCCGCTGAGTTTTACGGCCAGGCCGTGGCGCCCTTCGACAAGCTCGGGGCCGTCCACAAGCTCGGCGGGCAAGCCGGTAGTGGCCGAATTCGCGGTCTTGTTAGCGGCGGCTTCCTCGAAGGTAAATGCGGCGACCGGCTGGGGTATTGAAACATCTTTCGCACCGGCGCGGAGCCATTCGTCAAAACGGCGGCGCGCGGCGTCCCGGGTCGCAGCAAGGCCCGCCTCAGCCTGGGCGATTCTCTTCTTCAGCTCCTCGTGCCTGGCTTCGACGCCTTCGTCGTAAAGCAGAAGCGTCGGCGACGGTGTGGCCCGGGTGAAGTGCGAGTAGAGGCCGGATTCGTCAATGTTGTTGAAGAAAGCGAAGAGCCGGTAGTAGTCGCGCTGTTTGATAGGGTCGTACCTGTGGTCGTGGCAGCGGCTGCACTCGATCGTCAGGCCGAGGAAGGCCGTCCCCATCGTGTGCACGCGATCGGCCACATATTCGGTGCGAAACTCCTCCTCGATGCTCCCTCCTTCGTTCGTCTGCCTGTGCAGCCGGTTGAACGCAGTCGCGAGCCGCTGCTCGCGCGTCGCGCCCGGCAACAGGTCACCCGCAAGCTGCCAGACGATGAACTGGTCGTAGGAGAGATTCTCATTGAAGGCGCGAATGACCCAGTCGCGCCACGGCGACATGTCGCGGTCCACGTCCGCTTGATATCCGTAGGTATCCGCATAGCGGGCAAGGTCGAGCCAGTCGTTTGCCATGCGCTCGCCGTAGCGGGGTGAGGCCAGGAGCCGGCCCACGAGCTTGTCGTAGGCGTCTTCGGACCGATCGGCGAGAAAGGCGTCGATCTCCTCCAGCGCCGGCGGCAGGCCGGTGAGGTCCAGGGAGAGCCGCCGGATGAGCGTCTCCCGCGCTGCCTCGGGCGAGGGGCGCAGACCCTCCTTCTCGAGCCGCGAAAGGATGAAGCGATCGATCGGGTTGCGCGGCCACTTCCCTTCGATCACCTCCGGCACCGGCGTCTCCTCAAGCGGAATGAACGACCAGTGGGGCTTGTATTCGGCCCCCTGCTCGATCCAACGGCGGATCAGTTCCACCTGCTGCGGCGCCAGCGTGCGGTTCGCCGCCGGCGGGGGCATCCGGGCCAGCCTGTTCTCGGCGCTGATTCGCTGGTAGAGGCGGCTCTCAGCAGGCCTTCCGGGGACAATGACCCGGTAACCGCCTCGGTCGGCAAAGACTCCATCGGGCCTGTCAAGCCGCAGATCGGCCTGGCGCTGCTTTTCGTCCGGCCCGTGGCAGGTGAAGCAGTTGTCGGACAGGATTGGGCGGATCTCGCGGTTGAAATCGATGCCTTTGGGCTGGGCTGCCTGCTCCGCCGTGAGCCCCAGAGCCGCGCCGGCGATCACGAGCAGTGTGTGAGACAGCCTTCGTAACGGAAGTATCCTGCTACCCATCTGTGCCTCTGCAGAAAGCGTCTGACACCTTCAACGCGGCCGTTGCCGCAACAATGTTTTTCGGCGAGCAAGGCATCGAGGTTTTCATTGTATACGAAGCCGCTCGCGGGGAAAGCACTTTTGCCTCAGACGAATGGAACGGGGATTTCGGATCGCCCGACGGGTAGGGGCACGCCAAGCTCAAAAAGAATTCAAGCACTTTATTCACCACGGAGACACGGAGTACACGGAGATTCACAGAGAACCCTGATGACTCTGTGAAGCGCGGCCGGAGAGACTGTAAAAAATTGTATTTCAAACCGATGACATCCAAATGGCAGTGATCGTTTTCGTGAAATTCGTGGAATTCGTGGCCAATAAAACCGGCCACGAATTCCACGAATTGACACGAATTAAATTCTCCACAGCTTCTGAGGAGTTCACGGCAGCGTGAATTGACTCGCACTTCTGATTGCAGCCCGGGCCGTAAACGACTTGACTCGGTGCCAGACGAAGTTTATCTTGAGTTCAACTTCGAGTTGGGAGGTTGCAATGTCGACGGTCATCAACACAAAGACGCTCCGAACGCAGTTGGCGAGAATCATTGAGCGAGTGCGGAAAGGGGATCGCTTCACGGTCCTGTACCGCAGCCGGCCGGCATTCCAAATTGTTCCGGTGGACAGCCACAGTTTGGATCTCGGCGAGTTGGAGGACGATCCACTCTACCAGGCAGAGCCGCTAGGGCGCTCAGCGGACGGCCTGACGGCGGATGACCACGATAAAGTTCTTTACGGAAAATCCAGGCGATGAGAGCTCTTTTCGTCGACACGGGCGGATGGATGGCCATGGCCGATGCGGCAGATCCGCGGCACGAAATGTGTCGAGTCGCGCGGGATGAATGGCTCCGGCGCGGCGGCATCCTGCTCTCCACGGACTATGTCCTGGACGAAACTTTGACTCTTATTCGCCTGCGGCTGGGACTCCGCACAGCATCCCAGTGGTGGGATCAGATCGAAGGAAGCCGCCGGGTTCTGTGGGAATGGGTCAATCCAACGCGAGCCGAGAAGGCACGAAGCTGGTTCTTTCGTTGGAAGGACAAGGACTTTTCCTTCACGGACTGTACGAGTTTCGTCGTCATGCGAGAACTTGGTCAGCGTCGCGCTTTGACGACGGACCACCATTTCGCTCAGGCGGGATTTGAGATGGTCCCGTGAGCTTGGCCGGGATGCCAGGAAAAATGTCCCGCTTCCAACCGGATGCTGGCGTCCCGCTCTTATTTGAAGGCGATCTTGGCACGCACCACGCTATAGGAGTACGGCGATAGGTTGTGCGTGTAGATCGGTAGCAGAAGCGTATAGATTTCAAAGGAGAAAGCAATGTCCAGGACGGCCTCCTGCTCGTCGCTATACCCTTGCTCGCGGCGCAGCGCACCGCTACAACCCGCATTCCTCAGTTCGAAAACCACGCGGTCTGGAAAACGGTCATCCTGGCGGCAGAGACGCTATTGAAGCAACTCGCGAAATAGATTTTCAATCGCGCGCAGAGGACTCTCGCAGAGCCCGCAGTGGACTGGCGAGACCTGGATGACGGTGCTGCGCGGCGCGACCAGCCAGTGGAAGCGTTCGCGTTGGGTAAGCCTGGCGATCGGTCCGGCGCAAGGATCCCCCGAACAGATCTTGGGAAAGGCTTCCAGGTGTTGCCGCACCAGAGGAATATCGATCTCTGTACAAAGCGCTTTCAAGCGCGGTTCATCGACATGAACGCGAGCCTCGAGAAACTCCTGTTCCGGGCAAAAAACGATGACGCCGGCGTTGACGAACTCTTCGCGTTCGACGCGCGGGACAACACGGAGCACGGCGTAATCAAACGAGCTTTGCTCGGGCACGGATTGCCTCCTGGACAAAATTGTGCGAAACGCTCAGGCGCCGGGCGAGAAGATCGACATACGTCGAGCGCTTTGCAGCGGGTAGCCAGGCATCGGGAACCTGTTCGACGATGTCGGACAAGACCGCCGGATTCAGTTTCTCGCTCAACCCCGCTCCGGCCTCTTCGATCACAGCCGCCCAGGGCAGAAGCACATGGTCGCGGATCAGGGGAAATGCGGACTCGACGAACTGTTCGGCGTTTTGCCAGTTGTGATGGAAGTACAACGCCGCACCGTGATCGATCAAGTAGAGCGCCTTGTGCCAGTAGAGCAGGTTCG
Source organism: Acidobacteriota bacterium (assembly GCA_003225335.1). Classification (GTDB taxonomy): domain Bacteria; phylum Acidobacteriota; class UBA6911; order UBA6911; family UBA6911; genus Gp18-AA60. The sequence continues at coordinate 7,197 of QHZE01000242.1, forward strand.
GGTTCTTCACGGTGCGATCCACATTGGTAACAAACGCGTCGAACCACACGACCTGCGACGCGAGTCGCGCATCGGCCGTATCTCCCGCTGCGAGGTCGAACATCGTGGAGCCCGGAAGATAGTCGAGCGCGAGGTTCAGGCCGACGCTCGCACGAAGAAGGTCGCGGATTTCTTCATCGGGCTCGTTCCTTCCGAAGGCGGCATCGACCTCGACAAAGACAAGTTCGGGGACATTCAAACCCAGAGCGCGTCCGATTTCGCCGGCAATCAGCTCAGCCACCAGCGCGAGGGGGCCTTGCCCCGCACCTCGGAACTTCAGTACGTAAAGGCCGAGGTCGTCGGCTTCGATAATGGCCGGGAGCGAGCCACCCTCCCGGAGCGGTGTCACATATCGGGTCGCGCGTATTGTACGAAGCATTGCTCAGACAGTGTACCGCATCCGGTTCGCCCTTCCGCGGTCCGGAAGGCGTGCAACTAGAAACTAAGCCGAAAATCCTTTGCTGGTAACGAATTCTTTAACGGATATTCATCAGGGGACACGGGATTGACACGGCGAATATCGGGGATGGAGAGTTGGAAGGGGTCGTGGCAGGCGAAACGACGGGTGTTATTGCACGAGGCGGCGCGGATCGATTTCGATCCTGGTTGGAGTATCCGGCAAACGCAGTAGCGGCCCGGGTCTGCGCGCCTCGCCCGCGGCCTCTCCGAGCAAATCCCGCCTGAAGTGTTTTCCGGCCGGCGCTTGCGGCGCGGCGCCCGAAACTGACCACGTCATGGCGAGCGCGTCGAGATCGACTTGAATGCTCATGTCTGCGTAAGCGCCATTCTTGTCGAAGCCGAAGAACTTCTGCCACGCATCCAGGTCCAGAATCAAGGGCGTCCCCGGCCCAGAGATCCAGTTCAGCCCCCGGCCCACGGCCTGGCTCTCATCCGTCACCTCGCCCCAGTCACGCGTGTAGAGGTTGCCCTCCGCGGTGTTGTCTTGATTGGAGAAATCGATTGCCTTGCCGCAGCGATAGAAGATGTTACCGAGGACCTTGTTCCAACGGGTTGTGCCGCCCCGCGAGCCCACGATCCGGCCCTCGATATTTCGAAACTTGATGCCCGCGTCCTGGGTGAGACCGATTAGATTGTGGGCAATCACCGTCTCGTCGGTTCCATCCACCGTAATTCCCCACCCGCCGTGCCCGGGCATGTTATAGGAGCCCCCGCCCTTGCCTTCCGTCGCCTTCCAGATGATGTTGTTGTCGAGCATGTTGGGATATTGCGAGGCCTCCAGGTAAATGCCGCCGCGCAGCGTCTCCAGCGTGTCGCCCATCACGTTGCCGGTCACGCGCGTATTTTCGTTCTTGTAGTCGAGCCAGATGGCTTCCGCATGAATCATGTGCCGGATAACGTTGCTGCGGATCAAGCAATTCTTGGTCGTATGCATTTTGATGCCGCCCGTTTCCCAGGCCAGCTCCACGTCCTGATAGCCGACGTGCTCGATCAGGTTGCCCTCGACCAGCGTATCCTGCACGGCCATCCCCGCCAGCCCGCACACGCCGGCGCCATCGATGTGGTTCCGGCGCACGATGCTGCGGCCGACGATCTCGGGCGGCTCCATGTCCCAATCCTGGGCGCCGATATCGAGCGCCACGCCGTTGGCATGCCGCATGACGCAATCCTCAATGATCCAGTGATTCCCGCGGCTCGCGGAGACCATCCCGCGTTGCGGGACCGGGAAGGCGTTGGCGGCGTGTTCGAAGGTAATCCCTTTCACGCGGATGTAGCTCAGACCGCGCGTCCTCGGAGCAAACACCTGCTCCTGGATCGCCAGCTCAACCTCGTGCTCGGCCGGGTCTGCATCGCCGGGAAGTCGCGCGTGGATCGTCAACCCGTCGTGCTCGCACCAGAAGGCGCCGTCCTTCCGGCCGAGCTCCTGGTAGAGCTCGACCTGCTCCAGCCGCCGCCCATCCACGAACATCATCCCGCGGCGCAGCAGATGCTGCTTTAGCTCTTGCGGCTTGGGCATCAAGTAAACGCGGTCCTGCATGACGTTGACCATGCCAAAAGGGTTGTAGCCCCGGAAATCGAGGTCGTCCAAACGGCGCTGGTAGATCTTCACGGCGGGGCGGTCCGGCGCCTGAGGCCCCAGCTTGTAGCTCTTGGAAGGCTCCCACCCCGTCTTAGCCACCCGCGAGCCCTTGACCACCACGTTCGCGCCGGGCGCCGCTTCGTAGCTGATCATCCTGTCGGGCCCGGCGCCGCCGCGGGCCGGGTCAATGCGCTCGCGGTACACACCCGTCATGATCACCACGCGCTCGCCGGGCTGCAGTACCTGGGCCGCCCTGCGGATGGTGGAAAAGGGCAGTTCTTTCGTCCCCGGATTTGTATCCGCGGCGCGGGGGTTCCGGTTGTCTACGTAGTAAGTCCTGGTGAACTGCGGCGGCCTCTCCCAGGAAACAAACTCACGGCCGTCCGGCAGCAGGACGCCGGTGGCGCCTTGCCCGGCCGCCGGGGGTTCGCTCGCGGCCGCACTCAGGCAGAGTGCAACAACGAGCAGAACCCGCCGCGCGGGGGCTGAAAACGAGTCCGTTCGGTCTTCTCTTCGCGTAGAGCTCGATGGGATGTAATTAGAAGGAGTGCGAGTCACGTTCGGTTCCTGTAGGAGTTATGTCTCGGTTCAGTACCGGGAGCGGCAGCGCCACGGGCGTCCCGCCCGTGCGGAGCCGGTCAGGAAAAGATCCAAGTCAGTCATGGCGGAGAGGGCCATGCCACGCTGGTCAGAAGTTGTTGGCCGCCTTCACGGTGTCGGCTTTCAAGCCCGGGCCAAGTTGATACGGAGCCTGCGCCCCGCCTAGGTCGTTATTGAAAAGCTGAATCCTATCGCTCTTTGCGCCCGTCACTTTGACGAACACCTGAGTCCCCGGTTGGACTTTGGAGTTGACGACCCGGGCGCCTTCAACCTGGTCGAGAACCACGGCCGGAATATCTGTCTGAAGTCTGGCGGGCGCGCCGCTGAAATTATCCAAGGTCAGTCCCTGCACATCTTCAAACGACAGTGCGCTCTGCCACTTGCTGGACGCCGGTTTTTCCCACACGACTTCCACATCCTTCACCGTCAAGTTCCTGGCCCAGCGAAATTGCATCGCGTTGACAGACCTGTCGTAGGCAGCGGAGGGGTCCGTGGCCAGAAAGAGCTTGACGTTCTCCAGGCTGACGCGCTCGAGCCAGCTATCGGGATGTCCGTTGATGATGCTGGTCCCTTGCCCGTGAGCGATGACGTTGCGAATGGTCACATTCCGGATCTTTCCGGCGGGGGGCTCCTCCGGTGTCGGCGTTTTGCCCTCATTTTCACTACGCCGCTTGATGACGAAGTAAATAGGGTCGCCGTTGCCCCACCAAAACCAGTCGTAGCGTATGGTGTTGACAACCAGATTCGACAGGATGACGTTCTCGACGACGCCTCCGTCGTACACCATGAAGGCGATACCCCGATTGGAGTTCGTGATGACACAATTAGTTATGGTCACATTACGAACAGCATTCATGTTGCCATCGCAGAACTTGATGGCGCTCGAGGAGGAAGAGAGGCGGCAATTGGTAATGGTGATGTTCTCGCAGGGGAGCGGCGGCCCATGCCAGTTCATGGAGTAGAACACAATGGCGTCATCGCCGGTTTCGATCGTGCTGTTGGCGATGATCACGTCCTTGCAGCCGTCCGGGTCGATGCCGTCGGCCCACACTCCGTATTTCTGGTCGGTGTAGATGTAAATACCATCGATCCTCAGCCGCTCGCAACCATAGGGATTGATGGTCCAACTCGGCGAATGCAGAAACGATAGGCCGGTGATCCTGACGTCCTTGCAGCGGAGCAACTGAACCAGGTGCGGGTACATTTTGCGGCTCGGATACCCTTTCGGAAAAGAGCGCATCAGCGGCTTCCCCAGCGACTGCGCCAGAAGCATATTGTCTCGAATGAAAGCGTCATCGAGGTCATTGAGTTTCCATTCGTACTCCCCCTGGCCGTCAACCGTCCCTCGACCCTCGATCGCGATGTTGTCCAGATTCTCGCCGTAGAGCAACGCTTCCTTATCGAAGGCAGTGGGATTAGGAGACGCGTAAAGAGTGGCCCCGGATTCGAGATAAAGCCGGACATGACTCCGCAAATAAATGGTTCCGGAGGTATATTCACCCGCGGGGAGGTAGACCATGCCACCGCCGGACTTGGCACAGGCTTCGATGGCCTTCTGAATGGCGGGCGTGGCGTCGTCGGCCTTCCTGCCCGTTGCCCCGTAGGTCTTCACATTGCAGGTGGGCGCATTCACTTGGGCGCGCAGAACCGGCGTAAAAAGCAAAACGAGCGCGCCGAGACTTGTCAGGGCGATCTTGGTTCTGGAACACTTTCGCATCTTTTCCCCCTGGGTGAGCTCGCCTTTTCCAAATGGTCGCCGTTCCCGGGCTCGAAGAACGACGCCTACAAAAGAGGACCGGGCGGCTTGGTCAAGTCCCGGCCGCTGAACTCCGGTGGTCCATCTGCGGTTCGACCCGGATGGCCAGGTCCACTTCGTGGACACAAAGTTCACAAATCGGTCAAGTTTTGTATCATGGCCGGGACGGCCATGCCACGAATAATTGCACCCCTTGCCGCCCGCCCTGAGCCGCGATTCTCCCCAGCTTGGTAGGCCCCCTCTCACTCGTGCGACAGCGCGGCGACGAGTTCGGCCGTTACGCCATTCCCTCCCCCTGTGGAGGCTTTATGAGCGCCGGCAATGCCCAATCGCTGTAGCTTATTGGCTCGGTGAGTTCACAATTCCTTGACATTATTTTACCTGCTCTTCACACAACATGACTGGCACTAGCGTATGCTTTGACCCATAAGAGCGTGATTGTGGGGAGGTTGGCATGAACTTGAAGAGAAAGTTCTGGAGCGGCAACAACCGGTTCCGGCTCATGCTCACGCTGGATCTGGCGGTTATGCTGCCGGCGGCGGCGCTGATATATGTCAATTTCGCCCACCTGAAAGCCATCAGGCGCGACAAAGTTCTGGAGGCCGCCTTCCATCGTGACTTCCAGGAGATGCTCGCAATCTCTGAGAAAAAGATCAACCGGAAGATTTATACGATGACGGAAGAGGTGAGAGATCTTTTTCCATCTCCGGACACCGGTACGGAATCGGACAAAGGAAGAAGGCTTGACCTCATCTTGTCAAAGAGTCCGTGGGTGTCGCACGTGTTCCTATTCGACCATGAAAAAGGGCTTCTGTTCCGTTCGCAGCCGCAGCAGATGAGCGACCGGTATTTCTGTGAGGAGCATGAGCGCCTGGCCGAAATGTTCGGTGGGTGGCTCGGCATGGAAGCCAAGATGATGGTGGAGGGGATGCACAAAAGGAACCGGCTGATTACTTTCTACCCCGATCAAGTGAAGCGGGCCGGCAGTTATTCCTACATGACGACCGCCTTCTTCTGTTTACCGCAGCTCTCCAAGGACCGGGCTGTGTTGGGCGGGTTCAGCTTCGATCCCAATTACCTGAAACAGACCTTCTTTCCGGAAATGCTCGAGGAGCTGATCGCCCACAAGTTGACCGAGGGAGGCGGAAATCAGCTTGCCATGATGGTCTATCCCGCAGACTACGAGGGTGGGAATGGTGACAAGGTTCTCGCCGCTTCTGCCGGGTGGACGGAAGGGAAACCCGAGGTTTCGCGCAACCTCGACGATGTTTTCCGCGGACTGACGCTGGGCATCAAGTACCAAGGCACCAGCGTGGAGGCGCTCGGCCGGCGCTGGGTTCAGCGCAGTTTCCTCATCCTCGGGGTTCTTTCCGTGTTGCTGATCGGCGGCCTGGTGCTGACTTATCACAACGTCAGCAAGGAAGTGGCGCTGGCCCGCCTGAAGTCCGACTTCGTCTCCAACGTGTCGCACGAATTGCGCACGCCGCTGTCTCTGATCCGGCTGTACGCGGAAACGCTCGAGCTTGGCCGCATCACGACCCAGGAAAAGGCAGAGGAGTATTACCGCATCATCCGCAAAGAGAGCGAGCGGCTGACCGCGTTGATCAACAACATCCTCGATTTCTCCCGCATCGAGGCAGGGCGCAAGGAGTACGACTTCCGCGAAACCAACATTGCGGAGCTGGTGCGCAACACGCTCGACGCCTATCGCTACCAGATCGAGGAACAGGGTTTTACGTTTGAGCAGAGCATCGACTCGAGCATCCCAACCGTGCGTGTGGACCGGGAAGCCATCGGGCGCTCGCTCGTCAACCTGGTTAACAACGCGCTGAAGTACTCGGCCGACGAAAAGTTCCTTGGCGTGAAGCTGTACCGGGCAGACGGCGTATTGAAGCTTGAGGTGGTCGATCGCGGCATCGGCATCGCGCGCGGCGAGCAGTCGAAGATCTTCGAGAAGTTTTATCGGACCTGCGACCCCCTGGTGCACAACACGAAGGGAAGCGGCCTGGGCCTGTCGCTGGTGCGCCACATCGCGCAAGCGCACGGCGGCGAGGTGGAGGTGGAAAGCGCGCCGGGAAAAGGCAGCAAGTTCACTCTGTCGTTGCCGCTGGCAGGCGCCACGCGGCAGCCGGCGAATGAAGCATCATCAGGGGCTACGGCATCATGAAAACGAGAATCAACTTCACCGCACGACCAAAAGGCCGCGCGCCCGAGGCGCGATCGGGCTCCGATAAGTCCGAGTACACTGACGACACTGAAGCGGGCGCGCGCAGGAGAAGGCGCATATTGATCGTCGAGGACGAGCCTGCCATGGTAGCCGGCCTGCGCGACAACTTTGAGTACGAAGGCTACGACGTGATCACGGCCGAGGACGGAGTGGCAGGCCTCGAGCGCGCCCTGGCGGATGATCCCGACCTCGTAGTGTTGGACGTTATGATGCCACGGATGAGTGGCCTCGACGTTTGCAAGCAGTTGAAGGTCAAGCGGCCGTCAGTGCCCATTATCATGTTGACCGCGCGCGGCCAGGAGATCGACAAGGTTGTGGGCCTGGAGCTGGGCGCCGATGATTATCTCACCAAGCCGTTCTCCGTCCGCGAATTGATGGCACGGGTGAGAGCAGTGTTGCGACGGGTGTCGGCGCCGGCGCGCGCGCCGGAGGTGTATCGGTTCAACGACGTCGAGGTCAACATCCGCGGTAATGAGGTGCGGCGCGCCGGCGCGCGCGTCGAGCTCTCGGCGAAGGAGTTCGCGCTGCTGGTTTACTTCATCTCCCATCCTGCGGAAACGCTCAGCCGCGACCGCCTGCTGGATGAGGTGTGGGGCTATGAGAACTACCCCAACACGCGCACGGTAGACACCCACATCGTTCACCTCAGGCAGAAGCTGGAGCCGAATCCCGAGGAGCCGCGGTTCATTCTGACCGTTCACGGCAGCGGCTACAAATTCGTCGGATGAGGTCAACGGTTTCATGCGTCAGTCAGGATTCACCGGCGGCTCGGCAGGAAGGGCGGTCAATGTCCAGGCTGCTCCGACCCCCCGGAACTCAAGTAATCGGCCACGCGAAAGGGAGCTGGAGCTGAAGCTCGCCGCGCTGCAGGAGGATTATGCCGATCTGCACGCCGCGCTCTTCGATGCTGCGCAGGTGCATCGCCGCCTGTGCGCACCGCGTCTGGTCCGGCGCGGTGACTTCGAGATTGCCAGCGAAATTTTCGCCGTTCGCCACTTGCCCGGCGACTTTTTCACCGTTGTGGACGCGGGCGGAAGTGTGATCCTTGCGCTAGGCGACGTTTGCGGCCATGGCCTGGCAGCGGGGATGTGGACCACGCACCTGGTGGGGCTGGTTGGCATCCACACAGCCGCGAGCCCCGAGCCCGATTTGATCGTTACCGGCGTGAACCGGCACCTCAGCCGAATGTCGCCGGCAGCGCCGCCGGTCAGCTTATTCCTGGCGAGGCTCGATCCCGCTACTGGAACGCTCGACTACTGCAGTGCCGGACATCCTCCCGCGCTGCTGTTGCGCGCGGACGGGCAGTTGGAATCGCTTTCCGAAGGTGGACCGCTGCTCGGCGTCCTCCCTGCGGCTTCCTTCGCCAGAGGGCGCTTGCAACTGCGCGCCGGCGACGTACTGCTGGCTTGTTCCGACGGCATACTCGAGTCGCGCAATAGCTCGGATCAGGAGTTCGGCTATGAACGCCTTGAGGCGCAACTGCGCCGCGCTCCAACCGGCTCCGCCGATGGCGTGCTGTTCTCAGTGTTGGGCGCCGTCCAGGATTTCGCCGTGGCGAGCGAGCTGGCAGACGACACGTCGCTCGTCGTCGTACGTCGCAGCAATCCACAAGGCAATGCATGAGGGTCACTCGCTATAGTGAGCGAGCCTCATACCGCCCAAGCCATTCGCTGCGCACGGCCCGTTTGGAGTTCAGGCTTTAGCCTGCCCCGGTCAGTGCAGCCTGAAGGCTGAACTCCAAACCTGCGCCCGTCATGACGCAAAATTTGACCAGTTTGTGAACTTGGCGGCCAGCAAGTGAACCTAGCGAGTGACCCTCATACTGCCCAGAAGGAAGGAACCACCGATGGACGCCGATTTTCCTCGAATCCATCCGCGTAAATCGGCGTTGATCGGCGGTTTCATTCCTCTTTCTATTACTCATGCCTCTCGCAAGAAACTTGACCGATTTGTGAGCTTCGTGGCCACCAAGTGGACCTAGAAGCTCAGACGTAAGCCGAAGCGGAACTCCCGAGACCGGCCAATGGCATCTCTAGCGGTTCCTGACTGCGTGGAGAGGATCTTCCCGAAATTCGAGCTATTGCGATTTCCATTCGGGTTGCCGAAGTGCGGCGTGTTGCTCAAGTTGAACGCCTCCGCCCGGAATTGCATACCGAGCTTCTCCGTGAGTTTGAAGGTACGGAACAGGCTGAGATCCATATTCACCACACCGGGTCCGCTCATGGTGTTGCGGCCCACGTTGCCGAACCGGACCTCGGTGACCCGCGCAAAGGCGCTGGTGTCGAACCAGGTGCCGGCATCACCGACCTTGCCCAGCTTGGCGACGTCGGGCTTGACCTGGTCCGGGGTCTGCTGGTTGCCCGGCATGTTCAACGAGGCCCCGGAAGCGGTAAGCTGGTACTGCCGGCCCCCGTAGGCGCCAAAGAGGCCGTTGATCTGCCAGCCTCCCAGCACCGTTTTGCCGGCGCGGGTGTTAGCCCACTTCTTGCCGCTGCCGAAGGGCAGTTCGTATATGTAAGCAAGCTGGAACATGTGGGGGATGTTGTGCGTCGCCGGGGCGCGGTTGCGATTGCGCACACTCTGCGCGCGCCAAATGTACTCCGTCCAGTCACCGTAAGTAGCCTCATCGATGGCCCGCGAGTAGGTGTATGCACCCTTGAGAAACAGGCCGCTCGTAAAGCGCCGATTGAGCGTGGCTTGCAGGGAGTGGTAGTTGCTGTGCGTGCGGCCGTCCCACACCCTGGTTGCGGCGGTGCGTCCGAATTGGGCAAAGAGCGGGCGCCCGGCATCGCCGGAACCGGGCGTTTGCGAAACGTTGATGTCCAGGAACGCGAAACCGTTTACGGACGCCGACCCTACGTATCCGACCGACGTTACCAGCTCACCCGGCACCTTTTGCTCGATGATGAAGTTCCACGACTGGATGTAGCCCCGGCGCAACGGCTTGTTGGCCTCGGGGTAGCCTGTCTCGGCATACAACGGCAGCTTGACCCTGCCCGCGCTGATGTCGGGGCAGCAGACCGGTGGAATACCGACATTGGGGCCCAGCGGTTGGTTCGGGATACCCGCCGCGACGTAATTAGGGTCCGTCGTAACGGGCTGGAAACCGTTGATGCCGTTGAAGACCGCGACAATCGTCAGCGGGTACCAACCACGCAAGGCTTGAGCGCC
>QHZE01000027.1 GCA_003225335.1 Acidobacteriota bacterium
TCCGAACATGGATCTGTGTTCATCAGTGGTTTGATTTTGCCGTTCATGGGCGGGTTTCAAACAACTGCGCGGGAGAAACGATGTACAATGAACGATGCACAATGAAGATGCTGCGGCCGCGATGCCGGTGGTGGCGCGGGCTCGCGATCGGGAACAGCTTCCGATCGTTGGATGCCTGTCCGTTCCGTCAATGGAATCTTCTGCTCCGCGGGCGCGGGAGAAGAAGAGTTAACCAGGAGATACTATGGAAAAGGAAAGCTGCGACATCGGACTGATCGGCTTGGCTGTCATGGGCCAGAATCTGGTCTTGAATATGAACGACCACGGTTATCGCGTGGCCGTGTTTAATCGAACCGTCTCCAAAGTAGACGATTTCATCCAGAAGGAAGCGGCCGGCACACAGGTCGTGGGCACGCACTCGATTCAAGAACTGGTTCGAGTCCTGAAAAAGCCTCGCCGGGTGATGCTGATGGTAAAGGCCGGCGAGACGGTCGACCATATGATCGAAAGCCTGCTGCCGCATCTCGAAAAGGGGGACATTATCATCGACGGCGGCAATTCTCACTATGCGGACACGAACCGGCGGACCAAGGCTCTTGCGGAGAAAGGAATTCTGTTCATCGGGACCGGAGTCTCGGGAGGCGAGGAAGGAGCGCGGTTTGGCCCTTCGATCATGCCGGGCGGAAATCCGGCCGCCTGGCCGCACGTGAAGGAGATCTTTCAAGCGATTGCGGCCAAAGTCGAGGACGGCTCGCCCTGCTGCGAGTGGGTGGGAGAAAACGGAGCCGGCCACTACGTCAAAATGGTCCACAACGGCATCGAGTACGGCGACATGCAGGTCATCTGCGAGGCCTACCACTTGCTGAAGGAAGGTCTCGGCCTGAACGCCGACGAGCTGCATGAGGTGTTTGCCGAGTGGAACCGGGGTGAGCTGGACAGTTACCTGATTGAAATCACCAGCGAGATATTCGCCAAGAAAGATGAAGACGGAACCCCGCTCATCGACAAGATCCTCGACGCCGCCGGCCAGAAGGGAACCGGGAAGTGGACGGGCATCAGCGCCCTGGAACTCGGCACCCCGGTGACTCTCATTGGAGAAGCCGTGTTTGCCCGCTGTCTCTCCGCCATGAAAGAGGAGCGTGTCGCCGCCTCGAAGATATTGACCGGACCGAAACGCCCCGCAGCCCAAGACCGCGACGCATTCATCGAGGATGTGCGGCGGGCGCTTTACTGCTCGAAAATGGTTTCTTACGCGCAAGGGTACATGCTGCTGCGCGAAGCTGCCAAGGAACAGGCGTGGAATCTGAACTTCGGCGGGATCGCCCTGATGTGGCGCGGGGGCTGCATTATCCGCAGCCGCTTCCTCGGGAAGATCAAAGAAGCTTACTCGAAGAATCCGCGGCTCACAAATCTTCTGGTGGATGATTTCTTCAGCCAGACGCTTATCGATTACCAGGCATCCTGGCGGCGCGCCATCATCCAGGCGATCGAATACGGTGTGCCGACGCCTGCCTTTTCCACGGCCCTTTCCTTCTACGACGGATTTCGCTCGGCCCGTCTGCCTGCGAACCTGCTGCAAGCGCAGCGAGACTTCTTCGGCGCTCACACCTACGAGCGCGTCGACAGGCCAAGGGGAGAGTTTTTCCACACGAATTGGACTGGACGCGGAGGCACGGTCGCCTCAGGGACATACAATGTTTAGCTCATGTCAACCCTCCTTCGTCAAATTCGTGGCGTTTTTTTGCCACGAATTTCACCAATTAACACGAACTAGCGTTGAACTAGCCTGGCCGCACCAAGAGTATGAACGAAACCACAGATGAACACGGATCTGTACTACTAAGCCCAAAATGCTTTGCAAGCTGCCAAGGATTGTCCTCTGTGCGCCCCCAGGGACGGAACCTCCGCGTTCTCTGCGTCCCTGCGGTGAGATTCTTTTTGGTTGCGGCTGGGCTGCTCTGTGTTCATCTGTGTTCATCTGTGGTTTCCTTCTGTGCAGTTTAGGCTTAGAGCGGGCGCGGGATTTTGGAGTAGTACGAATTGCAGCGAGGCGTCCCGCAGGAGAAAGACGAATGGAGCACGGTCTGAACATCCGTCAGGAGGGCGCGCTGGACTTCGTGTCCCTGGGCGCCCTTGTCCACCGCCTGGATCCGGGGTTCATCCCGTTTCGCAAGGCGGGCGAGTGCCAGATCCATGTCAGCGGTGGTGAGTTCAACGTCGCCGCCAACCTGGCGGACTGCTTCCGCATGCAGACCGGCATCGTGTCGGCGATGGTCGACTATCCGATCGGGGATCTGGTCGCGGAGCGCGTGAAGGCGATGGGCGTCAAGCCCTTCTACAAGCGGTTCAAGCACGACGGAGTCACCGGCCCGAACATCGCCGCTGTCTACAGCGACCGCGGCCAGGGCGTGCGCGCGCCCGTCGTCTTCTACAACCGTTCGAACGAGGCGGCGGCGCGGCTGAAGCCCGGCGACTTCGACTGGAAGGCGATCTTCGCCGGTGGCGTACGCTGGTTCCACAGCGGCGGGATTTTCGCGGCGCTTTCGGAGACGACGGCGGAATTGATTATCGAAGGTATGGAGGCCGCCAAGAGAGGCGGCGCGGTGGTCTCCTTCGACCTGAACTACAGGGAGAAACTCTGGAGCATCTCCGGCGGCCAGGATCGCGCAGTATCGGTTATTGGCCGGATCGTGAAAAATGTCGACGTGCTCGTCGGGAACGAGGAGGACCTGCAAAAGGGGCTGGGCGTCCCCGGGCCTGAGGTCGCCGCCAAGTCCAAACTCGACCCGACTACGTTCTTCGGAATGATCGATCGCGTCGTGGAAAAGCACCCGCAGGTCAAGATTGTCGCGACGACCCTCCGGGACGTGCACTCGACAAACCGGCACTCGTGGGGCGCCGTGGCCTGGATCAATGGCAGAACCCACATTGCGCCGGCGTGCGAGCTTGACGTTCTCGACCGCGTCGGCGGCGGCGACGGATTTGCGTCCGGTTTGTTCTACGGTCTTCTCACGGACGAGTCACCGGAGGAGGCGGTCAAGCTGGGATGGGCCCACGGCGCTCTTCTGACCACGTTCCCGGGCGACACCACGATGGCGACCCTGGAGCAGGTGCGGGCATTCGCAAAGGGGGGCTCGGCGCGCATCCAGCGCTAACCGGCCGCTCATATGGATCGCAGACCCGCCGCGGGCGGTTCGTGCGCGGGTTAACCGCTCCGCCACACCCGTCGCTGCCTTGGGAGTGATGGCCTCCTTTCTGGCCTGTCGCAATCTCCGGCACAGCGAGGGTTAGCATCACCTGATGAGAAGAGATCCAGACTCAGCCGATACTCAGATTGTTTTTGTTTTCGCCGGAGTCCCTTTTTGGCGTCGCCGATCGGACAACCAGTGAATGGCAACCTCAGACTCAACCGCTTTGAATTCGGGATCTCCGGTCATCACACGTCCACGACTTAGCCTCGCTAACGCTACACTGAAGGCATCCGCGTAAGAAATCGGATAACATGCTTTAATGTGAGCCGCCTCAAATACCAAGGACCGGTCCGCCGGGACGGCGCGCAGAGCAAGTTGATCAATAATGCCAACGGCGCGCTGGGCCTGCCGGATGCCCTGTTCGCGCTCAATAACATACAGACACTCGCCGTAGTTGATAAGCGAGAAGAGCACCAGAATTTCCTTCCTGCGCGCTCTCCGAAGAATCTGGCGGACCTCTTGAGCCGCCGGCTCGGCCTCCAGATAGGCCAGCATGGCCCAGCTATCGAGCACAATCACTTTACCTCCGGGTTTGCTCACGCCCGCCGCTCTTGCTTTCGCGCACGTCTTAAAGCCCCCAGTAATGAACGGCCAGGGACCTTTAAAGCCCCTATCCCTTCGTCCTCTGGACTGCGCAGCACCGGGATCAAGCTCACGACTCCACCGTAATCCACGACTTTGACTCGATCGCCCGCTTTCCAATGGTATTTGCTGCGCAATTCGGCTGGAATCACTACCCAACCTTTTTGAGAAACTGTAACCAGCGACATCTAACTTCCTCCGTTATACTTTTTGAGGCTGGAGTATAACACATAGGGCGAGGAACCCCCGAAGTTTCGCTCCCGCAACCGGCGCATCAGCGCTCGATTCGGTCGCCCTCGATCTCGACGACGACGACGTTGGCGATCGGCGTGCGCTCCGGGCGCGGGGTCTGGAGCGTGATGATTCCGTCGGCGCCGGTCGTCATCGGGATGGGTTGCTTCTCGGGATCGATCAGCAGGTAGGCCGTCTTGACCTTGTTCTTGAAGCGAGGCAGATCGAAGCCGGAGCGCGGCGACGCGAAGACGGTGAAGTAGAGCTTGGCGGGCTTCGTCGTGCAGCGCCAATCGGAGCAATTCCCCCAGACCCGCCGGCCATTGCGATCCTGGATGTCGGCGAAGTAGCCGCCGAGCTCCTCGCCGAAAGGCGTGCGGCCCGCGCCGTACACTGCTTCGCCGTTGGCCTGCAGCCACTTCCCGACCTCGCGCAGGATCTCGACGCTGCGTTCCGGAATCACGCCGTCGGCCATGGGACCCACGTTGAGCAGGTAGTTCCCGCCCTTGCTCACAATGTCCACGAGCTTGAAGATGATCTCACCGGGGCGTTTCCAGTCGTGATCGTCCTTCTTGTAGCCCCAGGTGTGATTGATGGTCGCGGGCGTTTCCCACGCGTCCTCCGAACCCTGGTCGGGGATGGCGTTGTCGCCGGTGCTCCGGTAGTCGCCTTCCTTGCCGGTCACGCCAAGGCGGCCGTCGATCAGGCAGTCGGGCTGGATGGAGCGGACGATGTCGACAAAGCGCTGGCTGCGCTCCGGCGTCATCATGCGCGGCGTGTCGAACCATACGAGGCAGACCGGGCCGTAGTTGGACAGGATCTCGCGCACCTGGGGCTCGGC
>QHZE01000028.1 GCA_003225335.1 Acidobacteriota bacterium
CAGGGGTGAGCGCTTTTTGCGAACCCCTGGAACCCGTGCCTACGTGACCAACGCGCCCCGGCAGGGGCGCGGGGAGTTCCTGCAACCCCTGCCGGGGTGCGTATCGTTACTCCTATTCTATCCGGGGGTTCGCTTCGCTCACCCCCGGCTAAGCTCCTTTCGCCCCGCCGGGGCGGATTTCGGCACGGCTGAAGTCGTGCCCTCCCGTCTTTGGCCATGAATGAATACAAATTTGACCATTTCGTGAACTTTGTTCGCAGCAATAGGCTATAGCGAGTGAGCCTCATACCGCCGGGAACCGCCGATGCACGCCGATTAACGCCGATGGAAACATCCGCGTCCATCGGCGTTCATCGGCGGTTTCAAACTCTCAGACTGCCCTTCTCTCAACCATGGCTCTCGTACGAAACTTGACCATTTTGTGAACTTTGTTCGCACCTAGTGGCACTAGTTTCTGGCGCGAACCTCGAATTTTCCTATACTCACGGTCCAAGGTCCTTCATGTCGGCAGAATGCGCATTGAGTCATGCTTCTTGGGGAAGCGGCCTCGGTGAATAAAGCCTCTCCGCGGCAGCCGCAAACCTGGAAAAAGCTTCAGGATTGAGACTGACCCCCAGCCCTGGATGCCGAGGGAGCTGCAGCCTGCCTTTGACAATCTGCAGCTCGTCGGACACCAGCTCGCGACGAAGCCGGGATTCGGCAACCGCAGCGGGCAAGAATTCGATAAATCGGCAGTTGGGAGACACGGCTGCCAAATGAGCCGTGGCAGCTGCGCCAATGCCGGTTTTCCAGCAATGAGGCACTACGATCTTGCCGCGATCCTGAGCCAATTGCACCACTCTCAGCGCTTCGGTGAAACCGCCGACTCGTCCAACATCCGGCTGCACGACATCCACCTGCCCGCGATCCATAAGGTCCAGGAATTCATAGCGGGTCTGCAGCCATTCGCCGGCTGCAATGCGGATGTCGGTGGCGTTTGCCAGTCTTCGGTAACCCTCCAGATCGTCTGAGGGCAGGGGAGTTTCAACGAAGAAAATGTCATACTGTTCCAAGCGTCGCAGCACACGCAAGGCTTCTTTCCAATCGCTCCAGCAGTAGGCCACATCCACCATGATGCGCATCTCGGGCCCCATTTCCTGGCGGCACTCCGCCACCAGCTGTACAATGGCATCGTCCCCTTCCTGAAGTCGATTGTGGGTGTACGGGCCCTTGATGCATATCTCCAATTTGGCGGCGCTGAAACCAAACTCACGCGCCCAGGTTGCTTTGGCCAACAGGCTCTCGCGGTACTCGGCGAGTGTGGTCCCAGTGGGCAGTAAGCTGGCATAGGGAGTGACGTGCGGTTGCGGCACTCCACCTAGGAGTCGCCACACAGGCTTTCCGGTAGCCTTGCCATAGAGGTCCCAGATGGCCATGTCGATGGCGCCGATGGCACAAATACCTGCACCGCGCCTGCCCGTCATGGCAGATAAGGTGTAGAGACGATCCCAAATAGCCTGGGGCTGAGTGGGGTCCTGGTCCAGTAACAATTGCTTCAACCCCAGACTCATGATATGAGAACCAGGGGATTCGACCAGGGTCTTCACTACCCATGGATTGGTGTCCACCTCACCTATCCCGGTGATTCCCTCATCACTCCGTATTTCCACAACCACGGTGTCTTGTGAAGAGTCGCAAGCGTCTGAGTTGCAGTCAGGAACGACCAGTACAGTGCAATCTACTCCAGTAATCTTCATGAGTGTCCTTTCATCGGAATGCGATGATGTATGAGCCTCAGGACAAAAAACTCATCGGTATGGATCTCCACCACGATGTCGTCCTGCGCCGAACTGGTTGAACCCACATCGCAGTGAGGATCCAGCAAGACGTGGCAGTCAATGCGAGTGATTTTCAAAGTTCGCGCCCCCTGACTGATTGCTCCTGCCTGGCCAAGATACCATCATCTTCCATTAGAAGACGACCTTCAGCGCTAGCTGAATGATGCGCGGAGTATTGGCCTGAGAGCTGATCAGTCCAAAGCTGTCGGGACTATTCACGTTGGCCGACGGGCCGCCGAAGACCACCCGGTTGAACAGATTGAAGAACTCCGATCGGAATTCCAGATATTTTGACTCTCGGAAATAGACTCGCTTGAACAAGGAGAAGTCTTCGTTGTAAGAAGCCGGGATGCGCACGTTCGGCAGGGTTCGTGGCGAGTTGCCGATCGTGAATGGGGCCGGCCGACTGAAGGCATCAATGTTCAGGTATCGATCCTGCGCCGGATCAAAGGAACCCATGTCGACCGAACTGCGAACATTGGGGGAGACCCAGTTGGGCCGGTTGCCGCCGCCAAACAATGGCAGCCCCGGGCCACCTCGGACCCGAAGCGGAGTCTCCGATTGATATCTCTCAATGGAATTGACCTGCCAGCCTCCCAGAATGTGATTGAGGACCGGGTTCCAGTTGCTCCCGACTCTCTTAGTCCGCCCAAAGGGTAACTCGTAAGTCCAAGAGAAAACGAAGACGTGCGTCCGGTCAATGTTCTCGAGGGACCTTTCGAGCTTCCGGTTGAAGGTGTCAATTCCCTTGTTGCCTCCACCTCCAAAGACATCTCCAAACGTATCGCTCCCGCCAAACCCGATGTTTTTCGACAAGGTATAGGCACCCAAGAACGACAACCCGTTCGAGTACCGCTTCTGCAGCCGGATCTGAAGAGAATTGTAGAGGTCGTACCCTGTGGGTTGGAACATATCCCAGAGGGTGGTGTACTGAGGGAACGGTCGCAAAGCCTGCGCCACCGATCCTCGGAAACTGGGATAGGGCCGCGTAATACCCGCTGCTGCAGCCGCCGGGGAATCAATGTCTGCGTTCAGCGTGTTCCCCAGGCTCAAATACCTGGAATCCACTTGGTTGATATCCTCGAGAGCGGTCCATAGGCCATTGCTTTTGGAGCCAACATAGGACGCATCCAGCAGGATGTTGAAGGGGAGCTCCCTCTGGATATTGAACGACCAGCTCTGCATCAAAGCGGGCCGGTTGGCGTCCTGGTTTATCCAGCTGCCAGCCCCCCCATTGTTTTGAGAAGGGTCAAAGCTGGGCAGACTGACCGGCGGGGCGGGCCATCCAACATCCAGCTTGAAGGCTGGAGTGAGTCCCTGGTCGGTGCTGGCCACCGACTGCAGCAAGCCAAACCCGGAGTTCCAGAAGATCCCGCTGTTGACGCGCCCATAGTTGGGATAGATGCGAAACAGGCCGTAGCCCAGACGAACCACTGTCTTTGGATTCAGCGCATAGCTCAGTCCAATCCTGGGAGAGAAGGATTTGTGGTAGCCCGGAAAAATCTGGTTAGTACCCTTTCTCCCAGAGCCATCGCCCAGGAAAACCAGGGCCCCCGGCCGACCGTCGGCCCCTGGATTGGGTCGGTTCAGATCGAGGAACGAGAAGATCCCATCTCTTTCGATAACGTAGTACGGTATCTCATAGCGCAAGCCCAAACTGAGGGTAAGGTTCGGTCTCAACTTGATGGCATCGTCGGCATAGCCGGCCGAAAACCAATCGCGAAAGTTTTGTTCGGGAGCAGGGATCTGACGAAACGAAGAGAAAACTTCTCCCAGCAGAAAACTGGCGAAAGCATTGCCAAGGTTCGAAAAGTCGGGGCTGTTGGGCTGTGAGGTAGAAAGCTGGCTAAATTCGAAGGTCCCGGCGACATTGTCCAGGTCCCGAGCCAGATTGTTTCTCAGCCGCAGCATCGTCCCGAACTTGAGCTGGTGCCTGCCCTTGACCCAGCTGAGATCATCCACCCAGGTCCAATTCGTATATCTCTGCGGGTCGAATCCATTCTCCTGAGCGTTACCCAGCCATTGATAGATTTCTGCCTGCCCCGATGTCCGGTCAAAGTACAAGTCTGGAAAACCGTTGGCATCGGCAGGAATGCCAGGAATCTGTAGCGTCTGATTGCCCTTCCTGTCATCTTCCTTCCAGAGAGTCCAGGTGGGTTCGGTCAACGTGTATCCAAAGCCCACGTGGTGCACCAGGCTCGGGCTGATGTAGTAGGAATGATTGAGCCGGATGCCCGCCGCATTGGTTGGGGTTTTCCGAAACCCAGGGTTCCACTCGCCGGCCACGGGACCATTGATGACGGTGTCATTGGTCACATGCCAGAAGGCACCAGACAGGCGCTGCTTGTCGCTCAGGACCTGGTCCACTTTAACACTGAAAGCATGCTCCGTGCTGGGTTGGAAGGAGCGGTCAATATAGTTGTTGAATACGGCACCGGCAATATCTGGGTTGGGGAGGAGTCCAGTGGCTCGCTTGGCGATAGGGCTGATCCGATTCGCTGGAATGATGTTGCCCGGAAACGGGGCGCGAACGAACCCGCCTTGCCCATCCGGCCGGGTAGTGGCGGGATCAAAAATCTGAGCCGGATAGTCCGAGAAGTCGCCGCCGCGCTGTTTCAGTGTTGGCAATGTCACCAAACCTCCGCGCGGCAGCCCGCCCCGTAAACTGAAACCCGAATAGGCAACGAAGAACTGGGTCTTGTCCTTCTTGATAGGGCCGCCGAACGTGCCGCCAAACTCGTTCTGCCGGAGTGGAGGTTTGCCCGTGTTGAAAAACCCCCTGGCGTCGAGAATGTCATTGCGAAGAAACTCATACAGGTTCCCATGGAAATTGTTCGTCCCCGACTTTAGACTGAAGTTCTCCACTCCGAATCCGAGACCATATTCCGCAGGATAGAGGGTATTCTGGACTTTGAATTCGCTGACCCCTTCGTAGGGTGGAGTCGCTTCTGCAATAAACCCCGGGGCTCCCAACGTTTGCATGTCAATCCCATCAATCAGGATCTCCTGGCTGAATCCAGGAGCTCCATTGATCTGCTTGCTCCACTGATTTCCGGTGACGCCCGGGGTGAGGAAAATGAAGTTCTCAATCTGGCGGCGACCGCTGGCACCAGCCGTGGCGGCACCGCCCAGAGAAATCGGCAAATCCAGCATGTCTTTCTCAGGCATGACGGTGCCGATTTCGGGCGAACTGGTCTGGAGCTGAACCACATCGGCGACCACGTCCACCGTCTCCGTCACTTCCCCGACGGCCAGGCTCAGGTTAAGAGTTGTGGTCGTCGCGGTGCTCACTTCGATGGGCTCGCGTGTCGATGT
>QHZE01000413.1 GCA_003225335.1 Acidobacteriota bacterium
CAAGGTAACGATTCCTCTGGAGGAAAAACTCAGTCGCTTGGCCGTCATGATCGTAATCGGCGAAGTTCATGACCTTACGACAGGGCGGTTACGTTGCTCAATTGCCCCGCTGGGCGTTCCAATGGAGCTGCACCGTGCCGCCCGCGCCGGTGCGGCGGCGTCCGCCACCGGGATACCCTCCCGGATAACCTCCGCCCGGATACCCTCCTCCATAGGTTGCGTTATTGGTCGGCATGGTTACGCTTCCCTGCATGCTGTCGTGATCGATCGCCCCGGAGAACTGGATCTGGTTGTTGTACCCGTACTGCGATTGCGTGGCGGAGAAAGTTATGTAGTTCCCGCTCACGGATCCACGGATGGGAAGTGTCCCAGGCCCGTAGGGATTCGTGATCGACCCTTGCAGATTATTTCCGTTCTGACGCAGGGAGAGCTGCAATCTGATGGACTGATATCCATTGGTCGTGACGGTCCAGTTTCCCGTAAGCTCGCCGTTGTCATCATTCGGAGGCGAAGTCCGAGACGAAGCTTGAGAAGATGACCGGTCCGGAGGCGGGACCGTAAACCGGACGGGACCGTCGGAACCGCCGCTGTTGCTGCTTGTGCTGACCGGCTTTTCCATAATCGTGACGTCGAGCGGATTGTCCAGTGTGAACATCAACTGGGTTTCGGAATCGATTTGGAGTTGGCCCGGCTTGGTGATGACCGCTCCTCCTCCTCCTCCGGCTCCAGCGCCGATGACCGCTCCCTTCCCGCCGCCGAGAATGCCGCCAAGCGCGGCTCCGACCGCGGCGCCGATACCGACGTTACGCGCTGCCTTCTTACCTTCGGAGTCGCCCGTTTTCGTAAACGTGTTGCTCGTCACCGTGTAAGACTGCTTTCCGATAAATAACCTGTCCAGTTGGACCTGCAGCTCGCTCTGACCCTTCAACTTTCCCGCAGTCTCAACCTCAACGACCTTTACAAAGACATCGGACCTTCTGGGAATAATCGTTTTGCCGTCCACCACAATATCTTTGTCCAATGATGCGCGAAACGTTTCATTCTGATGGCTTCGTTCGGCGTTGATCGAATCGATCATCCGAATGTAGACCTGGGTTCCCACAGGAATCGTGACTTTCTTTGTGGTCGGCTCCGGCGGAGGAGGCGGGCCCGGAACCGGTATGGGCTCTGCCTGTGTCGCTGGGACGTAAATCGGCGCCGGCTGCGGCGCACTGGCTGCCGTTTGCGGGGCCGGCGCCGGTGCGGGCGCCGGGGCAGGCGGCGCCGCAACAGATGGCGCCACCGGAGCGGTCGGCAATGGTGCAGGCCGCGGCGCTGCGGCAGCCTTTGTGGACTCCACCCGCTTCGGTTTCACGTCCTCAGCCGGTTTCACATCTTCCACCGGTCTTGAGTCATGAACCGGGGCAGCATCCACATCACTTTTGTTAATCGTCTCGGTGGTTGCTGTTTGCGAGGATTTCGGGCTCAGCAGATCCTGGCCCGGCGGGGAGCACGAAACGGCAGCGAAGGTTAAAAGAACGGCCAAACTATAAAACAGACTCTATTGGTAACGGCTCATTGTCGGACCTCCCTTCCATAACCCGATAAACACAGACGGTTTATTATTGATACTGTTACAAGAAAAACCCATTTTCCCAAAACTTATTCGGCAATTTTACGACCTTTTACAGTTTGGACCCCAGCGGATGCCCGTCTGGCGAAAGCAGTTACAATTGCGTTCTACGACTTTCCGCTCGTTGGCGGCTGTGCGCTGAGTAGGTCACTTGCGGTGAAGGAATTTTCGGCTGATATCCGGCCAGAGAACGTGGAGGCAATCGAATACAAGAGCCGGTGCTTGAACGTGCCTTCACCCTTACGGAAATAGCGCGGGTCTTAGTGTATGGGGCGAGTTCATTTCTTCTTTGACAGAAACCCCAAAACCTTGCTGGCGAACTGGTCGGAAAAACCGAATCGCATTTTTGCGCGGGAATAGAGGTCGACGGCCTTTTTATCCAGCCAGATCAAGAAAGCCTTTCCCCAACCGTCCTGGGGACGGGCGTGGTAATCGGTGGAGTGCACCGCGAACTTTTTATCTTGCTCGACGGTGCAGTAGTACAGCGCCAGGCTCTTGCGCCAGGTGCCCTCCGGGCAGGTCAGAGGATCCGGAAACCCGTGCAGCGATCGTTCGTCGGTGGCAAAAATCAGAGCGTGATTAAGGAGCGGCGGATATTTTGCGCCGCAACGAACCATCCCGCGCTCCCACAGCTCCAGGGCGCCACCCCACTCTTCACACCACTCCGGGTTCAAATACAGAATCAAATTCACGCGTCGGTGCCAGGGCCTGTGGTAATGGTGCATCGAGAAATCGGTATGCACGTTCAGATAGCCGCCAGGACCAGATTGATGCAGCCCGCCTCCCTCCAGCATGGGATCTGCAATCAGATTTGGGATGCCGGTCAATTCCGAAAGCCATGCCACAAATTCTCGCGAGTTCAGTTCGTCCGTCACCGCTCCCAACGTCGACGGAAAAAGATCGCGTTTGGGCATACCCAGCTTGTTTTCATTAGTGTGCTTGTATTGCGTCCATTCCACGCCCGAAGGGTGAGGAAACTCTTGCGCCATTGCCGTCGCCGTATCCGTTCCCAAAAAATCCACCAGCCGGATATGCGGGTATGGACGATTGTCGCGAAACCGTTTCGCCAGGGCGGTTAGTTCGGGTTCCCACTTTAGATAGGGGAAAAACCCGACGGACGCTTGAACTTGTGGGGCGCTGGAAGTTGCCATGAGTTTATGAATTGTATCCCGTTCAGTTAGTCGGTCTTGGGGCCGGATCTGGCGCCAGCCTGCAAACTCCTACCGCCTTATTTTGATAAGGGCAATCAAAGCCTGTAACTCCCGCGCGTTCGAGGACCGCCCAGCCCACACCGAATTGCGATTTCAGTCGCAACAAATCCTGCTGCCGAAAGTTCTTCCAACCTTTCAGAGCTTGCACCTGGGTCCACCAGTCGCCGGCCAGCGACGGAAACATGGTCACCGCGCCGCTGTCTTTGATCGCATCGGCCAGCCGGTTCCGCTGTGCCAGGCAGCGGAAGCCGGTCTCATCCTCACCCGGCAATTCCATATAAAGTGGATCCAGCGCGAACAGGGAGTCCACTGGCGTGTTGGCCCGAATCCAAAGGAATGCTTGCGCCCACTCGTTCCTGGGCGTCCCCGCCGGCCACTCGATGTGCGCGGAGGCGGGAAAAAGGGCACGCTGCGCCAGGAACATTCCCGTGCACAAAGGAACAAACAGCGCCAGCCAGCGCCACAGGCTGTTCTTAATCAGATATTCGCCGATGAACCCGCCCGTGAACAAAAACATCAGGATATACAACAGGTACAGGCTGCGCAGCGGTTGGAGCCGCGCCAGACTTTCGAACCGCGGCGGAATGTCCACGACTAGCGCCGCCATGAAATACGCCAGGTCATAAATGATCAGCGCGCGACACATGCGATCCAGTGCTCGCCATTCCCGCGCGCGAGCGAGGCCGCTGAACCACCACAACAGCACTACCGGCGCAAGAATTCCCAGCCATTCGTACCACTGCCACCGTTGGATATAGTGGAATCCGTGCCGAAGCGCCGCTTCGTGATACGCCTGCGAAACCCGAGGAGCGAGGAAAGTCTCGAACGGCAGCAGCAAGCCCAAAACGATCTGTGCGGGAATCACGCGAGATTCTATTGCTGTCCCGCTCTCGAGCCTGTCCATCCCCAGTAGCAAAGCGCAGTAAGAAATGACAAATGCCGCCATCAGCGGATGAACGGCCGCTGCAACTATCATCCACAATGCAGCCCGAATGTATTTTTTCTCGATTACTCCCGCGACCGCAAAAACCTCCGCGAACGCTGCCAGATTCCGCGGATTCAAATACTGATCCATAATGTAGAGCGCGGTGCCTGCTACCGGAATCGTCAACAACCCTGCTACCAGCGCGACGCCGGCCCATCGCGCCCTGGAACTCGGAAAACATTTCCCGCTCAGGTCCCAACAGGCAAGCAGCAATAGAAAGATCGAGATCAGATGCCACAAGAAAAGCCCGGCTTCCGTTGGCAAGTGGGTGACGCGCAGTGAGAACGCAACGAGGTTGGGAAACAGCGTCAGCTGCGCGTGCGAAGCGAAGAACTCGGTGCCCGTGGAGAACAATTCCGGACGCAGAATCTTTTCCACGCCTGGCAAATAAATTTCTGCGTCTTCGGCAAACGGATGGTATCCATGAATGAGTAGGGCCCCGCCCGTCAGCATGCAGAGCCCGATCCCGGTTTTGTATCTCTGAAGTTCGATGTTGTTCACGTGATTGGCGACGGCCTGTTCCGCATCCAGGAATTGATGGCGTATGCCGCCAGCACGGCGAACAGCGGGTCGATGGGCCGTCGATAATAATCTTCCGGGTGCGTCAGGTAGTAAATCATGGGAAAAAAGAAAAACACCAGGGCGTAAGGCATGGCTGTGTCGCCGCTGACACGAAACGTCCGGTACAAACCGAGCAGCGTCAGGACAGTCAAACTAGTACAGAACACGATGTTCGGCGGATCGAGCGGCTCCTCCTGCAGGTAGCGGCGGCTGAAACTCCAGAAGCCGGTCCAGAGATAAACCACTCGCCGCAGCGTCATCTCTACATACAAACCGCGGTGTGCTTCAATGAACGTCAATGCCTCTTCGAACTTCCGGTCCATATACGCCGCTTCGCCCAATTGCTGGTATTCCCTCCATTCCTCCTCATTGTCCGACGCGTGGTAACCCGGCGGGCCCCAGTGCCAGAAATCCTGATTGTTGCCGCAATACACCTCCAGGCCCAGACAACTGCGGAAAGGAATGATCTTGTGGAATGTCCAGTAATTCCGGATGAACCAGGGCGACGTCATCAGGATGAACGCCAATACTGCCGCCGCTACCGGCGCCAGCCAGCTCTGCCGTTGTTTATAACGCCGAGTGCAAATCCACGCGCCCAGGAACGGCGCCACCGACATCACTACCGGGTCGATGAGCGCACCGAAACCGGAAAGC
>QHZE01000414.1 GCA_003225335.1 Acidobacteriota bacterium
CGTCCGGATCTTTCAAGGGCGCTATGGCAACACTTCGTATCGGAACTGTCGGGATCTTCAAGCGCGCACCGCCACTCTGGCGTCTCTGGCCGCATTCTCGTGGCCGAACCCGGTTGCACTCGGTGTTCCGGCCGATGGAGGCGAGGTCCGAACAGAGCAAGTCTGGAGCGCCGCCGTGTCAGCCAGCTATTTTGATGTTCTCGGTGTTCGGGGTCATTCCAAAAAGAAGGAATATGTCGAGTGGATCACCGAAACCAAAACAGACGCGACGCGTGATAAACGGTTGGGTACGACGATCGAATGGCTGGCCGCGGGCAAGGCCCGCAACTGGAAATACGAGAAGTGTTAGAAAACAAAAACGAACAAGGAGAAGATTATGATCGGAATAAAACCATACATATCGTTCCCGGGAAACTGCGAAGAAGCGATCAATTTCTATAAGGAAAAGCTCGGAGCCGAGGTGCTCTACATGGGGCGATACGGCGATTCGCCAATGGCCGGCAAAGCACCCGACGACAAGATAATGCATTGCACGATCAAGATCGGCGATTCGCACATCATGGCGTGTGATAGCGTATTTAAAGATTGTCCGGTCACGATCGGAAACAACATCACGCTCGCGATCGGGACAAATGACATTGCCCAGGCCGACTCGATGTTTGACAAGATGTCTGATGGCGGCAAGATCATCATGCCGATGCAGGAAACATTTTGGGCCGAACGGTTCGGAATGCTCACGGACAAGTTTGGCATCAACTGGATGTTTAACGTCGATAAGCCCGAAACCGACCACGCATAGAAGACTGCCTGATCGTATTCGGGCACGTCAGGCGGGCTGGAGGTCGACCTTCTTGCCGGCGACTGACAGGTTTTCACGGATAAACGTCTTGTCCCAAAGATTGGAAATCACGGCCGAGACGTTCGGGTTTTGCAACGTCCAAATGTAGGCCTTCACGGGCGGTTTCATATCGCCCGGAACGATGCGGTTGACCTTGTCAATGCGCCACTGAGGTGTGGGTTGCAGCTCCTTGTGGTGCGTTGCCACAGCCATCGCCACCTTCATGGCGATAACGCCCACATCTTTGGCGCGGGCCTGCCGGATTGCCTCCTCGACATATCCCCCGTTAACGACGTTGTAGGCAATCATGGCAAGGTCGTAATGACCAAGGTCGACGGCCTTCCTCAAGATACCCGCAGGGTCATTGTGCGCAGTAACACCGAGGAAGCGCACCTTCCCCTGTTTCTTGAGGTCGAGGAAGGTCTCGTGGATCCCGGGCGTGTCCAGCTCTTCGGGGGTGTTGGCCCCGTGCGGGCACATCAGGCTATCAAAGTAGTCTGTCCCCACTCGCTTCAAGCTCGCCTCGATCGATTCGATGATGAAGCGGCGGAAACGCGGGCTCCCGTCCACCTTGTGCCCGTAGTCCGGCGCCATGGCGTTGCTCAGGTAAGCCGGATCCAGGCTCCGTCGCTGGCCGGGAAAATACTCCAGGAAGTAGCCGGGCTTCGCGACTCCGCGCTCGGCCAGGATCTCCTTGGCCCGTTCGAGTATGGCTCCCTGCTTTTCGCCCGGGAGTGTCTCGAAGATCTCACGGTACAGCCCATCCCGGACGGAAGAAAATCCACTGACCTTGGTCGTGAGAAAGACTTTCTCGCGCAGCGACGATTTGCCGGCGAGCAGTTTGCCGTAGGCAGTTTCGCAGTCGCCCCGGCCGTAAGCCGGCGCCATATCGAGGTAGTTCAAGCCCATATCGATGGCGAGATTCAGGTGCTCGTAGTTGTCTGTCCGGATGGGATCGCCGCCGCTCACCACTTCCGAGACCATGATTCCGGTGCGCCCCAGACGCCGATAGGCCATGCCTGACTGCTTGTTGCGCCACTCCGCTCCTTTCGGCTCACCGTCTGCACGGATCACGTCCCTGGGCGCGCTCAGCGCAAGCCCCAGGGACGCAGCCTGCTTGAGAAAATCCCGGCGATGGGTCTTTTCACGGCTCATAACAATCCTCCTCTTTTTCTTTTGTTTCAAACCATATGGCAGATCTGCCCAAAATGGCAAGGACCTTGCGGCCAGTCTTTACCGCAAGACGCGAAGACACAACGGGGAATCAGAAACTTTCAAGCCTTCTCACCGGCGGCGAAGGACTTGAGCCGTTCGGCAATCTCGTCGCGAATCCGGCGGAAAACAAGTTTCCGTTCGTCTTCAGAACCCCGGGCCGTGGCCGGGTCTTCAAGGCTCCAATGGAGGTACAGGGCCGGGCCAGGAAACACGGGGCAGCTTTCGCGGGCGTTATCGCACACGGTGATCACGTAGTCGAACTTCTGGCCGAGGAGGTCGTCTGCCGACTTGGAGCGCTGCTGCGAGATGTCGATACCCAGCTCTTGCATCACGGCAATTGCCTCGGGGCGCAGCTTCGTTGGCTTTGTGCCGGCGCTAAAAACTTCGAACCGGTCACCGGCTTCGTGCCGGAGCAAGCCCTCTGCCATCTGGCTGCGCGCGGAGTTACCCGTGCACAGAATCAAGACCTTCTTCATCGGCGCCGCGTCGCCTCGTGAAACCGGCTGACGGATCCTTCCGTATGAGTGCAAGTATACGGCATGCCGCGTCTTTAGGAGCGTTGCGGACCTCTCTCTCGAAAAGCCAGGGATAAACTGCATTGGTCAGCAGGACTTTGTGATTCTTCACAGTCAGATCTTCAGCCACAGAGACACGGAGACTTCTCCGTGTCTCTGTGGCTCTGTGGCCAAATCGAGGTCTGGTGGGCCCAGGCGGATAGTTGACAAGACGGGGAGTTCGAGTCATTGTTGCGCAAATGTCTCTTGAGGGGAAAACAGCGCTGGTGACCGGAGCCTCGCGCGGCCTGGGCCGGGCCATCGCGCGCCGGCTGGCGCAGGAGGGCGCGGCCGTGGGTGTCAACTACTCGCGGAGCGCTCGAGAAGCGGAGGACCTGGTCGAGGAGATCCGAAAGTCCGGCGGCAGGGCGTTACCGCTCTGCGCAGACGTCTCGGTGGCGCTTCAAGTAAGCTCCATGGTCGAAAGACTCGAAGGAGAATTGGGACCGGTCGATGTCCTGATCAACAACGCCGGAGTCATGGAGCGCGGCGATCTTGGCGACTTCGACTACTCGCGCATGGAGGGGATGTATCGCGTCAATGTGGACGGTATCGTCATCCCCACGCGCGCCGTCACGCAAGGCATGAAGCAGCGCCGTTTCGGGCGCATCGTGAACCTCACGTCCATTGCCGCGCACGGCACGGCCATGGCAGGCACGACCTTCTACGCCGCGACCAAAGCCGCGGTTTCGTTGTTGACCCGGCGCTTTGCCCTGGAACTGGGGCCTCACGGCATCACCGTAAATGCGGTAGCGCCGGGATTCATTCTCACCGACATGGTGGCCGCGGGCCGCACGCCGGACGAGGTCGAAAGCCTGGTGCACGCGACCGGCGGCAAAGCCATGGTCCGGCGCGTCGGCCGACCGGAGGACATCGCTCACGCCGTTGCTTTTCTGGTATCGCCGGAATGCGGCTTCATCACGGCCCAGATCCTTACCGTGGACGGCGGCCGCATGGATTACATCGCCCATCCGTGAGAAAGAAAATCTCACCGCAGAGACGCAGAGGCCC
This sequence comes from Acidobacteriota bacterium, assembly GCA_003225335.1. Lineage (GTDB taxonomy): Bacteria > Acidobacteriota > UBA6911 > UBA6911 > UBA6911 > Gp18-AA60. Next base: position 3,619 of record QHZE01000414.1, read on the forward strand.
CAGAGAAAGAAATGACAAATGACAAATGGTAGTTCATTGTCCGGTCTTCTGACTTCTATTTGTCATTGGTCATTGGTCATTTGGCCTATGGTTACAGGCCCTTGGCGAAATCCGCGGCGATGAGAGGGGCGTCGGGGTTGTCTTCGTGTTTGATGTAGGCGAACACCTCGATGTCTTTTTTCACCCAGTCACGAATGCGCTCCTGCCAGTCTTCGCGCAATGCCGGCGGATATTCCGACTTCCTCAGCCGGACGTAGGTCAGACGTGTCGTCAGGTGGATTGGCGTTGTCCCTTCGTCTCCGTCGTTAATGCACAAGGCGACGCCTTTCTTTTCCAGAAGCCGGTACACGTCGTCGACAAACCAGGATGGATGCCGAAATTCAAAGGCGCTCGGCAGTTGCTGCGGCAGCGCGTCCAGGAATGCTCCCAGTCTCTCGTGATCGCATTTGAAGAACGGGGGGAGCTGAAACAACAGCACGCCCAGACGGCTCTCGAGCCCCTGAACGATCGTGACCAGATAGTCCAGAGCCTCCGAAGGAGTCTTCAATCTTTCGTGGTGTGTGATCTTCTGGGAGGCCTTCAGGGCAAAGCGAAAGGACTCCGGTACTGCTGACCGCCAGGCCTCGATGGTCTTGGCGTTCGGCATGCGATAGAAAGTATAGTCGATCTCCACGCTGTTGAATTTGCCCGCATAATAAGGGAGAAACTGTTTCTCAGGCAGGTCTTGCGGATAGAAGATCGGCTTCCATTCTTTATAACTGAAACCGGAGGTTCCGATCCACGCCCGGGCCATGGCGCAAATATATCGAACTTTCCATTCCCAAGAAGGAAAAATTTGGCGTGGAATGTCGGCAGTGGGCAGTCTGCAGTTCGACACTACGGATACTGCCCACTGCCGACTGCCCCACTGAAAGGGGGAAGCTGTGAAGTCTTATCGAAAAGTCCTTACGATGAATGTCCCTTCGCGAATCGGTTTTGTGAACATTACCGACGACGTGGCTCGTGCCGTGACCGACTCCGGCGTCCGGGAGGGGCTCTGCCTGGTGAACCCCATGCACATTACCGCGTCGGTGTTCATCAATGACGACGAACCGGGCCTGCACAAGGACTATGAAAGATTCTTTGAAGAACTCGTGCCCCATGAGCCGATCGGCCAGTGGCGCCACAACGATACGGGAGAAGATAACGGCGATGCGCACATCAAGCGCCAGCTCATGGGGCGGGACGTCGTCGTCGCCATCACCGGCGGCAAGCTCGACTTCGGCACCTGGGAACGGATCTTCTATGGCGAATGGGACGGACTACGGCCCAAGCGCGTCCTGATCAAGATAATCGGCGAATAATCAGTTCTTAGCAGCTTAGCGTCTTAGCGGTGAATGCGGTGTACCCTCCATTCACCGCTAAGACGCGAAGGAATTTTGTATCGTCAAACGGGCGATGTGGAGCGCGTCAATTCAAAGGCGAGCTCGCGGATCTTTCTCAGATCCATCTTTCCCGTGCCAAGGTAAGGGAGGGCATCGACCTTGAAGAAAGCGTTCGGACGCGGCACCCAGAGATTCGGCAAGTCGGATTGCGGGAGTTTCTGGAGGCAATCCTTCAACCTGTCCTCCGGGAGAGTGTGCAAGACCACGAGGCGCTCCCCTTTCTTTTCATCCGGCACTCCCGTAACGGCAAAGCTCTGCTCGCTGATCGCAGCCAGCTTGTGCAGCTCTTCCTCCACCTTCACGTGCGGGACCATTTCTCCGCCGATCTTGCTGAAACGGCTGAGGCGGTCGGTGATAGCCAGGAACCCGTCTTCGTCCAGAGTCGCGATATCTCCCGTCACGTACCACCCGTCGCGCAGAACTTCCGCGGTCTTTTCCGGGCGGCCGAGATACCCCTTCATGACGTTGGGCCCGCGCACGAGAAGCAATCCGGCCTGCCCCAGCGGCAGCGGTTGCATCGTTTCAGGATCCACGATGCGCGCGCTCACACCCGGGAGCGGGTGTCCGATTTTCCCCCGCTTGGCGCCCACTTGGCGGAAGCCGGCGGCGCGATAGTCCGGCGCGTTGACGGTCACCGCAGGAGCGCACTCGGTACAACCATAGGCCTCGAGCGGCCGGATGCCGAACCGGTCTTCGAAGGACTGCGCCACACGGTCCTGCAGCTTCTCCGCCCCGACCAGAACATATTGCAGGCTGCCAAACTCACCCGGCTCGCAACGCCGCATGTAGGCTTGCAGGAAAGTCGGGGTGGCGAGCATGAACGTGACTGCATATTCACTCACCAGCGCCCCGACGGCCCTGGCATCCAGCGGGTTGGGGTGGTACACGACCCCCACTCCGAGTGCGAGCGGGAGGGCAAACGTTCCGGTGAACCCGAAGGAATGAAAGAACGGAAGGATGCCCATAAGCCTGTCCTGCCGATCCAGCGCGAAGGTCTGCCCGAGCTGTTCGATGTTCGAACCGATGTTGTAGTGGGTGAGCATCACCCCTTTCGGATCGCCGGTGCTTCCGCTGGAGAAAATGACCGTCGCCAGGTCGTCGAGCACGATATCCCTCCGGCAACCCAAGGTCCTTTCCAGCGTGCGGACGGGGAGCGTCCAGGCCACTAAAAGCGCGAGCAGCTTTTCTCCGAGTCGCGGTTTGTCTGCGAGCTCTTCGAGCAGGACCGTCTTTCCGGGCACTTGAATGTTGACGCGCTCCAGAAATGCTTTTGAAGTGACGACGGTCCGTATTTCGCACTGCCGGGCGCAGGATGCGATGGCTTCGTTGGAGACGGTATAGTTCAGGTTTACGGGAACCTTCCCCATAAGCAACGCGGCGAAATTCACCAGCGCACCGGCAACGGAGGGAGGCAAGAGGATGCCGACCATGGTCTGCTCGCGCCATGCGTCCTTCAAGCGGCGCGCCAGGAAAACGGTGCGCGTGAACGACGCCCCGAAGCGCAGGCGCGGGACTCGCGCGTCGGCCATGGCAAATCGGAAAGGATGCCGCCGCGCCGTGCGGACAAAGGCCCGGTGCAGCGGCCGCATTTTCTTCTTGCGATGGGCGTACGCCGCGCTCTGAAGCTCCTGCACTACCTGCCGAACCTCAAAAGCGCTCGCCGTGGGCGGCATGGGGCGGCCATAACTAATCGTCACCCGATACGGTACCTGCCGCGGCAGCTTCCAGAGAAAACGCCCCCGCTCGAAACTGAAGATGCTTCCCCAGACGCCATCGAGGCTCACCGGAATGATGGGCGCCTCGACCCCCTTTATGATCCGCTCCAGCCCCCGGCGAAACGGCAGGAGCTGTCCGATACGCGTGACCTGCCCTTCGGCGAAGATGCAGACAACATGGCCGGTCCGGATCGCCTCACTGGCGCTTCTCAACGACCGGATCATCTCGCGCGGCCGCTGCTGCGACGAGATCGGAATCGCCTGCGTGACGCGCGCAAACGGATGGATCAAAGGATGCTCGTAGTAGTCTTTGAACATCAGGAAGCGGATGCGGCGGTCCGTTGACGCCGTCAGCAGGAGCGCGTCAATCAGAGAAAGATGGTTGGAGACGAAGAGCGCGCCCCCCTTCTCGGGAATATTGTCGCGGCCCTCGACCCGTATCCGATAGAGCGAGTGCGTGGCGAACCAGAGAAACAGCCGCAGCAGCGCGGCGGGCAGCAGAACGATTACGTAGATCGTCGCAATCAGAGTCCCGGCGGCACTCGCGAGAAAGATAGTGGGCGCGTCGAGCCGGATCAGGTCCGTCATGACGTAATAGACCCCAGCAGCGACAAAGACTCCGACAAAAGAAAGGAGATTCGCTGCCCCTATGACGCCGCCCTTGCGATCCGCGCTCGGACGATGCTGGATCAAAGCGTTGATCGGCACGATGAAGAATCCCGAGAAGAAGCCGAGCAGCGCAAGGTTTACAGCCATGGAGCCGAGAGAGAGACCCGGCCGATAGAGAGCTGTCCCCAGCGCCGACATCCCAATGGCGCCCAGGGGGATGAGCCCGTATTCAATCTTGTTTCCCGAAAGGTACCCGGTGGCGAGGCTCCCCACGCCGATACCGATCGCCACCGCAGCCTGCAGATAGCCAATTTTCGATTCCGAGAGCTTGAGAACGTCCTTGCCGTAGAAAAGGATGTTGAACTGCAGCAGGGCCGCAAGAAAGAAGAAGTAGGTATTGCCGAGCACCGCTAGGAACAGAACGCGATCCTTGCGGATCTCCCGGATCTCACTCAGAAGATTCGCAAGGAAGTTGAGCTGAAACTTCTTGGAGATGTTGGCTGCGGGGACCCGCTCGATCCCGAGGCTGCAGAGAAGTCCCAAAACAGAGAGTCCGAGCAGAATGGCGCCTGACCATGCCTGCCTGCCCCGGAACGCCTCGGCCATCACGGACCCTGCCACTTGGCCGGTAATGATTGCGAGAAAGGTCCCGAGCTCCAGGATTCCATTGCCCCACGAGAGGCGTTTCTCCGGGAGCAGCTCAGGCAGCAGGCCGTATTTCGACGGCCCGAAAAAGGCGCTCTGCGCGCTCAAGAGGAAGACAGCCGCCAGCGCAAGAGGCGGGCTGCTGAGAGACAGTCCCGCGAGCGCGAGCAGCATCACCAGGATTTCGGACGCCCTTGTCCCGACGGTCACCGAGCGCTTGCTGTAACGGTCTGCCAAGTAACCGCCGGCCATGGAGAACAGGATGAAAGGGAGCGCGAAGAGGGCTCCAACCACCAGGACCAGGAGGTTCCGCGCATCTTCCCGGAGGCCCATCGAGGCGACCCAGAGGATCACCAGGAACTTGTAAGCGTTGTCGTTGAACGCACCCTGGAACTGCGTAAAAATCAAGAACCAGAAGCTGCGCCGCCAGGGTTTGTTCGAAGTTGCCGGGTCCATAAACTAACAATCCTCAGGTAAAGTAAAACTCCAATTGAGACGGTGACCCCTGGCAGCCGCACGGAAAGGGATACCTGGGCAGTCAGTACGTAGCCGCGGCCTCTGGGCCGGGGGGACATTTGAAATTTCAAATTTGAAATTTGAGATTATTTGAGATTTCAAATGCCCTCACGGACGGCCCTATTCACTGCGGCGCCTTCGGCCCTGGCTCCCACCGGACCCGACAAAACTTTCGAGAAGACATCTGAAATTTCAGATTTGAAATTTGAGATTGCACATGCCCTCACAAACCCTCACGGGCGGGGTTACCCTGTCGCCAAACATCCAGTAGATCCTGTCTGATAAATCCTGTCATCCTGTCCCCACATCCCGTAGATCCTGTTATCCTGTCCGGCAAATCCTGTCATCCCGTCGCCCTAGAGCTTTCGGACCGTGATCTCCAGCGGTGTCTCCTTTGTGCGGTATTCCCATTTATGCTTGCCGATCAGGTCGCGGATTTGTTGGATGCGCTCGTCCGGCAGCG
>QHZE01000415.1 GCA_003225335.1 Acidobacteriota bacterium
GCAACCGGACAATCTCCACGTGGCCGTGTTGGGCGGCCAGCGCGAGTGCGCGATGCCGATCGTCACTGCTGGCCATCGCGAGCAATTGAGCCGCATCCGCGAGTCGCCCCAGTCCGGCGGCTGCGGCGGCGGTGTTCACTCGAGCGCCGCGCCGGACGAGCGCTTCGGCGGCGCTCCGGTACCCGAAAGCCAGAGCGGTCATGAGCGGCGACGTCCACTCGCCGGAACCGCGCCCGTCAATCGCTGCGCCAAAATCCAGGAGCGTCTCGACCAACGCAACCTGCACTCCGGCCTTCGCCGGGTGACAACTCGACACCAGCATGCTCATCGTCGTGTGCTCTCCGCCGTACATCCCCGCCAATGCGTCAACTTCGGCGCCGGCTTTGAGCAGGATCGTCGCGACTTCAACGGCGTTATTGGGTGTTCTCTGGCGGTAACCTTCGACGCCATTGGCGGCGACGTAATGAAGAAGCGTGGCCCGATGCGCAGGCGGGTCAAAATGCGTGACACGCGTCGACCGCGCTCGAACTAAGTCCGGATTCTCGCGCAGCAGCGACTGCAGTCTGGCCACGTCACCTGTGATGACTGCTTCCACGGCCGATTCGAATTTTGAGACCGGAGACCCCTCCTGAGTGACCGCTTTGACGTATTCCGCAAGCCTCGGCCAACTCTCGAAATCGTACCAGCGGGCGATGGCAAGTTGAGCATCGGCAAGCTCGAGCGTGACGCTTCGAACTTCGGAGTCCGACAGATTCTTTGGCAGCCACGGGATACTGGCGTCCAGGAAGCGAGGGTGCTTGTGTCTGACGAGCTGGATCGCGCCGGGATCGCCTGCCCTCAAGGCTTCGAACAGTTCCTCGGCCTGCTTCTGGTATTCCTCCAGGCTGGACCGAAACGATAGGGGCGTGATATCCGTCACGAGTCTATTCTTCAAAGAAAAGGTAGGAAATCGCTTTTGGGTGCCGGTGGGAAAATAGCATGGGTTGGCCCCCAAAGTCTGCCGGAATATCGGTGAATTGACTCCCACTTCTAGTTGCACCCGACGCACTTCATTGCCTACTATGTCGACCTGGAGGTATAAGAGAAGGTGTTCCTTGCTCACCCGCGCGGCTCTGATCGTGTTGCGAATCTATGTGTAGCGAAACGGAGCCGGTTGGAAAGGGAGTTCTCGGAATGCGGGAGATGACGCAGACGGTTCTTGAGATGGCACTCAACGGCAAGTTGCCCGAGGACCTGGACGTGGTGTCTCTCGCGGAAGAGCAGGACCTCGAGCCGCTGCTGCCTGTGGCTTCGAGTCTGCGCGACTCCGGGCATCGAAACCTGATTTCTTATTCCCGGAAAGTTTTCATCCCGCTCACGCAGCTCTGCAGGGACGTATGCCACTACTGCGCTTTCGCGCATCCCCCCTTACCCGGGAAGAACGCATATCTGACGCCGGACGAGGTCCTGGAGATCGCCCGCGCCGGCGCCTCACAGGGCTGCAAGGAAGCTCTTTTTACGCTGGGTGACAAGCCCGAGCGGCGCTACAAGGTCGCGAGGAAGGAGCTGGCTTCCCTGGGTCACGAGACAACGGTCTCGTACCTTGCAGAGATGGCCGGGCTCGTGCTGCGTGAGACCGGGTTACTCCCTCATGTAAACCCCGGTGTGATGACCCGTGGGGAGCTGGTTGCGCTGCGAAAAACTTCCGTGTCGCAGGGACTGATGCTGGAAAATATTTCAGATCGTCTCTGCGAGCCCGGCGGGGTCCATTACCGGTCCCCCGACAAGCGCCCCGACATGCGACTCGAGACCATCCGAACGGCTGGAGAAATAGGGGTGCCCTTCACCTCCGGCATTCTGATTGGTATCGGCGAGACCCGCCTGGAACGGATTCAATCCCTTCTGGCGCTGCGTGCGCTCCATCGGCGATACGGCCACATCCAGGAAATCATCATCCAGAACTTCCGGGCCAAGGAGAACACGAGGATGGCCGGGGCCCCGGAGCCGGACCTCGACGACCTTCGTTGGACTATTGCCGTGTGCAGGATCATCTTCGGTCCTGAAATGAATATCCAGGCGCCGCCGAACCTGAGCTACGACGACTACCCGAAGCTCATTCATGGGGGGCTGAACGACTGGGGGGGCGTTTCTCCGGTCACACCGGACCATGTCAACCCCGAAGCTCCCTGGCCGCAACTTGACGCGCTGGCCAGGAGCACCAAGGCCTGCGGCAAGGAACTCGTCGAGCGCCTCGCGATTTATCCTGCCTACGCACTGGATGGGAAACGGTGGCTGGATGAGTCCGTCCGCCCGGCGGTCCTCCGTGCGATGGACAGTCAGGGTCTGGCCAGGGCGGAAGATTGGTGTCCCGGAGAACTTACCACGCTCCCACCCGGATGTGAGCTGGCGGGCGCGCGCGGTCGCATAAGCTACGGAGTAAGCCCCGGCTTGAGGGAGATCCTGGCGAAAGCGAAGGGCGGTGGGGAACTCTCTGAAGCAGAGATCGCTTACCTGTACAAGTCCCGGGGCGATCAATTCTTCTCCGTCTGCGAGGCTGCCGACGCCCTCCGAAAGGAGGTCAACGGGGAAGTCGTCACTTACGTGGTGAACCGCAATATCAATTACACGAACGTCTGCTATTTCCGTTGCGGATTCTGCGCCTTCTCAAAAGGAAAGCTCAGCGAGAGTCTTCGCGGGGTTCCGTATGAGCTGGAGAGCGGAGAGATCGCCCGTCGAGCCCGGGAAGCCTGGAGGCGCGGGGGAACGGAAGTCTGCATGCAGGGGGGCATTCACCCGGAGTATACAGGCCGGACCTACCTGGCCATTTGCCGCGCGGTCAAAGCCGCCGTCCCCGCCATCCATGTACACGCCTTCTCACCGCTCGAAATCTGGCAAGGCGCCAGAACCTTGGGCCTGAGCCTCCACGACTTCCTCGTGCTGCTGAAGCAGGAGGGGCTGGGCTCGCTCCCAGGGACGGCAGCCGAAGTGCTCGACGACGACGTCAGGGCGGAGCTTTGCCCCGATAAGATCAATACGGAGCAGTGGCTGGAGGTGATCGAAGCGGCGCACCGTGCCGGCATCCCCACGACTTCGACCGTGATGTTCGGCCACATCGACGGTCCCGCGAACTGGGCGAGGCATCTGGTCCGCATTCGCGAGCTGCAGAAGCGCACTGGCGGCATCACCGAGTTTGTCCCGCTCCCCTTCGTCCACATGCAAGCGCCGATCTACCTGAAGGGACATGCTCGCCGGGGCCCCACGTTTCGCGAGTCCGTGCTGATGCACGCTGTGGCCCGCCTTTCACTTCATCCCTACATCACCAACATCCAGGTGTCCTGGGTCAAGATGGGAACCGAGGGCGTCCGCGTGTGCCTTCAGGCTGGGTGCAACGATCTCGGCGGGACATTGATGAATGAAAGCATCAGTCGCGCGGCAGGAACACTCCATGGCCAGGAGCTTCCGCCGGAGAGCATGGATAGGATCATCCGGTCCGTCGATCGCGTGCCTCGCCAGCGGACGACTCTGTACGGAACGCCGCCGGAAGAGCAGCAACGCGCCTCATATTCTCCCCCGACGCTCGAACCCATCTCATTCGTGCCGGCCAGAAAATACGAACGCGGCCACCGGCATGACCTGGTGCGAAACTAGGTCCACTTGGTGGTTGCCAAGTTCACAAATCGGTCAAGTTTTGTATCATGGCCGGGACGGCCATGCCACGAAGCCAACGTGGCACGGGCGTCTCGCCCGTGAATGACTGGGCTCACTCGCTATCAATAGCGAGCCACGTCATACCGCCCAGTCAGGCCACCACTTCAGTCGTGGCGACCGCTCCGAAGGAGCGGGAGGAACTTAGCCAGGGGTGAGCGCTTTTTGCGAACCCCTGGAATCAGGGCCTGCCTTACAACCCGCCCCGGCAGGGGCGGTGGGACTACCAAAAACAGCCTCGCCAACGGAGTTCCGCATTTAGCCCTCCAGCCCCGCTGGGGCGGAGTCATCTTTTTTGGCTGGGCGCATCACCCAGGGGTTCGCAAAAAGCGCTCACCCCTGGCTGATTTCCTCCCACCCCTCTGGGGTGGAAGAGCAACTGGAACTGCGGGCCGGTCTCCGCCCCAAAGGTGCCGGGGCACATGTCTGATTAACGAGATGCGTGTGAGGTCCAGAGCTTGCTGCCGCCTTTGTTCGTGTGGAGTTGCTCCGGCGCCGGAAAGGCGCAAGCAAGCTTGCGCACTCCAAAGGGGACGCCCCAAGAATGTTGGAAAAATTCTGTCTTTCCTCCTCCTATCCGGTGAACCTCTTCCAGGCTGGACCGAAACGATAGATGCGCGATATCCGTCACGAGTCTATTCTCCGAGGCCGGAGGGTTACTCGTACCGCAAAGCCTGGACCGGTTCGACGCGCATCGCGCGCCTGGCAGGGCGCCAACTGGCCGCAATGGCGGCTGCCGACAGAACGAGGCAAACCGCGCCGTATGTCACAAGGTCGAACCCGCTCAGCGCCATCCGAATCCCGATCTCGCGAGTTCGCTGCCGGACGACATATGCGAATACGCCGGACATCCCAACTGACGCGAGAGTCAGCGCGAGCAACCCGAGCATTGCAGCCAAGGCGCTCGCCGTACGCGCCGGCGACAAGTGACGTTCCAATTGGGCGGCCAATGGCTCCGCGCGAACTTGAATCCGCGGGTCGAGGCGCTTCGCGATAGCAGTTGCGCTGTCCACGGCCCCAGCTGACGAAGAGCGCAGGAGTAACTGGGGCATCTCCCTGCCGGAAACGGGTGCATATATCAGCGGTTCAATCGAATCGAGCCCGGTCGCGTACGTATCCTTTACTATGCCGACCACTTCGCGGGCTTCCTTCCCCAGAATGACGGTCCTGCCCAATGCGTGCTCATCGCCCAGGTATTGCCGCGCCATCGTCTCATTGACGAGAACCGCCCCGCGACGGGCATCCGATGGTTCGAAACCTTGCCCGGACACGATCGGAACACCCAGCACGCCGAAGTAATCTCCCGCAACCTCCTGAGTCTCGATCAACCTCTCACGCGTTGCGTCTTCCCCTCGAAGACGAAAACTCGTCCACCAATGCCCGTTGGCGAAGGGCGCAGTTCTCGCCAACCCGTAGGGATGAAGATTTGGAGCGTTGCCCAGCGCGTCCTGAAGTCCGGAGAGGAGGGTTCGGATACGACCAGGATTGTATGAATTCGCCGGCAACTCGAACGAAATGACGCTGATGTTGCTGACCTCAAATCCGGGATTGCGCTCGCTCGCGTGCTGGACGCCGCGCATCATGAGCCCGGCGGCCACGAGCAGAATCACGCTCAGTGCGACTTGCGCGCCGAGCAATACGCTCCGCAGCCTCAGGCGGGATCCGAACGCCTGCTCCTTCATTGCCCCGGCCACACTCACGCGCGTGGCGTGAAGCGCCGGCGCCAAGCCGAAGAGGACTGACGCGACGGCCGAGAGCGCTACCGAGAACGCCATCACATACATGTCCGGCTCGAACCGGAGGTTCGGCGGCTGGTCCATCGCGCGCGCCAACACATACGGCGGCAGGATGTACGCGATACCCACTCCCAACAATCCCGCCGCGGTCGCCAGAACCAGGCTTTCGGTCAGCAACTGACGGATGATTCGCCTGCGGCTCGCGCCGATCGAAAGCCGCGTAGCGATCTCCCGTTGGCGCGCGGCCGCCCGCGCGATGAGG
>QHZE01000416.1 GCA_003225335.1 Acidobacteriota bacterium
CGACTCCTGGGAGTTTTTATCGAGACCCTTACGACAAGGAGGTGGTTTGCGAGTCTGACGAGATGAGTCTGTTCCTCCCGGAAGGGGGATCTTGAATACGGTACTGGGAGGATTTGTGTCCTCTGTGTAGTCGAGTTGCGGTGGCTGTAACCGCAATTGGGAGTGCCCGGAGTTTTCGGCAGGCCGCTACATTGGTGGTCTCCGACCTGGACGCAGCGCGTCGGTTGAACAAACCATGAAACGGCGTCGCTTGATTAGCTCGATTATCTTGACGATGCTGGGCAGCGGCATCAGTGCGCACGCCGATGTGGTCACGGATTGGAACGAGGCGGCCTTGAACGCCATCCGTATCAACCTAACTCCCCCACCCTTGGCCTCGCGCAACCTCGCCATCCTGCACGCGTCCATCTATGACGCGGTGAACGGGATCAGCCGCACGCACGAAAGGTACTTTGTGCCGAGCAGAGTCCCGGCCAGTGCTTCCAGGGAAGCCGCCGCCTGCGCCGCCGCCCACAGGGTGCTTAGCACGCTTTTCCCGGCTAACGCAGTTGCCTTCGACGCGCTCCAGACCACAATCCTTGCTGCCATTCGAAACGGCCAGCGAAAGGCCAAGGGCACCGCGTGGGGCGAATGGGTCGCGGGTGAAATCCTTGCCTGGCGCGAGAAGGATGGTTCCAGCGCGGCGGTACCGCCGCCTTCGGGCAGCGGCCCTGGTTATTGGCAGCCGACGCCGCCCGCATTTGCTCCGTACCTGCTGCCGGGGTGGGGTTTCGTTACTCCTTTCGCGATGACGGGCAGCGACGCGTTCCGTCCCACTGGACCGCCTCCTCTCGCCAGCGCGAGGTGGGTTGAGGATTACAATGAAATCAAAGAACTCGGCTCGGCCGCCAGCGCCACCCGCACCACGGAACAGACCGAGATCGCCCTGTTCTGGGCCGACGGCGCCCGTACGGAAACTCCTCCAGGTCATTGGAACAGCATTGCACAGAACGTCAGCGGCGCGCGGGGCAACACGATGGAAGAGAATGCCCGGCTGTTTGCCCTGTTGAACATCGCCATGGCCGACGCCGCCATTTGCGCCTGGGATGCGAAATACACGTACGACTTCTGGCGCCCGGTGACAGCGATCCGCAACGGCAATACGGACGGCAACGGCGCCACAGAGCCGGATCCCACCTGGAGCTCGCTGATCGTGACCCCTCCGTTCCCTGACTACACCTCTGGCCACAGCACCTTCAGTGGCGCAGCCGCGACCGTGCTGGCTTCGTTCTACGGCACGGATAACATCGCCTTCACGAGTGGCTCGGATTTCCTGCCGGGCGTGTTCCGCAGCTTCAACAGCTTCTCTGCTGCGGCTTACGAAGCAGCGCTCAGCCGTCTCTACGGCGGTATCCACTATCGGTCTGCCAACGAAGACGGTCTGACGTCGGGCATCCTGATCGGCGCATGGACGTTCAACAACTACCTGCGGCCGAAAGGCAATCGCTCGCGGAAGTGACTTCGACCGTAACCTGTTTGCCACAGAGGCACAGAGACACGGAGAACTGGTTGCTTGGTGCCTGCAATGACCATCCGCCGCCTGCTGTGGAGAAACCTGACGTACTTCTGGCGCACCAATCTGGCTGTGATTGCCGGTGTCGCCACAGGCGTAGCGGTACTCGCCGGGGCTCTCCTGGTGGGAGAGTCGGTTCGATCCAGTCTGCGCGATCTCGTTCTGCAACGTCTGGGGAACACGGACTACGTCATCTCCGCTGGCAGGTTCTTCCGCGACGACCTTGCCGGCGCCATTGCCTCCCGCCGTGACTTCCAGCCAAGCTTCAAGGGGATTTGTCCGGTGCTGTTTGCTCGCGGGCTCCTGATCAATCAGAAGTCCGGGCTGCGAGCGCGCAACGTCAACGTGTACGGCGTCGACCAGAGATTCTGGAAGTTTCAAGACCTGGATGCCGTTCCTGCCGGTGAAGGGCGCCAGGCCCTCATCGGTGAGGCTCTGGCACGGGAGATCCAGGTTCAGCTTCAGGATCCGGTTCTCTTGAGAATCGAAAACCCGGCGGGCATCCCGACGGAATCGCTCTACGGTCATCGCGACGATATCGGGCGGACCATCCGCCTGGTTTGCGGCGAGATCCTGTCTCCGCACAGGCTGTCGGAGTTTTCTCTCCAACCGGGGCAGGCGAGCGTTCTCACGGTCTTTGTCCCTCTCAAGAGACTCCAGATCGATCTCGAACAACCCGGCCGCGTCAACACGCTCTTGGTATCGAGAAAGGGAGATGGCGATCATTCTGAAGTACTGCGAAAGTTGCTGCGAGACAGTTTCGCTCCCGAGGACCTGGGGTTGAGCCTGCGCATCCTTGAAAACAGGAACGCTATCTCCGTCGAAAGCTCGAGAATCCTGTTGGAAGAACCCCTTGCGCGCGCAGTCATGGAAGCCGCAGCCGCCGCCTCGCGTCTGCAGGCGTACGGAATCTACACCTATCTTGCCAACACGATCCGCTCGGGCACAAAGTCCATTCCCTACTCCGTAATCGCCGCCACGGACCTCTTTCGCAGCAGCACAACGCATTTCCGTCTTGTATCTGGAGACCTGCCGGACGGAGCGGAGAACGATGCCGGGGATTCCATCTGGCTCAATGAGTGGGCGCAGCGCGACCTGGGACTGGCTCCTGGAGATCCACTCGAGATCAGTTACTACGTCTGGCTCGAAGAGGGGCGCCTTATCGAAAGGACGGCCCGTTTTCGCCTCGCGGGTGTGTTCGCGCTCGAAGGGGGCGCTCTGGACCCTGCATTGGCTCCGGAAGTTCCAGGTGTCACAGATGCCGACAGCCTCCACGACTGGGATCCGCCTTTTCCCATCGATCTGAAACGCATCCGGCCCGGCGACGAAGATTACTGGAAACGATACCGCACGACACCCAAAGCATTCATCCTCCTGAAGAAAGGCCAGGATCTCTGGCGGACGCGGTTTGGCATGTATTCTTCCATAAGACTTCTGCCCTCTGACGGGGACACTGCCGGCGCAGTCTTCGGAACGTTCTCTCGGGAACTGCACTCCCGGCTCGATCCCGAGATGTCGGGATTTGCGCTGCGCTCCGTGAAGGGCGCGGGGATCGAAGCTTCACAGGGGAGTACGGATTTCGGAGAGTATTTCCTGTACTTCAGTTTTTTCCTGATCGTCTCCGCCGTCCTGCTCGCAGCCCTGTTTTTCCGCCTCGGCGTGGAGCAGAGAGTGCGGGAAATAGGGCTGCTCCGGTCGATGGGTTTTTCGTCCCAAACGATCCAGGCGATTTTCATCCGGGAGGCGGTCTTACTCTCCGCGGCAGGGAGTCTCCTCGGTGTCGCAGCCTCGGCGGGGTATGCCGGACTTCTGCTGTTCGGCTTGCGCACCTGGTGGTCCGCGGCTGTGGGGACGACGCAGGTGCGCCTCCACCTCTCCGGGATGCCTCTGCTCGTCGGTTCCATCGCGGGTTGCGGCGTTGCGATCGTGTCCGTCGCTCTGACTTTGAGAGGCTTGACCCAGAGTTCCGCGCGTTCCTTGCTTACCGGAGCTCTTGACTCCGTGTCGTCGAGGAAGCGGCGCTCGCAAAAACTCCGTGTCGTTGTGCTTGTCGCTCTGACAGCGGGTCTCGGGCTTCTCGCCGGCGCGGCCCTCGGCTGGATTGACGGCGTTTTGGGATTTTTCGGCGCCGGCTCGTTGCTGCTCGTCGCACTGCTCGGCACGATCGCCCTGGCATTTCGCAGGGAAAGAAGCGTGGTCCTCTCCGGAAGGGGCTTGCCTGCCCTCATCCGGCTGGGTGCGCGCAATGCCGGGTATCGTCCCGGGCGCAGCGTCCTTTGCGTCGCGCTCATTGCCTTTGCGACGTTCGTCATCGTTTCGCTGGAGGCATTCCGCTACGATCCGGCAAAAGCTCCACGCGGCCGCACTTCGGGAACCGGAGGCTTCACGTTGTTTGCCGAATCCGTCCTGCCTCTGGTTCACAACCTCAATACCAACGAAGGGCAGGAGGCTGTCGGGTTTTCTCCGAAGGAGATGGACACGTTGCGAGGAGCAACGTTTGTCCCCTTTCGCTTGCGTCCCGGGGACGACGCGAGCTGCTTGAACCTCTATGCGCCGCGCGAGCCGAGGGTCCTGGGAGCCGGCAAAGAATTCCTGCGCAGCGGCCGCTTTTCCTTTCAGGAGTCTCTGGCCAAGACCGCGGACGAAAAAGAGAACCCATGGCTGCTTTTGGAGTCTGCGGGGGAACCCGGCGTGATTCCGGCAATCGGAGACGCCAACTCGATCCATTACATTTTGCACCGTCGTTTGGGGGAGGAACTGGTCGTGCGTAACAGCCGCGGAGAGACGGCCCGGTTGCGTCTTGTGGCGGCGCTCAGAGGCAGCATTTTCCAGGGAGAATTGCTGATCTCCGAAACCAATTTCCTGCGCTATTTCCCCGAACAGCAAGGTTATCGGTTCTTTTTGATAGACGTCCCGGACCGCGCCGCGTCCGAAGTGGCTCGCGTCCTGGAAGAGGGGCTTGCCGACTTCGGTTTTGATGCCACGGCCACGGAGGAACGGCTCGCGACCTACCATAAAGTGGAGAGCACTTACCTTTCGACTTTCCAGTCTCTCGGCGGGTTAGGCCTGGTCCTGGGCACCGTCGGTCTGGGTGTGGTATTGCTGCGCAACGTTCTCGAAAGGCGCCAGGAACTGGCGCTGTTGCGCGCCGTAGGATTCCGGCGAGCGGACCTGGCCGTCCTGGTGGTTTCAGAAAACGGGGCGCTTCTGCTGTTGGGCCTGGCCGCCGGCGCGGCATGCGCCTTGCTGGCGATAGCGCCCGCCTTGATCTCCAGGGGAACTCCTC
>QHZE01000417.1 GCA_003225335.1 Acidobacteriota bacterium
GACAGTTACAACCTTGTCGGCTTCCAGAACCATCTCAAATTCCCCGAACAGAAGCGCGTGTTCCGGCTGATTCCCGGACTCGAGCAGGCGGAATTTCTCCGCTTCGGACAGATTCACAGGAATACGTATATCCAGTCGCCCAAGCTTCTCGGGCCGACGCTGCAGACCCGAAAGGATCCCGGGCTCTTTTTTGCCGGACAAATCTGCGGAGTCGAGGGTTACGTGGAATCTATCGCCACCGGTCTGCTGGCGGGAGTCAACGCGTGCCGCGTGGCGCAGGGGCTCGAACCCGCCGTTCCTCCCCGGATCACGGCCTGCGGCAGCCTCGTGCACTACATTGCCTTCTCGGACCCGCGACATTTCCAGCCTGCAAACATCAGCTTTGGCTTGCTGCCCCCGGCAGCGGAAGATTTGAAGAATAAGGTTCGAGACCGAAAAGAGCGCCACCGCGTTCAGGTGGAGCAGGCTCTCCTGGCGATGGAGCAATGGATTGACGATTGCGGATTGACGATTGACGATTGCGGATTGACGATTGCGGATTGAAAGGCAGGGGTTTTTAATCCGCAATCCGAAATCCGCAATCCGAAATGGTACCGATGCCTGTGCAGAAACCGGAAGAAAAGCCATTGTCGCGGTGGATTGAAAGGTATCTGGATCATCTGCGGTATCAACGTAACGCTTCTCCTCACACACTCCGGAACTACGCTTCGGACCTGCGCCAGTTTTATACATACCTGACCCGCTCGCCTGAAGGAGAACAACGCGCCGAACCCGAGCTGGACCAGATTGACAACATTACGATCCGGGAGTTTCTAGGGCGCCTGTACCAGCGGAACAACAAGAAGTCTTCAGTAGCCCGAAAACTGGCCACGGTGCGTTCCTTCATGAAGTTCTTGCGCGCGCAGGACGCCGTCCGGGCCAATCCGGCAAAGCTTGTCTCCACGCCGCGGCAGGAAAAACTACTGCCGGACTACCTGATGCCCGAGGCCATGACCTTGCTCGTGGAAGCTCCCGATATCTCAAACCCCAAAGGGAAACGCGACCGTGCCATTCTGGAGCTGCTCTACGCTACGGGCCTTCGTGTCGGCGAGCTGGTGAGCCTGGATCTGGGGGACGTCGATCTGGAGGAGACCCTGGTGCGAGTTGTGGGCAAGGGCCGGAAAGAACGCCTGGCTCCCTTCGGGCAAAAAGCTCGGTCGGCCCTGGAAGAATACCTGCGCGTCCGCGGGGAGATTGTAAAGAAAGCGCGCAAACCTGATTTGGACGCGGTCTTTCTGAACGCCAGGGGGAACAGGTTAACGTCCCGCAGTGTGGAGTACATGGTGGAGCGCTACGCGGGCAGCCTGGCGCAGCGCTTGAAGGCCCACCCGCACACGCTGCGCCATTCCTTCGCGACCCATATGCTGAACGCCGGCGCCGACCTGCGCGCGATCCAGGAACTCCTCGGTCATGAAAACCTGTCTACGACACAGAAGTACACGCACGTTTCGATCGAGCAACTCATGCGCGTCTATCAGTCCTGCCACCCGCGCGCCAAGAAGACCTGAACCCTTCCGGACCTCTTGTAAACCGCGAAGACGCGAAGAGCGCAAAGGGCCGCCAAGTTTTTGGTAGTGGGTCCTTTTCAAATTCAAAATGACCCACTACCAAGTTTTTTGTAAAAGAGGTAAAAATTTTTGGAACTGGTATAGTTTGCGATTCCTTTGCGCACTTAGCGTCTTCGCGGTGAAACGGAGCCGGAGTAGCTTTCCCGTGGTCTGAGGCGTTACGGGGTACGGAGTTTGCCGAGAAGAGTCGAGACCGCGGAATCGATATCGACGACCTCCGTCTGTCTGGTGGCGCGGTGGAAGATTTCCGTTTTCCCCTGTTTCAGCTTCTCGGGGCCGATCACGACGCGATAAGGGATGCCGATGAGATCCGCGTCCTTGAACTTCACGCCGGGTCTCTCGACCCGATCGTCCAGCAGAGCGTCTATCCCGGCCCGTCCCAGCGCGTCATAGAGCCTGTCCGCGGCTTCCTTCATCTCGTCTTTGTAGTTGACGGGCGTGATGATGACCGAAAAGGGCGCGATCGAGACCGGCCAGATAATCCCATCCTTGTCGTGATACAGTTCGATCGCAGAGGACATGATACGCTCCAACCCGATCCCGTAGCTCCCCATGACAATGGGCGTCTGCTTTCCGTCGGCCGTGAGCACCATGGCTCCCATGCTTTCCGAATATTTGGTCCCGAGCTTGAAAATGTGACCGACTTCCACCGCTTTGTAGACATCGAGAGGTTTGCCGCATTCGATGCACGGCTCCCCTTTCTCGACGGTTCGCAGATCCACCCAGACGGGCTTGAAGTGGACGTCCGGGGTGACGCCCTGCAGATGATAATCATCCTTGTTGGCGCCGCAAGTGAGGTTGCTTCGTCCGCGGAGCGCCGGGTCTGCGTAAATCGGCATGCTGGCCACGCCAACGGGGCCCAGGCTTCCCGCACCGGCGCCGAAAGCCTCGCGGATTTCCTCCGGCTGCGCAGGCCGGGCCAGGACACTCTTCACTGCCGCCATCACCTTGGATTCGTTCAGCTGATGGTCCCCTCGCACGAGGAAGAGATGGGGTTTGTTGTTTACCATGTACACCAGGGACTTGATCTGGTGACTGGCCGGGATTTTCAGGAAATCCGCAATATCGGCGATCGTCTTCTGACTTGGTGTGTGGACCTCGCGCGGCCCGTCGCCGCCAGGCTCATCCTGAATCTGCGGCAGCCGGGAGGTCGCGCGCTCGAGGTTGGCCGCATAGCCGCACTCGCACTCCACGACAAAGTCCTCGCCCGCTTCCATGCGTACCATGAATTCCTGCGACTTGCTGCCTCCCATGGCGCCCGAGCTGGCCTCGACGGCGACAAACTTGAGTCCGCAGCGCGTGTAGATGCGGCAATAGACGTCGTGATGGATCTGATAACTGCGGTCGAGCCCTTCCCAGTCCACGTCGAAAGAGTAGGAATCTTTCATGATGAACTGGCGCAGGCGCAGCAGTCCCGATTTCGGGCGCGCCTCGTCCCGGAATTTGGTCTGGATCTGGTACCAGATCTGCGGCAGATCCTTGTAGGATCGGATCTCCTTGCGGGCGATGTCGGTAAAGATCTCCTCGTGGGTCATGCCCAGGCAAAGGTCTCGTCCAGCTCGATCCTTCAAGCGAAACATGTTCTCGCCCATGTCCTCCCAGCGCCCGGTTTCCTGCCAGAGGGTGGCGGGATGCAAGGCCGGCAGGAAAAATTCCTGGGCCGCCGCGGCATTCAGCTCTTCGCGAATGATGCCGGCGATTTTGAGCATCGTGCGCTGTCCCAGGGGCAGGTACGAATAAATGCCGGCCGCGACCTGACGGATGAATCCGCCCCGAATCAACAGCTGGTGAGATGGGAACTCTGCGTCCGCGGGATCTTCCCTCAGCGTGGGGATAAAGGTTCTGGACCAGCGCATTCTGTGCTCCTCAGAAAAGTAACTCAATTCTAGGGTAGCCTGGAACCGAGTCAAGACCAAACCTCTCTCGTTCTCTCATCCTCTCAAATGACAAATGACCAATGACCAATGACAAATAGGAACCGGGTGGCGCTTAGCCCTCGGCATTTGTCATTGGTCATTGGTCATTTTTTAACGTCTCGGTTAACCATAGAGACGTGGTGAACACAGAGTCAATACGGAGGGTCGCCCTGACTCTTCTGTGCCGCTATCGTTTCTTCGTGGTGAACTCAAGGCTTTCTTGTCAATTGTGGCTGAGGTAGACTTTCTTTCATTACGCACGCAACAGATTTTGAGGACGCAAATGAGCGAACCATTGCATGAAGTAGACGCGGAAGTAGCCCGGGCCATTGCAGGAGAGACGCGCAGGCAGAATGAGACCCTGGAGCTGATAGCCTCGGAAAACTTCGTCAGCGAAGCTGTGTTGGAGGCTGCCGGATCGGTGTTCACCAACAAATACGCCGAGGGATATCCCGGGAGGCGGTACTACGGCGGGTGCGAGTTCGTGGATCAGGTGGAAACGCTGGTCCGGGAGCGGGCCAAACAGCTGTTCGGCGCTGATCACGTCAATGCGCAGCCTCACTCGGGCACGCAGGCCAACGTTGCCGTCTATATGACTGTCTGCAAGCCGGGGGATACCCTACTGGGCATGAGCCTGGCTCACGGGGGACATCTGACGCACGGCCATCCGCTCAATTTCTCGGGAAAGATGTACCGGGTCGTTTCCTACGGGGTCCGGCAGGGCGACGAGCGGATCGATTACGATGAGATGGCGCGGTTGGCCGGGGAACACAAACCGCGTCTCATCGTGTGCGGCGCCAGCGCCTATCCCAGAATCATCGATTTCAAGCGCATCCATGAGATTGCCAGCTCGGTTGGAGCGCTGTCGATGGCAGACATTGCTCACATTGCAGGGATGGTAGCCACTGGCCTGCACCCCAACCCTTTCCCCCATATGGACTTTGTCACAACGACAACGCACAAGACCCTGCGCGGGCCGCGCGGCGGGCTGATCATGTGCAGGGAAGAATTTGCGAAAGAACTGGATAAGATCGTATTCCCGGGAACGCAGGGCGGACCTCTCGTGCATATCATCGCGGCCAAGGCGGTCTGCCTGAGGGAAGCGTTGCAACCAGGCTTTGCAGACTATCAGAAGCAAATTCTCGCGAATGCCAAGACCCTGGCGGCGTCCTTGTCATCGGAAGGTTTCCGGCTCGTGTCGGGGGGCACGGACAATCACCTGATGCTCGTGGACGTGTTCAGCCGCGGAGTCACGGGGAAAGAAGCGGAACAGGCGCTGGAGAAAGCAGGGATCACGGTGAACAAGAACGCTATTCCCTTCGACAAGAATCCGCCGCTCGTAGCGAGCGGAATTCGCATCGGAACTCCCGCGGTGACAACCCGGGGCATGAAGGAACACGAAATGGAAATCATCGGGCGGCTGATCGCAAGGGTTCTCCGATCTCCCGCCGATGCCGAAGTGCAACGCCAGGTCCGGCAATCCGTGCTTGATCTGACAGACAAGTTCCCTCTCTATCCCAAGCGACTGGCTGCCATCGGGCAATGAGTAGGAACAAACGGGGTCAAGGGGCAAAAGGGGCCGAGGCACGGCAACGGCAAAG
>QHZE01000243.1 GCA_003225335.1 Acidobacteriota bacterium
GCAGGCTAAAGCCTGAACTCCGAACCAAAAGACCGCGAACACATCTGTGCCAAACTACACAAAATGAAGCCACGGATGAACACAGATCTGTGTTCATCTGTGGTTTTGGTTGTGGCTGGGCTCCAATCTGAAATTCGCGGCGACTCTTTTCCGCGACAGGACAACTTTCATGGGAGTCGACCATGGATCACTCGTGCTCGCGCGTGAGCGCGTCGTGCAATACCTGGACGAGATCGTTGATGTCATACGGCTTGGCGACGAAGCCGCTGAAGCCGTGCTCGCGAAAATCGGCCGCCACCGGATCGTCCGAGTAGCCGCTCGAGACTATCGCTTTGATATCAGGGTCTATCTCGCGCAGCTTATTGATAGCCTCTTTCCCTCCCATGCCCGCCGGCACGGTCAGATCGAGTATGACCGCCTCGAACGGATGGCCGGCCTGTTTCGCCTGCCGGTATAACTCGACTGCCTCAGCGCCGTCGCTGGCCAAGGCCGCCTCGTATCCAAAATGATTCAGCACGTCGCGGCAGAGCTTTCTGATCGCTTCTTCATCATCCATGACCAGAATCCTGCCGCGGCCCGGGCGGGGCTCTATTTCCACTTTCCGCTTCGTCTCGACCTCCTTATCCGAAGCCGGGAGATGAATATAAGCGGCCGTCCCCGCGCCCGGTTTCGACTCGACGCTCAGGTATCCGCCGTGACTTCTGACTATCGAATAGCAGGCCGCCAGCCCCAGGCCGCTGGCTTCAGCTTTGGTCGTAAAATAAGGATCAAATATTTTGGCCAGATTCTCTTGAGGTATTCCCACCCCTTCATCGAGTATCGCTATTTTCACGCCCCTTTCCGGCCGGAGCGGCAGGAGGTGTCTGGATTCGTTGAAGACGACATTCTCAGCTCGCACGGTGATATTTCCCCCTTCCGGCATCGCCTCCTGCGCGTTACGCACCAGATTGTAAATGACCTGGCCCATCTGCCCCTCGTCAATCTCGACCGGCCAGAGGCCGGCGCCCAGATCGAAATCGCATCGCATTTCGGAATCGATCAACGCGCCACGGACGGCGTCTTCCAGAAAGCGGGCTATCGAGACCGCCTTCTTGACCGGCGCTCCGCCTCTGGCAAAGGTGAGCAATTGCTGGATCAGATCTCTAGCCCTTATGCACGCTTGTTCCGCTTCCGCCAGGTGCTCGCGCAAGGGTTGATTGGAACCGGCATCCATCTGCCCAAGCGAAATGTTGCCCAGGATGGCCGTGAGAATGTTGTTGAAATCATGAGCTATCCTGCCGGCGAGCACGCCAAGCGACTCGAGCTTGCCGGATTTGATGAGCTCTTCTTGCATCTTCCGCTGCTCGGTAATGTCGCGGAAAGCCAGCACCAGGCCGATTATGTTGCCCTCGCCGTCCTTTATCGGAGCCGCGTTGTCGCTGATGGTTCGCTCAGTGCCGTCCCTGGCGACCAGATGGTGGGTGAAGCTGACTGCCCGGCCCTTATCGAGTACTTCTTCCACCGGGCTGTAGCATCGCTCGCGAGTCTTTTCGTCAAATAACAGAAAGACATCGTCCAGGCGTTTGCCCGCAGCGTCTCCCTGGGTCCAGCCAGTGAGCTTTTCCGCGACATTGTTGACCAGAACTATCCGGCCCTCCCTGTCGGTGGCAATTGCGCCGTCGCCGATGGACCGAAGGGTGACTGCGAGGCGCTCCTCGCTCTGCCGCAGCGCTCTCTCCATTTGCACGTGTTCGGTGATGTCGTGCGCCATGCCGCGCACGATGGGCGAGGCCACTCCCTCAGTGCGCAGGGTGTTGTGGTATTCCCATATCCGCTTCTCCCCGGAACTGGTCTGAACCACCATCAACCCGCTGGCCACCCCATCTCTTTTGATGCGAGCCAGGTAATCATCGAACAGGTGGCGGCCCTCGGGCGCCAGAATGTCGCGGATGCTTCTCTTGTTAATGAAGTCTTTCGGGTCATAACCCATGAGCCTTACAGTTACTTCGTTCACGGAGAGGATAATTCCCTCCAGGTCATGGGTGCATATCAAATCGCGGCTATGCTCGACCAGATCTCGGTAGTGGTCTTCGCTTCCACTGAGCGCGACCCCTGTACGCTTGCGCTCTGCTTCCGCCGCTTTCAGCTCCTCGAGTTGCCGGCGTAATTCTGCCAACTCGCTGACGAGTTGCCTTTCCGCCCCGTCTTCCTCTTTCATCCGTCGACCTTTTAAACGAGTCCCGGCATCACTCACCGCGGCCGGATCCTGCCGGCTAGTCGTCGGCTAGTCACGACAGGGTGGCGCTCGAGCAAGCGGATTCTCGGCGAGAATGTGGCGCGTCTCCGGAGGGAACCTGGGAAGAATTGACGCCAGAAAGAACTGCCACGGATTTCACGAATCTAGCCCGCAGTCCGCAATTGCGGCTTCGCCTGTTTTCGTGTAATCAATGGTACGCTCTAATCCGTGTCTTTTTAACACAATTAAATTGCAGGGGGTGTAATCAGAAGTGCGAGTCACCAAGTACATGATTTCATAAATACACCAACGTATTTTTCCAGATCGGGCCGAGCGCCCTGGAAGGGCGCGGGGAGCTTAGCCGGGGTGAGCGAAGCGAACCCCCGGGAATATTGCAATAAACGAATGCGCCCCGGCAGCGGCAGGGGCGCGGGGAGCTCCTGCAACCCCTGCCGGGGTGCGTATCATTGTTCCTCTTCTACCCGGGGGTTCGCTTCGCTCCCCCCGGCTAACTTCCTTTCGCCCCGTTGGGGCGGAATACGTTGCGCATTTATGAAACGTGACTCGCACTTCTAAATTACACCCAAATTCCAGGGGCGGTGCAATGCTAGTTCGCCGCCGAACTCAGGCGGCTGAGCTCCAGGCCCTTGGTTGTAACGTAGTACTTCGCCAGCATGTTGGACTTCTCCCAGGCGGGGAGTGACTTTGGGTCTTTGAGATACGAGAGGAAATGGTTTGTCACTTGGGCGAAGTGCGCCTCGTGCCCCACGCGGTACCTGTCAGGGATCACAACCAGGATCTCTTGCCCTTTATCCTGAAGAGCGACGCCCTCGAATTTAGACTGCAGTGCGTCAATCTTGCTCTTCACTGCGGCCAGTACCGGCCCCCTGTCGGCCGGCGTATTCGGGACAACGTAGAGTTCCGGCCGGTATTTTTCTTCCTTTCCCTGCCGCACTTCGATGCGCGACCTGGAACCCTTGAAGACGGCAAAGTGCGTGTCGCCGCCGCCTGCGGGGGTCTCATAATTCCACAAAACATTCAGCTTCACGTGGACGCCGCGCAGGCTGTAGGAAACCATCGTGTTGCAGTAGTAATCCAACTTCTCTCCCTTGACGGTCGGGCCAAGGTAACCGGGGAATTCAGAAGACCCGGTGACTTTCTGGAAGTCCGCCTTGGTCAGAACGGTCGGCCACCGTTTTGCAGCGACGACCTGGACGTCCTTTTTGTAATCGATCGCCTGCTCCGGATAGAGCATCCACGGTACGAGATCGACCAGGTGCGTGCCGACGTCAGTCAGCCCCTCTCCCTGCTGGCTGACGTCGAAAAACCAGGCCGGGCGCCGCAGCGTCATGCCTGCCACTGTCTTGTAAAGATAATGCACGCTCTCCATGAACACGCCCGGTTCCTGCTCCGTCCCCGGCGTCTGCGCCCCGAAACTGCTCGGATCGTTCACGAGCTCTCGCTGAAGCATCGAGGTAATCTCGTAGCGCTCCGTCATGATGTCGTAGGCGATCAAACCGTTCTGGCCGGCGGTATCGAGGGCCTGCTCCAGCTTGGGGAAGTCTGCGGGCTCGATGATCCACGGCTTGTCCGAAAGCACGTTCAGGCCCGCTTCCAGTGACGCTTTGATGCGGTCGACCTTCCCGCGGTTCCGGCCCGATATCACCACGACGTTTCCCGGTTTCTCCCGCAGCATACGTTCCATGAAATCCG
The DNA here is from genome assembly GCA_003225335.1 of Acidobacteriota bacterium. Lineage (GTDB taxonomy): Bacteria > Acidobacteriota > UBA6911 > UBA6911 > UBA6911 > Gp18-AA60. The sequence continues at coordinate 3,929 of QHZE01000243.1, forward strand.
GGCCCGTGTGAACCTCGAGCTCCCAGGAGGTCGGGTTTTCCTGTCGGGTATTGAACGCCACGATCCGGTTCAGGTGCTCCAGGAAATCGGGTCCCAGGGGCGCGTAAACGTGCACGGTCTTGGAGGCGCCCTGGTACATTTCCTTCTGAACCAGCGAGGCGTGAAAGTGTCCGGGATCCAGTGTGATGAAACGAACTTCGCTCATAGCGGAAGGCGCATAAACGTAATCGGTGTGGCGAGCCGGCGCAGGACTGGGTTCTCGCCGGCACGAGAACGCCGTCGTGAGTGCCAGCGCGATGAGAACACGCCTTGTACACCTCACGGTTCACCTGAAGCAAAAACGTGGTCACTCTTTGTGTCTTCGCGTCTTTGTGGAAAAGAACTACGCCCAATCCACCACGAAGATACAAAGGCGCGAAGAGCTCAGTACATGTTGAGCTGGAGCTTCGCGGCTTCGGACATCATGCTCGGGTTCCAGGGCGGATCCCAGACCAGGTCGACTTTACCCGATGTCACGCCGGGGATAGCGCGCACCTTTTGCTCCACCTCGGGCGGCAGTGAACCCGCCACGGGGCACATTGGCGACGTGAGCGTCATCTGTACGACAACGGCCGCGTCCGCGTCCACCCGGATGTCATACACCAGGCCCAGTTCCCACACGTTGACCGGGATTTCGGGATCAAACACGGTCTTCATGACCTCGATGACCTTCTCTTTGAGGCTTTGCTCCCCGGCTTGGCCTGGCTGGGATTCTTGCGCAGTCACTTGCGCCTGATTGATCGTGTCCTGCATGGCTTTCAAGGGATCATCCATCGTCTTGGCATCTCCTTCGACAATCCGTTAGTTACGCGGTACGCCAGCGCGCAACGTCCCGCACGTCGGGACATTTGTTTCTATTTTTTCGCGCCCACTTGCCGGCGATACGCCGGCGCTGCTCTTTCTTAGCTCCTTCACTCCGTGGCTACCGGTTCCTTGTCGTTCCCCTCCAACGCCGCGCGCAGTGTGTGCCAGGCAAGCGTCGCGCACTTCACCCTGACAGGGTAGTCGCGTACGCCGGAGAATACGGTGAGCTTGCCGAGCCCGGGAGCCGCCGCCCCCGGCGCGGACTTTCCGGTGACAAGATCGTGAAAGCGCTCGAAGAGAGCTTTCGCTTCCGCCTCGGTCTTCCCTTTGACGCTTTCCGTCATCATGGAGGCCGAAGCCGTGGAAATGGCGCAGCCCGAACCTTGAAAGCCCACGTTGCGGACAACTCCGTCCTGCACGTCGAGGTACACGTTGACCCGGTCGCCACACAGGGGGTTATAGCCTTCGGCCGCCCGGTTTGCCTCCTCCAGCCGTCGAAAATTGCGGGGCCTTTTCTGATGGTCCAGGATCACTTCCTGATAAAGCTCGCGTAGATCGGGCATCAGCCAAACACCTCGATGACCTTGCGAAGACCAAGAACCAGTTGGTCGATTTCTTCTTTGGTGTTGTAAAAAGCCAGGGAAGCCCTGGCTGTAGCCGGAATCCCGAAGCGGTCCATCAGCGGCTGCGCGCAGTGGTGCCCGGTCCGTATTGCTATTCCTTCCTGGTCCAGGATCGTGCCGATGTCGTGGGGGTGGATTCCGTCGAGGGTGAAGGAGAGAACGCCCGCCTTTTCCTTCGCGGTGCCGATGATCTCCAGACCCGGAATGCCGGAGACGGCCCGCGTGGCATACTCCAGGAGCCCATGCTCGTACTCGCCGATCGCTTCCATGCCTATCGCATCGAGGTAGTCAATCGCCGCGGCCAACCCGTAGCCCCCCGCGATGTAGGGAGTCCCCGCCTCGAACTTGTAGGGTATCTTATTGTACGTGGTTTTCTCAAACGTGACGGAGCTGATCATGTCCCCGCCCCCCTGATAAGGCGGCATCTTCTCCAGATGTTGCGCCTTTCCGTACAGGACGCCGACGCCGGTCGGTCCGAACATCTTGTGTCCTGAAAAGGTGAAGAAGTCGCAATCGAGATCCTGAACGTCCACCTTCCTGTGCGGAACCGCCTGAGCGCCATCAATCAGCACGGGAATGTTCCGGCTGTGCGCGAGCGCGACGATCTCGCGGACGGGATTGACGGTGCCCAGAGCGTTGGAAACATGTGCGACCGCGACGATACGGGTTCGCGGACCAAGGAGTTTTTCGTACTCCTCCATGAGGAGCTCTCCCCTGTCGTTGATCGGCGCGACGCGGAGGCGGGCGCCCTTCTCTTCGCAAAGGATCTGCCACGGAACAATATTGGAATGGTGTTCCATCTCGGAAATGAGGATCTCATCACCCGCCCCGACATGCTCGCGCCCAAAGCTGCCGGCTACCAGATTGATGCCCTCCGTGGTGCCCCGCACGAAGATAATCTCCCGAGCCTCAGGCGCATTGACGAACTGCTGTACCTTGATCCGCGCATCCTCGTAAGCCCTCGTGGCTCTTTCACTGAGAGCGTGCACTCCGCGGTGGATATTGGAACAATCCTGCGTGTAGAAGCGCTCCATGGCCTCGATCACCGGCCGCGGCTTCTGGCTGGTGGCTGCGTTGTCCAGGTACACGAGCCGCTTGCCGTAAACCTTCTGGCTCAGAATCGGGAAATCCTTTCTGAGAGCCGGAACGTCGAGAACCTCGCGGGCGGTCTTCATATACGAACTCCTTAAGCCTTCAGTTATTCGGGGCGCTCAGACGCTCACCACGGAGACACAGGTCGTGAGAAAAAATCGTAGCGCCGGCGTCTCGCCGGCATCTGAGCCTCGACAACTCCTTTTGGGTCAACACGACCTTTGCCGGCTGGAAGCCGGCGATACATTTTTTCTCACGACCACAGAGGGCGCGGAGGCGCACGGAGACCCTCTCGTTTCCTCAGTGAATCTCCGTGTTCTCCGTGTCTCCGTGGTGAAAAGAAGACGCGTGTGGCAATTGGTCCTCGCGTTGATTTTTTCATAGCGTCTCGTGCCCTTTCGAGAGGCTCCTTGAGAGGAGGAGGTCGAGCCGACACTGGATCGGCTGGATCCTTATCCGGCCGATGATCTCGCTCGCGAACGCGTAGGTCAGCAGGCTGCGGGCGGCCGCATCGCCGATGCCGCGGGTCCGCAAGTAAAAAAGAGCTTCCTCATCCAGCTGGCCGATGGTTGCGCCATGGGTGCACTTCACGTCGTCGGCGAGTATTTCGAGCTGAGGTTTGGTATTGATCAGGGACTCTTCTGAGAGCAGGAGGTTATTGTTGGTCTGCCGGGCGTCAGTCTTTTGCGCGTCCTTGCGCACGATAATTTTGCCGTTAAAGACACCGGTGGACTTCCCGTCGAGAATGCCTTTGTACAATTCCCTGCTGCTACAGTGGGGCTTTGCGTGATCGATCGTCGTGTGGTTGTCCACGTGTTGCTCGCCACCGGCAAAGTAGAGACCGTCGAGCGTACAGTCGCACCCTTCGCCATTCAGGAGCACGTTGAGATCGTTACGGACCAGCTTCCCTCCAATCGAAATCGAACGCGAAGCAAAGGCGCTGTCGCGGTGCTGGCTCACCTCCATTGTCGCGACGTGGAACGCTCTTTCGCTCTCCCGCTGCAGCCTGGTATGGTCGATGCGCGACTGCTCCCCAGTCACGATTTCCGTGACCGCGTTGGTGAAATAAACCCCGCCTTCGAGCCCCGCGTAGCTTTCAATGACGGTAGCCTGGGCCGAGCTTCCTGCGACGATCAGGTTCCTGGGATGACAGACGGCTGGGTCTTTGGACGCAGTCGAAAGGAACAGCAGGTGGATCGGCTCCTTGACAACCGCGTCTTTCGGGAGATAGACGAATGCGCCGTCCTCCACGAACGCCGTGTTCAGGGCCGTGAAAGCGTTCCGCCGATAGCTCGCGTATCGGGCCAGGTGCTCTTCCAGCAGGCCCCCGTCAGAATCGAGGGCCGACGCCAGGCTGCCGGCCTTTACACCCTCAGGCAACTTCCCGGGCGACGAGAGCTCCTGCGAAAAATGCCCATTGAGAAAGACGAGCTGCGTGCAGGCGACTTCCCCGAGTGTGACGTCCGCCAGCCTGCTCGGAGACCAGCCGTTAACCTGGTACACGGCCGGCTTGAAAGCAGTCCTTGCTATGGGCGCCACGCTGGTATAGCGCCAATCTTCGTCCCGTGTAGTCGGAAAGCCGAGCTCAGTGAAGCACGAAATCGCATCCTTACAGAACGCGCGCAGCCACGCGGGACGCTTTTCCTTCAGGCGCTTCTCCAGGGAAGCGAAGTTTGACAGATAGACGTTCCTTTCTTCCTTCAGTTCGATCACGCCGCGTTCCCCTCGAGCCAGCCGTAGCCTTTTTCCTCGAGCTCCAACGCCAGTTCTTTGCCTCCCGACTTGACGATGCGGCCATCCAGCAGGACGTGGACCCTGTCCGGCGTGATGTAGCTGAGCAGTCGCTGGTAGTGCGTCACCAGCAGGATCGCGCGGTCCTCCCTGCGGAAGGAGTTCACGCCGTTGGCCACAATCTTCAGAGCATCGATGTCCAGCCCGGAATCGGTCTCGTCCAGAATCGCGAGCTTCGGCTCGAGAACGAGCATCTGGAAAATTTCGTTGCGCTTCTTCTCACCGCCCGAAAATCCTTCGTTGACGGAGCGGTTGGCCAGGCTCTCGTCTATGTTCACCATCTTCATCTTTTCTTTGACCATCGCCAGGAAGTCCATGGCATCCAGCTCTTCCAGCCCGCGGTGCTTCCGGATCTCGTTCAGCGCGGTTTTCAGGAAATACATATTGCTGACGCCGGGGATTTCGACAGGGTATTGAAAGCCCAGGAAGATCCCTTCACGCGCCCGTTCCTCCGGAGACAGCGAAAACAGGTCTCTGCCCTGCAAGAGCACTTCTCCCTTCGTCACCTCGTAACCCTGATGACCCGCCAGGACCTTCGCCAGCGTGCTCTTGCCGGAGCCGTTGGGCCCCATGACGGCGTGAATCTCCCCTCGATTTATCTTGAGGGTGACTCCGTGCAAGATCTCGCTTCCATCAACACTGGCATGCAGGTTCTTGATTTCCAGCATCCTCATTTCCCTTCTGACAATTTCGCCGCCGAGCGTAACGCCAATTGCGATTTCGGATTGTGGATTGTTTTTCAATCCGCAATCCGCAATCCGCAATCCGAAATCGAATCAGCCGACGCTGCCTTCCAGGCTCACGCCCAGGAGCTTCTGAGCTTCAACCGCAAATTCCATGGGCAGTTCGCGGAAGACCTCCTTGCAGAAACCGTTCACGATCATGGAAACAGCGGCCTCCGCGGAAATCCCGCGCTGCTGGCAATAGAAGATCTGGTCTTCCCCTATTTTCGAAATGGAGGCCTCATGCTCCATGCGCGCGGTGGAATTCTTGACCTCGATGTAGGGGAAAGTATGAGCACCGCACTTATCGCCCAGGAGGAGCGAATCGCACTGCGAGTAATTCCGCGCTCCCGTAGCTCCCTTCAGGATCTTGACCATCCCTCGGTAAGTATTCTGGCCGTGGCCCGCAGAGATGCCCTTAGAGACGATCGTGCTTCGGGTGTTTTTCCCGATGTGGATCATCTTCGTCCCGGTGTCGGCCTGCTGGTAATTGTTGGTCACCGCGACGGAATAGAATTCCCCAACGGAGTTGTCTCCCTGCAGAATGCAGCTCGGATACTTCCAGGTAATGGCCGAACCCGTCTCCACCTGGGTCCAGGAGATCTTGGAGCGGACGCCCAGGCACTTTCCGCGCTTGGTGACGAAATTGTAGATGCCTCCCTTTCCTTCCTTGTCTCCCGGATACCAGTTCTGCACCGTCGAATACTTGATCGTAGCGTTGTCGTGCGCGATCAACTCGACTACGGCCGCATGCAGCTGGTTTTCGTCGCGCATCGGAGCCGTACACCCTTCAAGATAGCTGACGTAGCTGCCTTCGTCCGCGATGATGAGGGTGCGCTCGAACTGGCCTGTCTTCTCCGCGTTGATGCGGAAGTAGGTCGACAGCTCCATGGGGCAGCGCACCCCTTTAGGGACGTAGACGAAGGAACCATCGGAGAAGACCGCTGAGTTCAGAGTGGCGAAGAAGTTGTCCGTATAAGGGACCACGCTGCCAAGGTACTTCCGAATCAGATCTGCATGGTTCAGAACGGCCTCGGAAAAGGAGCAGAAAATAATTCCCAGCTGCCCCAGCTTCTCCTTGAAGGTGGTCGCAACAGAGACGCTGTCGAAGACGGCATCCACGGCTACGCCCGCGAGCATTGCCTGTTCTCTCAAGGGAATGCCCAGTTTCTCGTAAGTCTTCAGCAGTTCCGGATCGACTTCGTCCAGGCTCATCGGCCCCTTGTTCGATTTGGGAGCCGAATAGTAGTGAGCAGCCTGGTAATCGATCGCCGGGTAGTGGATGTTGGCCCACTTGGGCTCCTCCATGGTAAGCCAGTGACGAAAGGCCTTCAGGCGCCACTCGAGCATGAACTCCGGCTCGTTTTTCTTGGACGAAATCAGCCGGACGATGTCTTCGTTCAGCCCCGCAGGAGCCAAGTCGGACTCGATCTGCGTCACAAACCCGTACTTGTATTCCCTGGTTGCGAGCTCTTCGATATTCGTTGTCGATGTTTCCATAATCTCTCAATCCACCGGCGCTCAGGCGTGGAACGTCCGCACCGAGCGCGGATCGGTCAGTTTGACAAGACCCGGCGGGAACGGCCGGCGCATCTCCGCCAGGGTTATCTTTTCCAGAGCTTCCCGGATAGCCTCGTTGATGCGATGCCAGTTGCTCCGCACGGGACACACACGCTCCAGGTCGCAATCGCCGTTCACCTTGTCGGTACATTCCGTCACAGCGATGGGGCCTTCCAAGGCCCGGATGATATCTGCTACCGTAATCCCGTCCGCCGCCCGCGCCAGGCTGTAGCCACCCCTTGTACCTCGGTGTGACACCAGCAGACCTTCACGAGCGAGCACTTTCAGGATCTTGCTGACCATGGGCAAGGGCAACCGGACCTCCGCCGCCAGGTCCCGGGCATTATGCGTCTGACTCTCGCGATAGCTCGCAAACTGTGTCATCAGCACAATCCCGTAATCCGCAAGTTTGGTCACCCTCAGCATCGCTAGTGGTCTCGCCTAATTAGTACTGATTCGGTCTTCAATGCAAAGTGCCAAGATAACAGCCAGCGTATACTTTTGTCAACTCAGTTATCAGGGCCAGGTCCGGGCTTCCAGAGGGAATCCAAGGAATTCGAGGAATCCAAGGAATCAAAGAAATGGGTTACTCTCACTTCTCCCTTCTTCTTTGGATTCCTCGGATTCCTTCTTACTTATTCCTTCTTATTCGATTCATTCCAGTAAATCTTCACATTCGCCGTCGCCCTCCCTACCGCAACGATCTCGGGCCGGCTGTCCCCATTCAGATCGCCCACTGCCAGGTCCTCCGCAGCCATTCCCCCGTCATCGGCCAGTAAGGCCCTTTCCCAGCCCACGTTTCGAACCCGCTTATACACCGCGACCCCGAATTTGCCCTGGCGCCAGCCTACGGCCAACTCGTCATCGCCGTCTCCGTCGAAATCGCCCCAGCCCAGTGCGTGCGCGCCTGAAAGCTTGTCCTCGATCACCTGCCTGGACCACAAACCACTTCTTTCTTCGTAAACCACGACGGAGTTTCCATGCCAGGGTTCTACTGTCGCCGCGTATCTCTTTCCCCCGACGCGGCCTATCTTGATTTCCCCCGGGGAGCCCTCTCCCAGCAGGGTCTTCTCCCACTTTCCGTCCGTGCGCCGCTTGAGCGCAAACAATCCTTCCCGGCTCGCGGTAATGATCTCGCTCTGCGGGTCGCGATCCAGGTTCGTCACAATGAAATTGTGGACAATGTGGAGGGAATCATCGGCTACTTCCACCGGCCACGGATCGCGCGCAGGATCTTTGGGAACCCGATAGACCAGGATGCGCGCTCCCGCGCCTTCCCATTTGGGGCTTTGAGTGCCGCGCCCATGTAACGGCACGACCACCAGCTCGTTCCTGCCATCGCCGTCTACATCGCCCCAACGGATCCGGTGCAGCGTCGGCTCCTCCCCGATGGGGGTCAGTCTCCAGAAGCCGTCCGGCCCGCTCCCTTTCCTGCCGGTCCACTGAAGAGTACCCCCGCCCATGGTGTTCGTGGGTTGCCAATCGGCGCCGAGAGCCAGGTCCAACATGCCGTCGCCATCGATGTCCTGGGCGGCAATGCAGACATTGTCCTTCTTGGTCGCACCATCCAAAACGACGTGTTTCTCCCAAGAGGGGTTTTCGAACCAGACGACCTGGGTGGGGTTAATCGCGACGATATCGGGCTTGCGATCGCCGTTGATGTCTTCGATCAACACAGCGTACACCACGCCAAAGTCTCGTTGGATTTCCTGGGCGCGGAAACGGATTTCCGTCGTTGCGGCAGTCAAAAGCAACAAAAAAAATGGAGCAAGCATTCGCATGACTTTTCCTCGGATAGACTTTTTTCTGGCATTTCTCAAATTCAATTTTTAGCCACAGAGCCACGGAGACAGGATTTTCTCCGTGTCTCCTATGCTTATGAAGCCGAAAATCCTTCGCAACCTGGCAAGGATTTTTCCAACATTCTCGGGGCGTCCTCTTTGGAGTGCGCAAGCTTGCTTAGCAAGCTGCCGCACTCCAAAGAGCACACTGGACCATAGTTTTGGTTGCGGCGGTGCTGCACTGTGAAGCATTAATTTCTCCCCAGGCTGGAAAGAATTTTTGCCGCGCCGTTTTTTCTGCGCGGTCTTGAGAGAAAATGTAGCGTCCCGCAGGGCTCCGATCATCATTAGTTTGTGTGATGCGTTCACCCTATTTGATTCTAAGCTTCTGTCAATGGTTTTCGGGAGATCCGGGTAAACATCGGTGAGGATGTGATTACCCAATCGAGGCTCCTTTCCCTAGCCCTTTCCTTGGCGTACTTCGCGCCCTGGCGGTGAAAGTCCAGCGTAAGATTTCACCACGAAGACACGAAGGCGCGAAGAGGGGGAAGAAAGATAAGAAAGCAATAATATTGTTTCCGCAGTGTTGTATTTCTTGGTTGAACCTTCTACTCTGAGAATTGTGCGGGGGAAGGGACCTACGAACCAAGAAACGCCGGGCGCGACTGCGTATATCCTCATCGTCGACGACGACCCTATCATCCGGGAGGCGATCCGGATGTGCGTGGAGCACTTTGGATACCGGGTGCGTGAAGCAGACTCCGGCGAGGAGGCCCTGGCGCTCTTAACCGATGAAGTTCCCGATCTGATCCTGCTCGATGTGCGCATGCCTGGTATCAACGGGATCACCCTGTGCGCACATCTCAAGGCAGATACGAAAACCCGCTTCATTCCCATCGTGCTCCTGACCACAGAAGGGGACCTGGATGCGCGCGTAGCGGGGCTGGAAGCGGGGGCCGACGACTACTTTACCAAGCCGGTGCATCCGAGAGAGCTCGCGGCCCGTCTCCGATCCCTTCTTCGACTGAAGCGAGTAACAGAAGCGCTGGAGCACGCGGAGAATCTTATCGGAAGCCTTGCGCTTACGATTGAAGCGCGCGACACGTACACGGCAGGGCACTGCGTCCGCCTCGCTACTTATGCGGTACAGCTGGGAGAGCGCCTGAGACTGAGCACCGAGGAGCTCGAAGCGCTCCAGTTGGGGGGCTTCCTGCATGACCTGGGAAAGATTGCCGTGCCGGATCAGGTGCTGATGAAGCCCGGACCCCTGAGCCGCGACCAGTGGCGCATCATGCGAGAGCATGCGATCGTGGGAGACCGGCTCGCAGGTCACATTCGGACTCTGACTCTGGTGCGACCGATCATCAGGCACCACCACGAGCGCATGGATGGCCGCGGCTACCCGGACAAGCTGGCCGGTGAAGAGATCCCCATCCTGGCGCGGATCATGGCGATCGTGGATGTTTACGACGCCCTGCGCACCCGCCGTGCTTATAAGCCTCCCCTGGAGGAGAGAGAGGCGATCCGCTTGCTTCGAGAAGCGTCCGCGACCGGGCATCTGGATGCCGCCCTGGTTCGCCTGTTCATCGATTTGCGATCCAAAACATTCACCGCCACACAGTGACGCCTCTTTTTGCGATACGCCACTCGTGTAGTTTGTTCCACTGCACAAAATGAAACCACAATGAACACAGAGCGGCATAGCCGCAACCAAACTCAAGTCCTTCGCGGCTTTTCCCGCTCCATGTTCATCTGTGTTCGTCCGTGTTCATCTGTGGTTTCATTCAGACTCTTGCTTGCGGCTCGGCTGCTCCGTATGAGTTCGTGAAATCCGAGGTAAGTCTTTCTAGATGCAGGCGTTAACGAGCGATTGCGGTCTGCCTCCAACGCTCTCGCGCCCGGGCATGGCACATTGGTGCCATTTCTTCGCGGCACGTCCGGGCCATTGTCAATCTTAAGCATTTCTAATAAAACTTCTCTTACCTTTAAAGCGATTTTCAAATGAGTTGCCCGGCTGGTCCTTGCGCGGGCTAGCGTTCTTAATCCGGTTCAACACTGGAGGTCTCGATGCTCCCCATCACGAACCTGCGGTACCTTGTGTCTGACACGTCATCGGAGAACCCGCCGGGCTCCTCTCATCAAGAGGGTCTGGCATTACTTATCGCGGTCATCGCACTCTCCGTGTTCTCCCTTCTCGGACTCTATGTGAGCCTCAATGCCACAACCGAAGTCCGCATCAGCGAGAATTATGAAAGCCGTCAACAGGCCCGCCTTGCGGCCAGGGCGGGCCTCAATCACGCCCGCGAACTGATCCGCGGATTGGAGCTCAATGACCTCTTGCGAGGCCCGGATGGACTCAAGCCAGATCCTTCGACCTATCCCTCGACACTCTCCGGGCAGTATGCTTTTCGCAACTGGGTGGGCTGGTCCACGGCGCGCTCGTTGAACATCCTGAATCCTGCCAGCGCCGTCAGCGGTCTGCCTGACGACGGTCTTTTCAATAGCGGTGGCACCATCTTGATCCCGGCTACGGGGGTCGCGTTGACAGCTCCCAACCCCTACGGTGCCGGCACGGTCACCACCGCGCGGTACTTTGTGAAGGTGACCGACAACGACGACGGCGATGGCGACCGCTTTACGGATAGCGACGGAATTGTCATCGTGCGCTCCACCGGCGTGGCCCAAACGATCCGAGAGACAGCCGCCGGGGTTGTTCGCGCCAATTCTGTGGCCGTCTATGAAGCGAGATTCAAACGGAGTCAAACCTTCGGTATCCATGCGCCGATCATCCTTGAGGGCGATCCGGTGGTGCCGGCCAAGAGCACCAACATGTTTGGCGGAAACTCGTTTAGCATCGACGGGGGCGCGTATCCCTACGGCATCGGCACCATCGACACCAATACCTCCAACAC
>QHZE01000014.1 GCA_003225335.1 Acidobacteriota bacterium
TGCCATGGCATTTCCTCACTCGAGCCGGAGCTCGACCGTTCCGCCGATGCGAAGCTCCGGGATGAAGCTGTGGAGAATTTAGTTCGTGTCAATTCGTGGAATTCGTGGCGGTTTTTTATTGCCCATGAATTCCACGAATTTCACGAAAACGATCGCTGCCATTTGGATGTCATTGGTTCGAAATGCAATCTTTCACAGTCTCTCGGACCGCGTTGCTTGACTCGCACTCTTGGTTGCACCCGGGGCCGAATACGTTACCCTATTTTATGAAATCTTGTGCTGGGTTCGGAGCTTTGCCTTCATGACTTGCACTGCCAAGAGCCTACTCCACAGGGATCTCTAGAAGGACGACAACGGGTACGGACTCGAGTCCGCGCCGGCCGGGCGAGACAACTCGCGTCCTCCGCAATTCGGCCTCGAGCTCCGGAATCTGCGGCCCCCGCACTTGGACGCCGGCGATTTCGCCGACCTCGTTGACGAACAACTGATAGAGAACCACTCTCCTGCCGTCCCCGGCAAACGGGATAGTCTCGACCCGCCCGGAATTTTTCGCTACGGCCGCCAGACGTTCGGTTTCTAGCGCTAATTCAGGAGCCTGGATTTCCGGGGCCGGGACGGTGTAATAAAGGCGCCCTTCCCGGAAGGTGTAGGGGCGATTAAACTGCACGTCCTTCGCTCCCGCTTTCTGCAAAGCTCTCAGGCTCTCTTCAAGGACGCGGAAAGGGACACGGGGATGGGGCGAGATGAAGACGACGCCGTTGGCCTCGTTCAGCTTCCGCGTCAGATCCCCCTCCTGGGGACCGGCGGATTGCTCCTGGACGTTGCCGAGCTCGTCGATTACCAGGGGCAGACCGGTACGTCGGTGCTGAGATCGTTCCAAATCCGTCGGGAACGCGATTGAAACGGTCGCGATGACAGGGACGGGTTCTCCGTTCAGCAACGTGGGTGAGTAGCGCCATTGCCTCACCGCCTCCACGGCTGCGCCATCGAGCAGAGGATGGCCGCGCAGCACTCTTGCATCGGAGACATCCCCCGCTTCATTGACGGTCACTTGAAGAATAACGACACCCGAAACGCGCGCCGCTGTTGCTTCGGGCGGGTAAACCGGTTCAACACGGTGGACCAACTTGGACTCCTGCACGTTTCCGCCGACGCGAATCGGTTCCCGTTGCGGTTTCACCGCCAGACGCTGCTCCTGACCCCCAACAGGATACGAACTGCTTGCGACGAGCATGCCCGTCAAGAGAAGGAAAACTGACAGAGTTCCAAGACCACACCTTAATCTCGGTTCAGACATGACAACCCTCCGCCGTTGTTAATCATTACTTTTATTTCTATCCCCGGGGCAGTTGGGGAGCAGGCGGAAATGCTATGGAACGGATTTTCGCAGGCCCGCCAACCCGGGAGGGTATCCGGGTGTTCGTCCCGGCTGGTCTTCAGTGCCATCGGCGGGCGACGGGACTTGCTGACCAGCGTGGGAATCTCCCCGGTAGAGTTTCCAGCTACCATTGGAGGGACGCTATGAATGGCTGGCGGTTTAAGGAGGTGCTCCGGATCGGAGCGGAGGACTGAGGGAATCAGGTCCCGATGCGATAGACCGAAACCTGATCCCTTTTTTGGGGGGGAGGATAGATTTACCGGCAACCTCAGAACGAGAGTGTACCGTTCTGTTTGAAGACCTTCGTTTGAGTGACGGTGAGAACGCCAGGTCCCACGCACGAGGCGACGCTAGAGCTTGGAGTTGACCCCTGCTGCCCTATGACTGACCAAGTTGCGGTGAGCGTGTGTTTGCCGTTCGGCACCTGAGCGACGAAATCGTAGCTATGCGCCGACAATGTGCTCAGGATAAGGTCGAAGTAGCACGGGAGTCCGGTGCTCGGGTCTGTGCATGTGTCCTGGTGGGCTATGCTGGCTATTGCCGAGAAAAGGTTCGTGCTTATCTGCTGGAAGCGCTGGTCGTAAACGATGCAATCGGGGCCCTGTATCCCGTCCTTCTTGCCGTCGATTTTCAGGCAGACCTCAATTCCTACGTCTGCCGACTCTGTTGGTACGGTCTGCGAGATCTTTGTCTCGGTGAACAGCCCAGTGACCAGGGAGGGTCTGATCAGCAAGGTCACGCCTGCGCCGTTGGAGGTCTGAATGGTCGTGGTCAACAGACCCTCGCCTGCGGCGCCGCCGCTGAAGTTGCCGCCGTCGCCAATCGCGCAAGCGGCACTAGTTCCGGACGCATTAAAGCTGCCGCTGCTCTGCGCAGAGGCGTTAGTAACGCACAGAGCCACCACAGCAAACAGCACCAAAGCTACCATCTTACAGTCTTTCACAGTTTCTCCTCTTTTCTGGTTTTCACATTTGTTTACGGACTTCAAGAACTGACCTCCTTGTAGGAGTGCAATACTTGCTGACCTTCACCGCCGATTTGGCGGCACCGGTTCCGCTTGGCGCCGCGGCGCTGCTCAGGGACAGATAGCTGACGCCGACGGTCAAGCTCGACATGCAGCTCAGTCATCCCACTCGCCTTGGCCACGACTGGCCGAAACCGTCTGTGTTATCGGCCGATCCGATAGACAAGGAATGCCACGAGTGACACCAGTGAGGATCCCAGGCCGGTGACGAGCACCCCGGCCAGTGTGTGACCCAGCATGGTCAGAGGTGGAGGAGGCGCGCCGGCGAGAACCGCCGCGGCCGCGGCAACGCCGGCGACCACTGCCAGATTGGCGCCAGAAAACAGGTCAGGTTTCTCCACAGCAGCCGGCGCATGGTCATTGCAAGCACCCAGCGTCGGAATGGACGAACGCCGATGCTCGGATCTTGTTCATCGGTGGTTGCGGCTCCGCAGACAATCGCGGTATCCGGACAAAGTCCTCACAATTTCCGAAAACGAGGCGAGACGACGAGGATGAGAAGCGGCAACCGATTGATTCTATTGGCTCCTCAGGCAGGACTCGAACCTGCAACCCTCCGGTTAACAGAAAGCCGAGAGGCTATTACACGTCTTCGTCACCGAGGGATACATGGCGCTACAATCCGCTACTGGCGCGGGTTTCTACGGATTGTCTTGTTTCAGGTGCCGTCACGGAGGGTTACTAAATTGTGGGTAGTTTCACTGAGGGTACCCACAAAAGTCCCCACAGTCTTAGGACGCCGCTTTTTGACTAGCTGCCCCAGCGGCCGGAGCTCGCGACCACTGGGGGCGGTCACCCCCGGGACAATGATCCGGGAAATTGAATATCAAATTTCCTATGGAAGAAGAGTAGCCTGGAGGTTTATTCGTATAATTTTACGTTCCGTCAACTAGGCGGATTTGGGGGCCCTGTGACGCGCTGTCAGATTTGCCGAGCGGCATGAAATATTCCTTTGGTGTTGCGCGGCTGGCCCCGGAGGTATCGCCTCGCTTTCGCCTTGACACGCAACTCCGCGCAGTAGAAGGGCGCTCGCCACGCTGGCTCCGGCCAACCCGGACAATGATCATTGGTTAAACCGGCCGGGCTAACGCGGTTGGCAGCCTGGCTCGTCAGCGCCCCGTGCGCGACAATTTGGCCCGGTTTCGTGTACAGCACATGGAAGGTTTCATACCGCCGGGGCTATGTAAGGCTTGCGCCGCTGCGGCGACATCCTCAGGCGACGCTACCGGCTTTCCTCTGAGGTCAATCCACTCCCGGCGGGTAAGGTCTCTTTTGATCGACAGACCGAGCAAAGACACCCAGGATCTGGGTCGTGCCATATACGGCACTCCTCCTCCGGCGGGTACTCCGCCACTCGGCGCTCCGGGAATTTCTGGCTCTCTGAGGCCATAGGGTGCCTCCTGTGTCTCATAGGATAATCCGCGCACAAGGTTTGGAGAAAATGAACCGGACCCGCGCCCTGCGCAGCGACGCAGGTTGACGGTTTTCCACAGCAAAATCAATTTTCCCCTGCGGGTTTCTCATAGGGGATTCCGTGGTTTCCCACAGTTGCAATTAAGGCCTTTCTAAGGCAAAAAGGGGGCGCATAAGAACCCCCCCGTACCTGATCACAGGAAGGTAAACCACAACGAAGATTCAAGCAAAGTATTTGACGCTTGCTTACGCCACGTAGGCAAGGGATTTCGACTTTGACGTCCGCCGGCGCGGGACATCAGAATTCCCGGAGCGAGAAGTCACATGGCCTTTCCTAAGGCCGAGTGATCTCAGTAAGGGAAATAACCCCCCCACTTAATCTGAATTCCGCCTTCGCCCTCGCAACGAGAAGGACATTGTCGTTGTCCCCCGCATGGCGGCCGAATAGCCGGAGGTTACAAAATCACCATGTCCGTTTGAATGAGATCAGGAGGTAATATGACACACGTAAGCACATGGCGTCGATTTCTGATTGCCATCAGCCTGTTACTTCTCGTTCCTCTTCTCTGGCCGATGGCCAATATTACTCTCTCGCCGGCGGTCTTCACCGACACCGCCAGCGTGGGGAGCTTCGAGATAGATGGCAACCTCGTGGACGACCCGGCGGGCGAGCCGATCGACTGGAGTACAGATCCGGCAGGGAACACACCTCATCCGGGTCTCACTAACCGCGTCGACTTTGTGGACGGCTCCGGACAGGGCGACGACATCTTCGGGCAGGGCACTAAGGAGCTTGAGCCCGGCGGCTGGAGGTGCGTCACGGGAAGTGCGCCCCAAAAGGATGACATCCTCAAAGGCTCTGTCGCGGTCCGCGGGATCGGCCAGAAGCGATTCATGTACATCAACTTCTTCCGGCTTGGGGTCCAGGGGGACGCTCACATGGACTACGAGTTCAATCAATCAACCGAGCCAAACCCGGCCTGTCCCGCCCTTCCAAAGAGAACGCAGGACGATGTCTTGATCGCGTTCGACACCGACTTCGGCGGCAGTGTTATCCAGGTTCGGGCATTCAGGTGGGTTGGTGACTCCACTTCCGGCGACTTTATCGAGCTTCCGTTGGGCAGCAAGGGCGTGCTCTGGAACGCAGCGGTCAATATCCCGAACGCTATTCCCGGCCTTGCGCCCGGCGCCTTCGGGGAAGCTGCTATCAACCTCACTGACTCTTCCCTCCAACTCCTCTGCCCAACGACTGCCTACATGAAGACCCGGTCTTCCACCGCAATCAACTCGGAGCTCAAGGACCGTACGGCCCCGCAGAATGTTTCATTCAGGGACCAACCGGAGCTTGCCAACGCCCAA
Source organism: Acidobacteriota bacterium (assembly GCA_003225335.1). Taxonomy (GTDB): domain Bacteria; phylum Acidobacteriota; class UBA6911; order UBA6911; family UBA6911; genus Gp18-AA60. Next base: position 5,175 of record QHZE01000014.1, read on the forward strand.
AAGAGTGCATTTGGGGTTTTCGTCTCCGCGCTTGGGACTGCCAGCACTCAGGTAAATGTCTCCACAAGTCAGCACGGTGTGGGCTCTGCCCGGCAAGAAGACAGTTTGTTGACCCTCACGGACCCCATCACCGGCGGCGGTATCGTCAGGGCTGATGTGGTCGTCGCTTCCAGCGAAAGCACAATCACCGATTCACCGGCCGAGGCAAGGCACACGAGCATTGCCGAAGTAGCCAACCTGAACATCCTCAACGGGCAGATCACTGCCGATACGGTCCGGGCTCAAGCGACGGCGATAGCCAGCGGCTCTGCGTCGTCCTTCAGTTCCACTGGGTCGGCGTTCAAGAACCTGATAGTGTCGGGTGTGGCGATGAACGACGTCTCACCGAACACGCGGGTGGATCTGCCGGCGGCACTGTACGGTCCGGGCAGCTATGTGCTCCTCTACGAACGCGCGGGGGCAACGTCGACGCCCGCGCCGGGGCAGATTCAAGGTGGCACCTTCACGGCGCAGCTGACGGTGAACATGATCCACGTGTTCGTAACAGACTCCCTGCCGCTGGTGGCGGGGAACCAGCCGGTCGAGGTGATCGTGTCGAATGCGGTTGCGGAGACCGACTTCCCGCAGACTGAGCTCTGCGCCATCCCGCCCGAGCAAACGGTGAGCGGGCATGGGTTCGTCGCCAGTGCCGCGACAGACCCGTCGCTCGTGCCCACCACGGTCGGCTTCGTCAGCATTCCGCCCAACGGTGGGCTCGACAGCCAGAGCCTCGAGCAGGTACAAATTTCCGGTGCGGTAGCTGCCGGCGCCTCGCAAAGCGAGAGCAGCGGCACGCTCACCACAGACACGAGTTCGGCCGCGAGTTTCGCCCAGGCTTCAGGCGTGTGTCTCCTATCGTCACAGACCGGGTGCGGGATCAGCGCCACGCTGGTAAAGTCCAAGTCCAACAGCGCTGCGAACGCGACTGGTGCCGCTTCCGACGCCAATGGAACGGAGTTCCTGGGGCTAGTCGTGCAGGGCACGCCGGTGAGCGCCGCACCCAACCCCAACACCGTCGTCGAGTTGCCGGGGATTGGCTTCGTGATCCTGAACGAGCAGTTCTGTGACAACCAGGGAACGCTCTCGCGCAACTGTTCCGACGGTATAGTGTCCGGTCACGCCGGGCTGACGGTGCGGGCGATCCGCCTGTTCGTCACAGCACCCAACAACCCGCTGGGGCTCAAGACCGGGCAGGTGATCGTCGCCGAGTCGCACTCGGATGCGACGTTCAGACGGTAGTTGCTCGAGCGTGATGCCCGATGAGGGGACTCCGTCAGGAGTCCCCTCATGCCTGAGGTGGTCTGAGAACATATCAAGAAACCGGGAGAAGGATAAGGAGCGACGAAGAAAAAAGGAAAAGCCCTATATCCTTCCATCTGTTAGAACAAGAACTCCCGGGAGACATCGATGGGCATAAACCTGTCCTCGACCACTTCAGACCACCTATAAGGTGGAATAAGCCGCCCGTTTCCGGGCTGGAGACGGACTCCTAATTTCTCGCATTGTTTCTGATTTGAGCGACCACGTTAACTTCCGCCTGTATCCCGAGAAATCGCTTGTCCACTGCCCTGCCATACAGAGATAGCGAGCGACCTCATAACCCGAACGCAGTCACGGGCGAGACGGGTCTTCGTGGCATGGCCGTCCCGGCCATGACTGTGTTGGATCTTGTCCTGACGCGCTTCACGGGCGGGACGCCCGTGCCAGTGCGCCTGAGAGCGCACTCGATCAGAGAGGTGAAAGTCCTCTTCATGCATACGCTCTCCGGCATGAAACCGAATGCAACTGCGTCGTCGTAAGACGGGGTGGGAGGCAGCAGGAGGTGAACGGTCCATCCGTAGGATGACAAACTCGATTCGGCTGACCAGATCCGGCGAGCCTGCTGGCAAGTGGTGAAGCCTAGACCCCGAAGCGGGATATTCGGTGAGCTGAGGGGAGACGGAGGGATGGGAAGGTCGAGTGCGTGAATCAGGGAGACCTGTCCATAACGAGAGCCGGTGTTCATGCACAGTAGTGCCGAAGAGCCGGGCGGACAGGAGTCAGAGCGCCCATAGTAGCGATGAAGGGCCGTAACGGGCCTGGAGCGAAGGGAGCGCAGGGAGGTGAATCTGTGACGGATGGCGTGGATTGTGACGTAACGCGCCGGGGATACCCGTTGTGACACAGGGACACGGAGCGCTAC
>QHZE01000015.1 GCA_003225335.1 Acidobacteriota bacterium
CGGGGTGCGTCGGGTGCCGTACGACATCGACTCGGTGGCGACCGCGATCCGGCGGACCGGCCTGCCGACGGAACTCGCGGACCGCCTGTACGCGGGCGTCTGACGTCCGCTGATTTCAGATCCATTGCGCATCCACAGTCCGGTCGCCAAGGCGATCTTCGTGGTCCAGGTTCCATGGATCCGATTGACCTTCGAATGCCGATTTCACCGTCCGACCTGACCTCTTTCCGGCTTTCGGCATCCGATTCGTCCGGACTCGAGTTGCCGAGATGGCCGACCGACTCATGAATCGTCGCGGACGCTTCAGGACCGACCGGGCCATCGGCGAATCGGGAGCGCCGCCAGGCCTACCGGGAGGATGCTCAGCAGGAAGGCCAGGTAGATCCACGCCGCCGGTGCGGCCCAGTTCACGGTACCCGCGTACCGCGCGAGGGCGACGAGCTCCCCGACCGCGAAGACCACGTACCCGCCGGCGAGGGGCGTGATGCGGGACAGGTCGTTCTCGCGGTTCGCGTGGAGCGCCGCGAAGCCGATGCCGATCAGCCACGCTCCGATGGCCCGCGAGGTCAAAGTCGTGAGGGGCCACGGCCACAGCGGCGCGACGACCGACGGGAGGAGGAAGAGTCCCGCGCCGAAGACGAGCATGCCGCCCCCTTGGCCAAGGACCAGGACCCGCATCCAGCTAGGTGCGGGGGAGCCTCGAGGCGGATCTCCTCCCGGCGCGCGAAGCTGGAGCCATCCGGCTAATAACATCGCCACGGGAACGCCGGCGTAAATGGCGAGCCAGAACCATGCCGCCCCTTGGGCGCTCGCGATCAGGCTGGAGAAATGGAAGCGGTCGAAGTGCACCAAGGTCGCCACGAGCGTGAGGGTCGTAAACAGCCAGATCGCCGGCACCGCGACGCGGGCCTTCGCCCACAGCTTCTCGCGGGCCGCGATCAATTCCACGGGCACCGCGGCCCAATACGCCGCCCCGAGGAACGCTGCGGTCAGAGGCGGGGCGATGGTCCAGGCGAAATACGTGTCCGTTTGCTCCGTGAGCAGGCTCAGCTGCAGACCCGCAAGGAAGACGAGGGCGCTCGCGGCGTACAGAAGCCATCGCATCGGCCGAATCAACGATCGGACGCCGGGGACCGATGCTTCCTCCGCCATGCCCGACCGGGGCGATGCCAAACCCTCGTATGAGGATTCTTCTCAGATCACTGGTCGATTCGCGAAGGGACTGCTCGCTTTACTGGAGCGCTTTCTCCATCCGAATGTCCCGGACGCCCGGACCGACCAAACGAGTCCAATCGCTTTCTTCCTCGCCGGTCACGACCGAATCCAAGATCTTCCACTTCGTTCACCGAGGAATTCGAGATCGACACGATCATGGGAATGTCGTGTCGCGTCGCCGACCGAACGCCTATGCCGGAAATTGTAGCGGGCATTTTCCCGGACGGATGGACCGGCTGGATATCAAGCCCACTTTGGACGGCAAACGATTCCATTCCAATGGAGAGACCGTGGAAGCCACCGGCGCAGCTTACCTACCTCTAGTCCGCAACTGGGGCAGCGTTGCCTTTAATGGTCGGCCGGTTGTTTCAGCGCCGGTGTTTCCAGAAAAGGAGCCAGAGCCGGAAGGAAAGAGAGCTACTCTGGACAGCCCTCTCGTCATTCGAGACGACGATTTCGAGAGGTTGGTCCACAGCAGACGTGGCGACACCATAGTGTGCACTCCAATCAGGACTCCGATAGGGACTCGGCGGGGGGTTTTCGTCTTCGTGGAGGGCGCTACCCACAAGGACTTTCAGCGCAGCGGAAAGCCGTACAGGCTCATAGCCGTCGTGCGTCGAAAGCAGACTGCGAGAGCCGAACCGCGTGGGCGGAAAGCGGTTATCGTAGCTATCGAGGGTATTGGCGAAATCCCGCGCGACCCGAGTGACACAACGAGGACAGTCCACTTTAGCTAGACGGCTTTGGAATCGCTACCGGTATTTCGGAGTGCAACCCAGTTTGGGAGTGGACCGGCGCTGGGACCAGGGGGGCAGAAGCATCATGAGTAGGCGTGTTTGGCAACCCTCCCGACATATTGAAGTACGAGTGGGGCGTATGCTGCATACGCCGACGAGTAAGTCCTCGCACATGCGAGGGTCCTCCGAAAGCCATGATGCCGCAATGATGCGGATGGGAGCGAGTAGGAAGGGTTCGCCGGTCATGCCCTGGGGAAGAGATACTCCCCGCAAACTCGACGCTTGAAGTGGCGCATGTACTTGTCATTCTTGCCGTTTTTCCAGTAGTGGTAAACTGCACCTGCGACGAAATCTGCGATCTGCAATCCTGCATCTTCGCCGGAGTCCTTGTGCTGCAATTTCACGTTCAAGTGAGAGGGTACTAGCACGAGCTGCCCTCCCCATTCGGTCACGACCATCTTATATCCGTCACTTTCGACATATTGATTAATGTCTGTTTCTGCGAATCCGTACTTGGATCGATCCAGCACGACATCGCAAACGTGCCCTCGTCTTCGATTCGCGAGCCATCGGATCACCTGGTAACAAAGATAGTTGTAGAGAGGGGTCTTGCTGTTCTTTAGGCGGTCAGATACTCGATTCTTCCAGAGGATAGCCGCATAACCAATGTCCACATCCTCCATGCCCACCCGCCTGACCACCTCCTCTCGCACATCTTCTGATGATTTGGTCCACTTGAGTTCCGTTGTTCCGATTGCTGACAGCTTTCGGGCCCTGAACTGCTTCACAAGTTTGGTCGGAGTTTTCGAGTCGGCAAAGACGACAGCAGAAATCACAAAGATTGGCGACGACGATGCCCCGAAACCGAGATCTCCGGACTCATCCACGTATATGATGGGCAATTACTCAATTCCAGCAATTTCGATCCGTTATATCAGACCGGGAGAATTGAAACGTTTCGGTGAATTGTTCCCTGGGATTTCAACCGTCTCCTCTGAGATGCGGTCCGCGCGGTCACCGTTGATTTTTTGACTTCAAGTCCGTTGTAACAAGACATGTGATGGACCGGCTGAGACTTCTATGACTGGACATTGAGAGCCAAGACGCCAATCAAGAAGGGTTTCCTGTGGCAAATCCAACGCCCTAGACCAAAAACGAGGACGCGGTGAAGTTCGGGTCTACAGGATTCTTGCGGCAGTGAACCGAGCGCCGGGCCTGTGTCAGTCTACACGCTGCTGCAACGCCGGAATCCGCGGGGTCGTCGTACTTGATTTCATGGCAAGTCCGAGAAGAACTGGGCTACGTCGTAGTTGCCTATGGTTTGCGCGAGACCAAGCGGGGTCTGACCAGCTTTGTTCACGTACAGCGGATTAGCGCCCCTTGAGCGGAGCAATCGAATCACGTCCCCGCGGCCGCGTGAGTTGAACACCGCAACAAACAGGGGTGTGTTACCATGCTTGTTGGGCTGGTCGACGTTCGCCCCCGCATCAAGAAGAAGCGATGCGGCTGCGGTAGCCCCTTCCTGGCAGGCCAGATGGAGCGGGGTCATGCCCATCCGGTCCCCAAGATTTGCGTCATCGCCGGCAGCGAGGCGCTCAGCGACCTTCGCCGGATCGTTCGCCATGGCTGCGTAGTGGAGTAGTTGGCGTCCTTCGCGGTCAAGCGGCGTCATGGTGACAACTCTAAACGGGGCCAAATCAGATCCGCCCGCGGAATACACCGGCGTTTCGGCAACTATCGTAGCCGTGACGCTGGGAGCAACCTCCACCCTTTCTCTTTCTTGCTTGATTGCATCCGCTAGTTCCAATGTAGTAGGGCATGGACCGGCTGGGGTTTCAACCCATCTGGGCTGCCAACTGGTTCCGTTCGACCCATAAAGCCGAGCGACCGGTCTAGGCGATGTGAGGCCCAATCGGTCGCCGTTTCACACTAGAATCTTCGACCCCGTGCTGGAATTCGTAACTATCTACGTCCCCGACAAGTCGCCAAAGCCGACGAGCGAATAGCCAAAGTGCGACAGTGTTCCAGCAAGCTTCTCGAAAACTCCTCGGAGTTCGTCAGGAAACGGGGGTTGGAGTCGCTCGGATACAAATTCCTCCCGCCCTTTGGTGGGTGACTGCTTGAGGCGCACGACCACGAGGCTAGTTCGAATTGAGCGTTGGCCCGGAGGAATCTCTAGGACAAACTCGATCACTCCAGTGGTTCGCAATACGCGCTTGGCATCGTCGTCGCCGAGATATTCGAACCACTGCCCCGGTTTTCGCAACTTTGGATTGGCCGAGATGATGACGAGGGAGTTCAATAAGCGGTCATCCAAGCCAGCCGTGGCAGGGAGCCCTGATGCCTGCTCAATCGCGGCAGCGACTTCTTGCGCCGCAGACAACATTTTCTTCGCTCTTGTCTTCAATCTGCACCACCGGCCAGACTATTCTGCGGTGACGACTTTCATCGCCCCCTCGCTTCGTCTGGGGGGGGGCCTCGATTGACGATTGGTTCAGCAAGTAAGAAACTTACGGTTTGAACCCAGAGGAGAGTGGACCGGCTGGGATTTGAACCCAGGGCTTCCTGCTTGCAAAGCAGGCGATCTTCCGCTGATCTACCGGCCCGCGCCGTCCGCAGCACCGTGCAGGGGATGAAACTTTCCGCGGAATCAGGTCATTCGATCCAGGTCCCTTCACCGGACGCCGCCGGGCGAGTCCGCGAAACATGGTTCTCAAATTCGCGATTGGAGGAAGGCCTCATTAGCCCCGCCTCGCATCTCTACGATGAGGGGTTCGACGTCGAGAAGGGTTGCGGGGATCAGCACCGCCGTTCTCGTAAGC
>QHZE01000016.1 GCA_003225335.1 Acidobacteriota bacterium
GGGCATCTGCGGCGTTGCCGGTCCTCGACGATGTCACTACATCGCCTGCGTCGCGGCGCCTTGCATCTGCCCGCCCGGCGCTCGCGCCAAAATGCACACCTTATTTCCTGACGGGCCCTAAGACACGAAAAACACGACGCGGCGGAGCCGCAACCTAAAATAGAAGCTATAACCTTACTGCGCCGTTTGGAGTGCGGCAGCTTGCTGCCGCTTTTGTAGCGGCTGGAAGAAGTCCCATCGCCCTCAAGGCGCAAGCAAGCTTGCGCACTCCAAAGAAGACTCAAAAGATCCGCCGCGTTCTTGTCTGTGTGCCCCTTCGCGCCTTCATGTCTTCGTGGTGAAAAAAATGTGCGCAAAATAACTACCCCAATCGGATTCTCTTGCCCGCGAGGAGAAAACCGGGGCCGAGCCGGCGGGAGGCCTCTCGAAACAGGCGGGGAATATTCGCGCGCACGAACACGGTTCGATCTTCCCCGACCACCAGAGGGTACAGGCGCCGGCGGTCAGAAACGGGCATTTGCGCAGCCATGCAAGGCGACACGAGGTGGACTCTGCCCCGCACCAAAACCAGGTCCATCGCGCCGGTCCGCAATCTCATGAGCGTCGCCGCGGGCGCCGTTGTCTCCTGCTTTACCACCGTGAGATTTGCAAGAGCGCCTTCCTCGATGCTTCCCGCCCCATCCTGCAGGCGCATGACACGCGCGGCGTCGGACGTTACCATGCGGTAGAGACGCGCGGTCGAAGCCAGGCCGGTTGCGCGCGCCACGCGAAGCTCGTCAAGCAGGTCGCCGCCGGCGCTGAGCGCGGAATCCGACCCGAGAGCGATCGGAATCCCGCTTTCAAAAACCTCGCGCCTCAAAGTCTTGCCCAGAATGAACAGATTGGAGCTTGGACACCAGACAACCGAAGCCCCCCTTTCGAGCGCGAGCCTCAGGCCGCCGTCTTTCAGTCCGACCCCATGAACCAGAACGGTGCGTTGGTCGAGAGCGCCTCTCGCGTCGAGCTGAAATACCTGCCGCGCCCCGTCCCGGTTTTTCGACTCCGCCAGATGGAGAACGAAGGGCCAATCGATCGGCGTCGCCCGGAAGCGCTCCGCGAGATCCGGGCTCCATTCGAGGGAATGTGCCCAGCCGAAGTGTTTCGCCACGCGGACAGGGAATTCTCTTTCAAAAACACGAGCTTCGTAAGGATTGTGATGGCAGACCGTCGTCACCCCGCTCAGCAAGTTTTTGATTCCTCCCCACCGCAGCCGCACCGGAGGGGGAACGCGGAGATGGTCGCGCACAGGCGATTGTTTCGGGTGGTAGATGTCGCGCGCCCAGGCTCGCGCATCCGGATAGGGTCCCCGCCCAAGGCGCGGGAAGAGATTGAACTCGAGATGATCGTGCGCGTTGATCAGACCCGGCAAGATGACGCAACCCCGAACGTCCACCCGTGGCACGGACCTGATTCTCTCGCCGGGCCGGCGCAGCCCGGCGATTCTCCCAGCGCGGATCTCGATATCGAGCAGGTCGGCCCGCATCGCATTCCTTGCCACCCGCCCCCCCGCCAGCACCCAGGAGTTCCCGTGTCCCATAGGAGCTCAATACGAAACCACCGATGAGAGCGGAGAGAAAGAAAATGACAAATGACAAATGACCAATGAAAAATGACAAATCGCAGTTCGTTGTCCAGACTTCTGACTTCTATTTGTCATTGTTCATTTGCCATTTGTCATTTGACAGAAAATAGATGGCGTAAACCCGCGGCGCAGCTCATCGCCTCGAGGCCAAGCAGGCGCTTGATCTTGGCCGACACCAGGGAGCAGTCGGCTCCGCGGGGCGCTGCGCCTTTCGCATCCCACATGCTTCCGGGGCGCAAGAGAGACTCCGGCGCGCCCACCTGCCGCGCCAGCAGCACGCCAAAGTCGAAGCGCGACAGCCGCTCAGCGCCGCCCAGATGCAGGATGCCGCAAACCTCAGGGTCGCGCAGAAGCCGATTGACGCACTCTGCGACCTGGGGCGCGTAGGTGGGCGAGCGATACTGATCTGTGTAGAAGGTCACGGGTTCCCCTTTGCCCCACTGCCGGAGCACGTTTGCTACATATCCCGCATAGGCCGGGCTTCCCGCTCCGTAAAGCACGGCTACACGCAAGATCACCGCGGAAGAATCCACTGCGCGCACGATGGTCTCCGCCTCGATCTTGGCCCTGGAGTAGACGCTGATACCGTGAACCTCATCTTCCTCCAGGTAATTTCCTTTCGACCCGTCGAAAACCAGATCCGTCGAAATGTGCGCCAGGCGCGCGCCCGCTTCCCTGCAAGCCCGCGCCACATTCCTCGTCCCGTCGACGATGACGCGGCGCGCGACATCCGGGTCCCGTTCACAATCGTCCGGACGAGAAATGGCTGCCGCATGAACGACCATATCCGGCCGGATCCGGCTCATCTGTTCGACAACCCGGGATTCCTCGCTGACATCCAGCGGCACAGGATTGCAATCCGGAACTCCAGGACGGTTGCGATAATAACCCGCCCAGACCTCGTGATCGGTCTTTAATCCAAGCAAGAGGTTGTGTCCGAGAAATCCGGTCGCGCCCGTTATGAGGATTCGTGCCATGGTTTCAGGAACCTATCGTACAAGATCCTCTTGTCTTCGTCTCAGATTAAAAATCATTCGCAATTCAGTATTCCGGTAACCCGCCTCGGACGAAAACCTGAAGCAAAGACTTGTCACGGATTTCGCGAAGACTTCCTTGGCAGACCAAGGGGGGGTAATGGGTACTGCCCTGCCACAAAACGGAACGACGTTGCCATCGCATTGAGGTTCATCCGGCCTGATATTGCGAAGTTCTGCAATTCCTTTGAGGAGCTGTAGCGCACCGATTGGTACGGCGGTTGCGTCCTGCGTCGCCAGACCGCCGGGGACACGTTGGGCGGTCTCGAGCTAAAAAAAAGATGGAGGGAATCAACAAGAGCAAATCCACACGGGGTCAGATCTCTCTGAGAAGGATCTTTTCTATCTTTGGGGCAGTGGTCATGCCACTGGCGCAGCTGGGATTCGCGGAGGGCACGCAAAGACTTGTGAAGGACATAAATCCAACGCTGCGGTCTGCTGCCGGCTCTTTTCCCTCGGAACTTGTGACCTCAGCCGATGGACCGGACGTAATCAAAACCTGGAGCACCGATGGCAGCGGAACCAGTCTGCTCAAGGACACCTCCGCTTCTTTACCCCGCAACTCAAAGAGATTGGCGACGGTGGGGAGTCAAGCCTCTACCCTCGCTATCCACGTGACTGGAATGGGCACGGTGGCGAGCAACCCACCCAGGACCAACTGCTCTGCCGACTGTGTGGAGGACTATTCCCCAGGCACTGTCGTGACTCTAAGCGCAACGCCTGCTTCCGGGTGGACCTTTGCCGGCTGGAGCGGAGCTTGCCGGGGGAGCGACGAGTGCGTGATCGACATGACGGTCGATTTTAAGTCGGTGATGGCAACCTTCAGACCCTTCGAGGGTGTCCCACCGAGGTAACTCTTTGTTTCTTTTACAATCGGCACGCTGCTTCGTGACGAGCAAATCAGCCAAGCCCGGTCCTAATGAACATTGATAACAAGACGCGGTGTTCTCAACGGAAGGGGGTAAGCGCCTGGCCGGCCGAGGCCACCTCGGAAATCACGGCTTCCCGAAAGGAATCCCTCTAAAGCATAGCGGCTTCGTGGCATGGCCGTCGCGGCCATGTGAAACTTGACCGATCTGCGAACCTCGTGTCCACCAAGAGGACCTAGCGACGGGTCCTCATAACGCCCAGCCAGTCGGGAAGGAACCCGTGCTGGATCTGGCTATTTAACACGGCAGGGCACGACTTCAGTCGTGCCGGAGGAGGGTGTGTCGAGAAGATTGGCTTTAGCCACTGAGGTGCCCGCATCGCAAGTTGACGCGGTTCCTCAGGGGCTAAAGCCCGCGTTGTTCCTGTATCGTAACGGCACGGCTGAAGCCGTGCCCTCCCGTCTTACGCTACGACTGAACTCGTGATCCTCAGGCCAAGACGCCGGTGACATGGAGAGCAGGGGGGGATTGTCCCCCCCCTGCTCCAGCGAAAAAAGTTAGTAGTCAAGCCGAATCAGTTTATTGTCCTGCTGTGGGGCCGATACTCCGCTGTAGGATCCCTGGACATCGTTAGATGTGAACCCGCAATAAGCCCGGCTTGCCCCGTCGATCGAGAGTCCCCGAGCTGCCACGCCGATGTAATCGCCGAAGAAGAACCCTCCCAGCAGGGGGTCAGCGGCCGGGTCATTCACGACGGAGGTGATGACATGGGTGTCGCTGATCGCGTTAACGTTAAGCAACCCGTCCGGATTAATGTGGTTCAGGTAGACGTTCAACCGGTGCTGGAAGGTACCATCGTTCTGAGACGTATAGTAGGCGATGTTGATGATTCCCGTGGATCGATCGGTCTTAATCCACG
>QHZE01000017.1 GCA_003225335.1 Acidobacteriota bacterium
CGGAGAAAAGCCATGGAAGCGTCGCCCCCCACACTCAGGCTCCCAGGTAAGCCAGACCGCAATAGACCTGGCTGGTCCCGTAACTCTGTGATGGAGCCCTTGCCCATGAAACTGAAAAACTCATTCTCATGGAATGTCGTCACGAAGAACTTCCATGCGCACGAACAGCTTCGGCGGAAACTTCGGAGCAAGCTCACGAAGCTGGAGCGCCACTTGCAACGGTTCCCGCACGATGCGGTGCATCTGCAGGTCGCGTTGGAAAAGCATCCCAAGAAGGACTTGTTTAGCGCCGCCCTCTCATTGCGGATCCCGTCAACACTCTTGAGAAGCGAGAAACAGGCGCCGGACCCTATTCCGGCTTTGGATCGCGCGATCAAAACCCTCCTGCGTCAGTTGTCCGGCTTCAAGTCGGGCCTCCGCCGAGAGGCGCTTTGGAAGCGCAAAGAACGCCGGGCGGGACTCCACTCCGCTAAGGTGTTCCGTTTTGCCGATGCGCCCATGGCAAACGGGACAGGGCCGCAAAATGAAGGCGACGTGATCCGTGCTTTGATCGAACAGCACCATGCCGAACTGCTTCGTTTCGTGCGCCGCCATCTGTGGCATGAGGTCAGACTGGGCAACGTGCCCGCAGGCGCCATTGACGCACCCGCTGTGGTGGATGAAGTAGCGCTCCAGGCGCTAGCCGCTCCTGAACACAAGGCGCGAGAAACCGTGTCGTTGGAAGAACCGCGCGTCTTGCCCGAAGATGCGGAAGCCGCCGCCGGCTACGAACCAGAGCAACCCCTCGATATTGTTGAGCAGACACTTGAACCGCCGGTCGTCGAGAGCAGGGAACTGATTCCCGATCACCGCGTTGTTCCTCCCGACGAAGCCGTCGCCCGGCGCGAACTTCTCGAACAAATGCAGAGGACCGCCAACCGCTGGCCCAAGCCGGAGCGCGAGGCGTTTGAGCTTCACTTCGTGGAAGGCTTCGAACCTGACGAGATTGGGATGGTTCTCGGTCTGTCCACCAAGCAGGCAAACGAACTTCTGGATAACATTCGCGGTCGTCTGCGTGAAACCTTGCTGGCCGAGGCCGCTGGTGAACAACGGTGATAGCAGCTCGATCTGAATTGCTAAATTATGAAAGCTGCGGAAAAAGCGCGTAGGTCGGCCACGGCGGCAAATCGGTCGAGCCCCGGCAAGCGAAAACCCGCACTTTCCCAACAGGTGGCTTTGTCACTCGTCATGCGATACGAAAATCCGGGACAATTGACGGCCCCCAATCAGTTGAGTGTCGGAGACGACGGCAGGCTTTACCTGACTCGCTCTGAAGAAGGGCAATCGCCTAAGGGCAAGCTTCAACCCATCAGCATGAAGGAATCGGTAGCGTGGTTCCGACTCGGCCATGAATGCAATATCTCTCTGACCAAGGGAGAGAAGTTTAGCGACTGGCTGAAGTCCATTGAACAGGGGCTCGCTTGATTGCGGCGATTACCTTCGCGACGATTTCGCGGACGCAGCGCCGCCGGGATTCAACTTCTGCGCGGGCGCCTTTTCACGTAACACGACGGCCCCGGGGTCCAGAGCGTGGTCCTCGTGGATGACGAGTTCGCTCGGCGGCATTGGCCGGGCCAGGATCCAGTCGGGCGTCGCATCCGGTTAGACGGCGGCGCCGGACAGGACCTAACTAACTAAACTAGGCGGGCATCTGGACCTCACAAGGCGGGCGCTACAGTGGGACGCCTTCGAGCTGGCAGACTTTTGCCCTCAACTTAATCGACCTGGGCGAGGCCAATTTGGAGCCGTCTTCACAACTCGATCTCACCAGCAAACTGAGAACTCGAGGGCAGGCTGGTTTCCTGTTCGATCGTGACTCCGGATAATGCCGAGTCATCGGGGCGATTACCTAAAACGGAATTGCCACTTTTTTTAAATTGGCATTAACCGCCGCCATCGCGCTGATCATCTTTTCGAACCTTCGCCAAGTAACTCACAGCGAAGTCAATGAACGCGCTCACGCGGGTGGGAAGGACTCTTTGTCCGGCATAGACCACGTGAATTGGCAAATCCTTGCCTTTCCACTTCGGCAAAACCTGCACCAGATCTCCAGAGTCGAGTTCATCCTTGATCAACCAATCTGGAAGCAAGGCGATGCCCAATCCGTCCCGCACCGCTTCGCGGATACTGGTAACTCCCTCGGAAATCAATATGGGCGAAAAGCGTAGCGTTTGCTCGGCGCCATCGCGACCGAAGAGCGTGATTTCCTTGTTACTCCAGAATTGCGACCCGGCCAGCGAAATCCACGGCCACGATTTGAGGTCGGCCAGGGCTTTGACGGGAGATCGGCTTCTAACGAGGGCGGGCGCAGCCGTCAGATGCAGAGTGATCATGCCGGCTGGCCGGGCAATCACGCTTTCATCAGTGATTTTGCCGGGCAGGACTCCGACATCGCATCCTTCTTCGATCATTTGCAGCGGACGATTGTTCAGCGCAAGCGTCGCGGTAACCTTTGGGTTCGCCTGTAAGAACTGACTGACAAGCGGTGTGACGATCCACGTTCCCAAATCCATCGTGGCAAACAAACGCAGATGACCGCTCAATGTCGTGTGATCCTCACGCAACCGCCGGTCTGCTTCTTCGGCGTGAGCCAGCATGGCTGTGGCATCGGCAAGCAACCGCCGCCCTGTCTCCGTCATGCTCATCCGATGCGTATCTCGCCGCAGCAACACCGTGCCGCACAGTTCCTCCAGCGTCCGCAACTGTCGGCTCAGAGTGGGTTGTGAAATCCTTAAGCGCCGCGCGCCAGCGGAAATGCTGCCGCACTCCACGATGCAAACAAAGGCGCGGAGCAACGTCAGATCTTCAAAGGCTCTCATGCAAAACCTGCATGACCGTTATAGGCATTCAGCAGCTACCCGGAAAGCCAAAAGGTGACCATCCTACTTCCGTTGTGAAAAACCAAACCTCTGAAACCAAAAGCAAAACTATGAAAATCGTCATCATCGGCGGCACCGGTTTGGTCGGCGCAAAACTCGTCAACAATCTCCGACAACAAGGCCACGAAGTTGTGGCGGCGTCTCCCTCCCGGGGCATCAATTCGGTCACCGGGGAAGGCTTGGCGGCGGCGCTGGCGGGCGCGCAGGTCGTCGTTGACGTTTCGAATGCTCCTTCGTGGGAGGACAAGGCCGTGTTGGAATTCTTCGAGAGTTCAACCCGTAACCTCCTCGCGACGGAAACCGTCGCGGGCGTCCGTCATCATGTCGCGCTTTCGGTCGTCGGCACTGATCGGTTGCTCGCTAGTGGCTATTTCCGCGCGAAGATGGCGCAGGAAAAATTGATCCAGACTTCCCCAATTCCCTACACCATTGTCCGCTCAACTCAGTTCTTCGAGTTCGTGGGCAGCATCGCTAATTCGGCGACCGATGGACTGAGCGTCCGACTTCCCTCAGCCCTCATGCAACCCATCGTTTCCGATGACGTGGCCGCTGCCTTGGCCAGCGTCGCGGTTGCGGAACCGATGAACCGCATGGTTGATCTGGCCGGCCCTGATGCAATCCCGCTCGACGAAGTCGTGCGGCAATTTCTGAAGGCCAATCGTGACCCCCGCACCGTCATCACGGACGAGCAATCCCCTTACTTCGGCATACCGTTGAAACACCGCAGCCTCGTCCCGGACGGAACTCCGTCGCGTCTCGGCGCCACCCATTTCGAAACCTGGCTCCGCCGTTCAACGCCGAACCCCTGACGAACATGCGAGGCGGTCCGCGCAAACCCGCCTTCGCTCACTCTTTGAGCGAACGACGCCCAATGTATTTGGTTCGGATGGTCGAATCACTGAAGCGGGACTCGCAGCGTCAAATGCGACGCTCGTAGATCCTCCCGCCGTCGCGATTGGTCTAGCCGGACAAGGGAAAACGCGAGGAACTGCCGCGCTGGTCAACACCCCAGTCTGCACCAACCAATCCATTGCACTCATCAAAGGACGGACTGGAGTTCTCGATACGGGTTATTTGTTTCACAATCTCGACGGTCGCTACGATGAACTCCGCACGCGATCTGCTGGCGGCGGGCGCGCCGGACTTTCTCGGGGAATCTTGGCTAAAATTCCAATCGCTTTGCCAGATTTGCCAGAGCAAACCCGCATCGCCGCAGCAATGGACACGTTGGACGAGACGATAGCAAATATCTTGTGAAAGCAGAGTCTCTGTTTGGAGATCGGAAGAATCATCTCCGGATGCTGAATGGAACGGGTGAAGCAAATCGAATCCTCGTTTCCCAACGGATTGTACGCCTCTGGTTACCACATATTTGCGTAGCATCAACGTGTTCCTTGCCTGTTCGGGCTTACACGCAAATCCTGTTAAGGAAAGGTTTGAACGGCTTCCATCTTTCCCGTCGCATTTCCCGCAGTTACCGGTGTAGTGTTGCTTTATACCGAGGCCATCGAGACGAAGAGTTCGCGTCCACGGTGTTCCAAAATTTCCAGCCGTGGCGCGGTCAACATAATGTTCCGATTGTTGTCCAAAACTCGTGGTTGGCAGGAAGTATAGTTGCAGCGTGACACATGTCGCCAGACTCACCTCGCCACTTCGGGGATCAGACCGCCGCCCAGCAGCGGTTTCTTTCGCTATTCCTGCGCAGTGAGAGGGAGATCTTTCGCTACGTGGCCGCGTTGGTGCCAAACGTGGCGGACGCGGAGGACATCGTGCAGCAGACCGCGCTGGCGCTGTGGGAAAAATTCGACGCGTATGATCCAAGCCAGCCCTTCACGCCGTGGGCCTGCCGGTTTGCATTGAATAAAACCAAGCAATGGCTCGAACGACGCCAGCGATGGCAGGCCCTGCTCGAATCCGGACTGGCGGAGGACTTGGCGCAGCGCCGGGAGGAGTTGCGGCCAGAACTCGAGATCCGGCTCAAACATTTGGAGGATTGCGTGAACAAATTGCCCGAAGAGCAGCGTTCGCTGGTCGAGGGCTACTACTTCCGCCGAGACACCATTGAGAAACTGGCGGTGGGTTCGAAGCGGACCGTGGCGGCGACCTACAAAACGCTGCAACGCGTTCGCCAGGCGCTTCAGAGCTGCATCGAGGACGCCGCCAAACCGGAGCGGATCCCATGAAGCTGGCCTTTCCCTCGCGCGAATTCGATGAGGCAGTGGCGGCGGTCTGTCATGGTTCGGCTTCGGACGAGCAAATGCGGGGGTTGAACGAGCTGTTGCGCAGCGATTCCGTCGCGCGTGATCAATACATCTTGCGGCTCGAACTGCAC
>QHZE01000018.1 GCA_003225335.1 Acidobacteriota bacterium
TCATTCTGACGCCCGGGCCATAGCGGCGACAAGTCGCCGCACTCCAAAAGAGCTGTGATCGTTCGTCTGCTGTTGACCAAAGCGGCGCCTGAGGCGACTCCCACTTCGTACAATTGCACCCAGGCGGCGCAGGCGGCGTCCGAAACTTGACATTTGAGGGTGATGGCTTAAGATTAGTCCCTTGTCATCGAGGGCCGTTAGCTCAGTCGGTAGAGCATCTGCCTTTTAAGCAGAGGGTCGCTGGTTCGAGTCCAGCACGGCTCACCAGCCTTTCCAATAACTTACGGGCGGTTCTTCTCTGCTGTAGGTTCGATTGTGACGCGGTCTTGTGACATAACCCTGTTTAGTCCAAAAACACAAAAACAAGAGTGTGGACCCTGAACGCAGCGTAAGGTTGCGATCTTTGCCCTTGACGATGCCTCGGATCTCATATATGTTGTGACCACATATGGGCATCAATGCGCTGGCGCGTGAGCTGAAGCGTGGAAGCGCCGAGCTGCTGATCCTGGCGCTGCTCGAAGAGCGGGACCGGCACGGCTATGACCTTGCGCGTCTGATCGAAGAGCGCTCCGGAGGAGCGATTTCGTTTCATGTCGCCTCTCTCTACCCCACCTTGTACCGGATGGAAGAAAAGGACCTGATTGAAGGACGCTGGGTCGAAAAGGCCGCGCAGCGCCGGCGGCGCTATTACCGCATCACTGCGGCTGGCAGGAAAACGCTAGCGAGCCAGCGCAACGTCTGGGAGACGTTCTTCGTCGCTTTGAACCGCGTGGCGCGCTTCCGCCACGCGTAGCGCGGGTATCACCCCGCGAACCCGTAGCGGGTCTTTAAGCCTCCGCCGAGCCTTGCGTACGGCGTGGCTTTAGGCGCCTTCGACAATCAGGTAAAGGTGCGCGCCACCTCCGGAGATCAGAATGGACTGGAAATCCCGCGTCAGGGCAGCATTTGCCGGCGCTTCACATATGCCCGATGAGGACGTAATCGAGGAACTCGCGCAGCACGCCCGGGCGATGTACGATACCGCCCGCGCTGATGGCTGCTCGCACGAGGAGGCGGAGCAACGTCTTGTCGCGCAGCTCGATCGCTGGCGTCTGGACGCAGCGTCCCTCCGTCGTTCATCGCGCCGCCCGCCGGCGGTCGAACCTCCGCCTGCGGCCTCGGCATCATCACCCTTAGCGGGTCTCAGCCAGGACGTCAATTACTCGCTCCGCCTGCTTCGCCGTCAGCCGCGCTTCGCGCTGCTCGTCACGTTGACGATGGCGCTGGGGATCTGCGCCACGACGGTTTTGTTCAGCGTGACCTACAGCGTGCTGATGAAGCCCCTGCCGTGGCCGAATGCGGACCGGATCGTGCGGCTCAAGGAGACGAGAGGCGGCATCGCGCCGCGCTTCAATTCGTTCACGAACGCCGCCTATGTTGCCTGGGGTGACGAAGCGGACACGATTGAGACACTCGCCGCATGGTCGCTGCGGGCGATGACGCTCTCAGGCGCGGGAGATCCCGATCGCATCCGGGTCGCCGCCGTCACCGCAAGCCTCTTTCCACTGCTTGGCGCGCGGCCTCTCATCGGAAACGTGTTCGAAGAACAGGACGAGATCCTGAAGCGCGGTTCCGTCGTCATCCTCTCGGAAAGACTCTGGCGCCATCGGTTTGGCGCGGACCCCAGCGTTCTCGGCCGGGTCGTGCAGCTCGAGGGCCGGCCGCACACGATCGTCGGCGTTCTGCCGGGCGGTCTCGCGTTTCCGGACCAGCAGACGCTGGCCTGGGTTTCTTTCCGCGTACTCCCGGCCACCGGCAACCTTCTCTCGATGTTCGACGCGGTCGCGAAGCTTCGGCCGGGCGCGACGGCGGCGCAGGCGGCTGCCGAAGGCACGGCCCGGGGCCGCTTCGCGCTGGATACCGGGTTGACGACGACGGCAATCTTCGGTAACAACGGGCCGATCGAGATTTCCGCTGCGCCTCTGCGGGACGCGCTCACTGTGCAGGTTCGCCGGCCGCTCATCACGCTGCTCGTCGCCGTTCTGTTGCTGCTCGTGAGTGCCACAGCGAATGTCGCCAGCCTCCAGCTTGCCCGCGCGACGACCCGGCGCCGCGAGATGGCGATTCGCGCTGCGCTCGGCGCCGGCAGCGCGCGCGTAACACGACAGCTCCTGGTAGAAAGCCTCCTGCTGGCTCTGCTTGGGGGCGGCGCCGGTTTTCTTCTGGCCGGGTTGCTGCACCGTGTGTTGCCGTCGCTTCTGCCCGCCGACTTCCCACGGGTTGAGGACCTCGCCGTCAACGCGACGGTCGTGCTGTTTGCATTTGTCACATCTATGCTGGCCGGTCTTGTTTTTGGCGTGCTCCCTGCGCTGCGCGTGCGGCGCATGAATCTCGTCGAGTCGCTGGCGGAGGACGGTGGGGCGGCTGGAGGTATCGTGACACGATCACGAACCGCGCAGGTGCGGATGCTGATTATGGCTGGACAGGTCGCTATTGCGTTCGTCCTCCTCATCGGTGCATCGCTGCTAGGGCGAAGCTTCGTTGCGATGCTCAAAGCGGACCGCGGCTGGGACCCCGCCGGCATCGTGACGGCACGGCTGTCGCTCTCGGCACAAGGGTACTCGCCAGAACGGCGTTTCGCTCTGGTCGAACAGATCCTCAATCGTCTGGCTGCCGTGCCGGGCGTCACGGCGGCTTTCACATCCGAGCTGCCCCTGACGCCGGGCGGATCGACCAGCGCCTTACGGATGCGCTCGACGCGGGGCGATGGAGGCACGATCTCCGCGCAGGCATCGCCGCGAATCGTTAGCCCACATGTGTTCCCGGCACTCGGCATGCGCATCGTGGCCGGCCGCGGCTTCACCGATGGCGACACCGACACATCGATGCGCGTCGTCGTCGTCAACCGGGCGTTTGCCAACCGTTACCTGGATGATTCGCCCATCGGCGCGAAACTGCCCGATGCGGGATACACGCCGAAGGAGGGAGAGACGCGCGAATCAACGGTGATCGGTATCGTCGATGACGTGCGGTACGTGACGGCCGGGGATTTAGTGCTGCCGGAGATGTATTACTCACACCGGCAGATGCGCGGGCAACTGCCCGTCCCCGTCGTCACGCTGCTGCTGCGCACGACTGAGGATCCGCGCGCGCTCGTCACGACGCTCCGCTCGGCTGTGCGCGAAGCGGATGACCGACTTGTGCCGGAGGCCGTTGCGACCATGGAAGATTGGTTGCTGACAACGCTGGCGCGGCCGCGGCTGTACGCAATCGTGCTGGGCGCCTTTGCGGCCTTCGCGCTCGCGATTGCCGGCGTCGGCCTGTTCGGGGTGCTCTCCTACACTTTGGCCCAGCGGTCGCGTGAGCTGGCGGTCCGTGCGGCGCTCGGCGCGCGACCGGCGGATATCATCGGTCTGGTCTTGCAACAGGGGCTCCTCGTCACGATCGCCGGCCTTGCGGCTGGCCTCGTCGGGTCGTTGTGGCTGACGCGATTGCTCTCGTCGCAGCTTTACGGTGTTACGCGTGACGACGCCTTGACGTATGTGGTCGTGCCGGTGCTGCTGCTGGTCGTCGCTGCGGCGGCCTGCGCGGGCCCAGCATGGCGCGCGGCTCGACTGGATCCGGTGAAGGTGCTCCGTGGGGTTTGAAATCTGTCAACTCCCCAGCACCCAACGTCCAATACCCAATGGAGCCTTTAATTAACCGGCAGGCACGGTGCGGCGCCGTCAGCTTCGTGCCGCGCTTTGAGGACGCCCTGAATCGTCACGCGCACTTGCATGTATTGGTCCTCACGGCGCGACTCGATGGTAATGACTGCCACTTTAGAGATCCGTTAGGTCCATCAAGCCGTTCCTCTTTGTCGGCTCGTCGCCCTGGCCCCAGACGTTGCGAGTTAACTAGCCTGGAGCCAGGAGTCGTGCCTCGGTTAGGGTCGTCACACAAGCTTTCCGAATTTGAATCAGCGTTCTCCTTGTGGTCCCAGCTGACCTTCGCTCCCATTGAAGCGCGTCCGCTTGAGAATCCACACTACGACCCCCACCAAGAACCAGGCTCCCGCCAGGATGGGCGCGTAGCCGACTGGTGGAGGTGGCAGAGGCACGACAGATTTGTAGCCCACCCAGATCAAGGCTCCGGTCGAAAGCAGCGGGAAGATCAGGTGGAACCACGGGTTGAATTCGTCTTCGCGCTCGGACCGATAGTAGAGGTAGACACCCACATTCCCGGCGCTGTAAATGAAGATCAAGCCGAGTGTGACAGCCACGCCCATCAAATAGAATTCCTGATCGGGTCCGATCCAGAATCCCAAGCCGAGGCCGATCCCCAGGGTCAGGAAGGTCTGGAGCCAAACGGCATTAGTGGGTGTCCTGTAGCGCGAGTGCACCCTGGCCAGTGCCCTTGGCAGGGAGCCCGCACGGCCCATGGCAAAGAAGACGCGGGTAGCGGCGTTGGTAGAAGCAATGGAAACGGCCAGAATCGAGTTGACCACCGCGACAAACAGGAGGATCCAGCCACTGCCCCAGAGAGCCTTGCCGAGACGGAAGGTTGGGTTCTCAACCGATTTAATCAGGCTGTCAAGGTCCTGGGTGCCCCAGCCGACTAATATCGCCCAGGAACAGAAAAGATAGAAGGCACCCATCGACAGAATCGAACCGATGATTCCTCTGGGCAGGTTCCGTCTAGGGTCTTCGCTTTCCTCGGCCAAAGGCGCCACGGATTCAAAACCAGAGAATGCAAAGATCGAGAACACGACGCCTAAATAGAGTCCATTCGCGCTGGGGGCGTTCGCCGGGTTGTAAGATGAAAGGTTGACGCCTCCGTCCCCTGGGCGCAACAAGCCCGTCACACTCAGTCCCACCACGATGGCGATCTCGGCAATGCCCAGCAGCACCATCGTCCCCGCCGAGATCTCCACCCCAAAATGAACCAGCAGGGTGATCAG
>QHZE01000019.1 GCA_003225335.1 Acidobacteriota bacterium
GGACATATCTGAGAAAATACGTTACCGTATGCTGGCTATGAGCTGCCTGAGCTCACCGAAATAGGGGCCGATGGGAATGGCGCTCGAAACGACGAAGCGGCGACTGCGCTTACCCACTGGCTGGGAGCCTCTGCGGCAGCCACTCTTTCGTGCGCTGTGGCTGGCCGCACTCGCTTCCAATGTCGGCACCTGGATGCACGAGGTAGGCGCCGACTGGCTAATGACTTCGCTCTCTACCTCGCCGCTGCTGGTTTCTCTGGTCGAGACTGCGGCAAGTCTACCTGTAGTTCTCCTCTCGCTGGCGGCGGGCGCCTTGGCTGATGTGGTTGACCGGCGCCGTTTGCTCCTGTTTACACAATGTTGGATGCTCATGGCCGCCGCCGGCTTGGGCACTCTTACGCTTGCGGGCCTAACCACACCTTGGAGCCTCCTGGGCTTCACCTTCCTTCTCTATACCGGGGCGGCTTTGAACGGACCGGCGTGGCAGGCGATTGTGCCGGAACTGGTTACCCGCGGCGAGATACCCAGCGCGGTGGCACTCAACTCCGTGGGTTTCAATATCGCTCGTTCTGCCGGGCCTGCCCTCGGAGGGCTGATTGTGGCTCACCTCGGCTCCGGGATGGCTTTTCTGCTGAACGCGGCCTCCTTTCTCGCGATCATGGTGGTTCTCGCTCGCTGGCGCCCAACATCACGCAAGAGTGTCCTGCCTGCGGAGCGCGTGCTTGGAGCGATGCGTGCCGGCATTCGATACGTGCGTTATGCCGTGAACATCCGGCGGGTGTTCGCTCGAACGGGACTGTTCATTTTCTTCGCTAGTTCTATTTGGGCGCTGGTGCCCATCGTCGCACGAAATAGCTTTGGGTTGGGCGCATCAGGATACGGCGCGTTTCTAGGATGTCTTGGCGCGGGTGCGGTGGCCGCGGCGTCGGTTCTCCAGCGTGCCAGGCAGGCAGTCTCGACCGATCGGCTTCTGGCCGCTGGAACGCTCGCGTTGTCGGCTTCACTGGTGGTGATCGCGGTCACACCCCATTTTGCGCTGGCGTGCCTGGCGATGGCCTCGGCGGGTGCGGCCTGGACGATGACCCTCTCTACTTTCAATGCTATCGCCCAACTCAGCGTCTCGAGTTGGGTTCGCGGCCGCGCTCTTGCAGTTTATCAAATCGTGTTTTTTGGCGGGATGGCAGTCGGAAGCACAATCTGGGGAGCTGTTGCCGCCCACTTCAGCACCTCCATCTCCTTGCTTTTGGCTGCAGCAGGACTCGCCACGACTCTCGCGGCGATCAAAAAATATCCCTTGACGCTGCCGACGGCGTTGGACTTGAGTCCCACCATGCATTGGCCAGACCCGGTGCTGGCGTGGCAGCCCGGCCTTGACGAGGGACCGGTGCTGGTGACGGTCGAGTACTCCGTCGAGCCACCGCAGGCAGAAGGTTTCTTGAATGCGATGCGCGAGCTCGAACGAAGACGGCGTCGTGACGGCGCCATCCAGTGGGCGCTCTTCCATGATGTGGCGCAACCCAGCCGCTATGTTGAAACCTTCATCGTCGAGTCCTGGGCCGAAGAGCTCCGTCGCCACGAGCACGTCACAGCGGAAGACCGTGCCGCTGAAGAGCGCGTGCTTAGCTTTCAGTCCAAGCGAACTCCTCCGATTGTCACGCACCTTGTTGCCGAGCACCTCGTGCGCGAATCCAGCCACAAGCGTTCGGCGAGGACCGCCGGGATGTCTTAGGCGCCTCTCACCGTCGCGCTGCCAACTGGTTGGCAACTGCCAGCCCGCTACCATTGCCAGGTGGGCATGGTTGAGTGGATTGGCGCTCTTGCTTCTCCCTATGTGTTCCCGCTCAACTACTTGCCAAGCGACTGCGCGACCCGTGCCCGTGGCAGGCGGTTTGCATTCCTTTCGATGGAGGCAGCGACATGTTGATTGCCCCGCCCATCGGCATCGCGGTTCTCCTGTTGCTTCCTTTTCTCTCCGGCGAGGGGGAGAAGAGCTGGCGGCGACGGCCGATCGCCGTTCTCACCGTTCTGCTCCTGGCGGTCATGCTGGGAACGTTTACCCGGCTGGCGAGCTACACTCCGTGGTCCCCTGAGATGAATGCCTGGAGCGGGTTACCACTGCCGGAGCGCTATCTCAAGGACAGGTCTCCGCTCGAGCGGCGGGGCGCACTGGTGTTTCAGGACAAACAGTGCCGCAACTGTCATGCACTGGACGGTAAAGGCGGATTGAGAGGTCCGGCGCTTGACACAGTAGCCACGCGCCTCACGCAAGACCAACTCATTCGCCAGGTGCTGCAGGGCCGGGGCGAGGCCCAATTAGGGGGACTTTCGAGAGGGTTATGTACAAATCACCTCACAATCGAACCTACCGCAGAAGCAACCCGACTGTAAGTGGTTGAAAATAATGGTACGCCCAGCAGGACTCGAACCTGCGACCCTCTGCTTAGAAGGCAGATGCTCTATCCACCTGAGCTATGGGCGCACAATCTGAAGGACGAAGCCCGCCTTTTTTCGCCAGGCTCCTGAAGGAGATGCAGTATACCAGATGCAGGAAGCGCTTGACTACTCAAGCGATTTCCCTCAGAAATATCGCGTTGGCGTTTCTGTCTCCTGATGACGCAATCGTGAAAAAGACACTCGCCGGCTTCACGCTGCTCATCCTCGTCTATAGCCTGCTTTGGCTCTTGCGGCAGACCGAAGCGCAGCCTTCTGCGCGGCTTCGCGCGGAATTACGCGATCCCAGCACGCGTCGGGCTCTTCCGGGTCGGTTCTATCTGACCGACGAGCAGGGTAATTTCAAATCTCCCCCGGGCGCCGTCACCTACCAGAAGGGAGCGGAGCAGCACTTCCTCGCTGATGGAAGCTTCGAGCTGCAGCTGGCGCCCGGACGGTACAGCCTCGCAGCGGAGCGTGGCCCCGAGTTCCTGCCGGTTTCCCTGGCCCTCCGGCTGTCTTCCGGTGAGGAGCGGAAGGAAACGCTTTCGATGAAGCGCTGGATCGACATGAACCGGCTCGGCTGGTATTCCGGGGATCTGCACAACCATCGCAACGTGGCCGAAATCCGGCAACTGCTTCTGGCGGAAGACCTGAACCTGGCCCCGACGCTGGCCGACTGGGTCTGGGAAGATCGCGAGAGGTCCACTCCGCCGCAAGCTGCGCAACCCGTCCAACCCGTGGATGAGATCCATGTGTTCAGTGTGCTCGATAAGGAAGTCGAGAGGCTGGAGAATGGACCGGGAGCCGTGGATCTGCTCGGTCTCAAGTCTCCGATTCCGTTTCAGGGATACAGACTGTTTCCGCCAAACGACACTTTCTGCGATGCCGCTCACAGCCAGGGCGGGTACGTGGACGCCGAGAAGATCCTGTGGCGCGATGCCGCGGCCCTGGTCGCCCTTGGGCACATCGACTTTGCAGGGATCGTCCACAATCACTTCAATCGTCACGGCGTCGAGCTGGAAACCGATCGCTGGGGAATGATCCCCAAATACCGAGCGGAATTCGGGACAATCGCCGGCATGCCGCTGTGGAGCATGGAGGTTTACCATCGCTGGCTGAATTGCGGCTTTCGGCTTCCCGTTTCGGCCGGCAGCGCCTCGGGTGTCAAGGCTTCTCCCCTGGGATACAACCGCGTGTATGTGAAGGTGGATGGACGTTTTGACTACACTCGCTGGTTTCGGTCCCTCAAAGAGGGCCGTAGCTTTGCCACCAATGGCCCCATGCTGTTCCTGACTGTTAACGGGAAAGAACCGGGGGCCGCGGTGCGCCTGGAGGAGGGTCGCGCTCCCAAAGTGAAGGTTCATGCCGAAGCTCTCTCGCCCCGCTTGTTGGACCGGCTGGAGGTGCTCTTTCGGGGCAAGGTGATAAAGGCGGTAACCGGGTCCCAAAGCGAAGGGAAGCTGGTCGTCGATTTTGAGAGCAGCTTCGACGAGACGGGCTGGATTGCCGCCCGATGCTTCGAGCCTGCGGGTCGCACCATACGGTTCGCGCATACCAGCCCCGTCTACATTCAGGTTGGGTCCAGGGTGACAAAGGCCAGGGAGGATGCCCGTTTCTTCATCGAGTGGATAGACCGGGAGATTGGTTTCTACGAGAGGGAGGAGGGATTTCGGGAACCCCGGCACAGAGAGGCGATGCTGGCTCTCTTTCGTAAAGCAAGGGCCGTCTACGCCAAGCTGGCTCAAGATTGAAAATCCCCTGATTCACCACACCGCATTCACCGCTAAGACGTAAAGACGCGAAGAATCACTAGGAAGAGCAATTGCAGCCGCGCTGGTGCTTCAAATTTGAAATTTCAAATGGGCGAATCGGAAGTGGAAGTTAATTCAGGCGGCCTTTGGCTCTCTCAGAAGCTGTGAAGAATTTAATTCGTGGAATTCGTGGCGGTTTTACTGGCCACGAATTCGACGAATTTCACCAAAACGATCACTGCGATTGGATGTCATCGGTTTGAAATGTGGTCCCGCACGGCTGAGATTCGCGTGGCAGCGCCGCGCCGGCCGTGGCTGAGCGGGAGCATTATGCAGGAGAAAGGTCTATGAGCGACGGTGAACTTGAAGAAGTCCGGGATTTCTGGAACCGCATCGCCGACGACTGGCGGATCCAGGTTGGTGATGACGGAGACAGGAACCGAATCCTGAATTCCGACCCCGTATTGTGGAAATTCGCAGGCGATGTAAGCGGGCTCACGGTGCTCGACGCAGGTTGCGGTACAGGGTATTTGTCGAAGAAACTCCGTGACCGGGGCGCTCTTGTTGATGAGCATTTTGACGTCGTGATCGCGAACTACGTTCTCATGGATGTCCCTGACCTTGGAGGGACCATGAAAGCTTTCAACCGAGTTCTGAGAACCGGCGGTATGGCAGTTCTCGTTTTCTCCCATCCATGCTTTCCGCAAGGGCGCGCAACAGTTTCTGAAAATGACGAAGAGACATGCTATTGCTGGAGCTTCACGTACTTCGAGCAGAGGAAATGCGCGGATCCTCCTTGGGGCCATTTCAAATCTGAGTTCATCTGGTTTCATCGGCCTCTTTCGGACTACTGGAAAGCATTCATGGCGGCGGGGTTTGCCGTGGTGGATTTTGAGGAGCCCAGGATTACTGAAGACAGATACCATCTTGCCCGGAACGAAAGAGAGCTCAAGAACGGCAAGACCCGTCCCTATTCGGTTGCATTCAAGTTGCAGAAGAAGCGTAAGGTTGCATAACCACGGGGTGCCGGCGACGGCGGTTCCGCTAACCTTGAATTGCGGATTTCGGATTGCGGATTTCGGATTGTCATAATCGAAACTCTCCATTAATTCCAAATCCGCAATCCGCAATCGGAAATCCGCAATCGGCAATCAGCCGACGATCTTCCCTGTCACGACGGTGATGATGGCGGCCGCGGGCTCTTTGGAGTGGTCCTGAATCTGGGAAGCCCCGACGACGGTCGTCTCTCCGTCACCGAGGGTGAGCGACGTGACCACGCCCACATCCCGAAAGGCGAGGTTTGCCTCTGGAAGGCCGGTGGGTATGGAGAAGTGAATGCCGAACCGGTCGACCAGGATTTGCTGCTTCTTCTCATCGGTGGTCACGATCGACACTCCTCGCCCACCCAGCTCGAGGCTGTAGAAATACGTGCCTTTTCCGGAGATATCGATCTCTTTTCCTTCGCTCGCGCGAACGATGGGGGAGTCGAGCAGTTCGAAACTCTTGAATCGGGTGAGCGCCGCGACCTCGTTGATCACCTTC
>QHZE01000020.1 GCA_003225335.1 Acidobacteriota bacterium
CGCCGGAACTCTCACCGCCCGAAACGCGTAATTGGCCCGCAGAATCTCCGCCTGCTTACCGTCCACATAGGCTCGCCACCCCGGGTAGTAGCTGTCCAGGAGCACCAGGTAACCGTCCGTCTCCGCCACAACCTCGCACTGAACCCACTGACGCCGATACGAGAGAATCCGCACTTCTCCTCTCCCATCGCCTTCTTGCGCAGGCACACTGCCGGGATCTGCGATAATCAGGGTCTTATGCGCGGAAAATTCGGGAGTGCTTAGTCTCTCGAGCGCTTCTTCTTTGGAAGAGATTTGTTCTGTTACCGAAGCAAAATAGGCGCGCGGCAAAAAATTCTTGAGCCGATAAACGTTCAACTTTACATCGGTGTTCGTATCGAAAGAGGACAATAACTCCAGGTTCGGATTCGACACATCGTTGACAGTCAGAAGATAGCGGGAGTTCATCCTTGCGAGCAGCAGGAGGGCCGCTTCGGAAGGTAAACTGGAACATTTCTTGAGGAGATCTCGAGATTGCCGGGTGTTGAGATCGTCTACGGAAAAAAAGACCGAATATTGGATGCCGTTCATAATGCCGTACAGCGGTTGGCCGGTCTTGCGAAAGTAATAAGTTAACCATGCCCAGGAGCGGTTCGGCGCCCATATAGCCTTGCCCGGAATCTGACCCGGTGAATCTGCGGGAACCACTCGACCGAGCTCGTTTTTGCCCAGGTGCTCGAGATAGGAATTAGCCGCGGGAACAAAATTGACGTCTTCTTCGGACATGATGGGAATAAGTCTCAAGTTCGTCGAGGCCAGTTCGGCCACGAGAATCAACACGATCATGCTCGTCCATAAAGCCGGACGCCGCCGGGAGACCGGGCTAAGCAGCAACACACTCAGGAGTCCGAGCCAGGTCGCAGACGAACGCACGGACGCCTTCAACTGGGATGCCATCGCGGGATAGTCTTTGATCCTCGCCGAGTTAGGATCTGTCTTAGAACGAATCCAGGATTCGAGCACGCCAGGGTGATGCTGAAAATACACCCATGCTGCAAAGCCAAATACGGATACCGCTGCGGCGGCGGCCGCGAGGATCATAATAGAGCGTCTTGTACGATCGCTTCTCTCTTCAGTTTTCTGAGCAACTTCAATCCCCAACGACACGAGCACCGCGAGCGCAAGCGTGGCAAGCAGGAAATATTTGGACGGGTACCGCCCCATGCGAAAAACAGGGACCCATTCATACAGCACGCGGTAAAGAGGACTGAATTCTCCCAGAGCGAGCGCAACACCGATCAGGGCGAGAGCCGCAAAAATCAACTTCAGTCTTTTTCGAGGGGAGAAGATAGAGAGAATCGACAACAACGCCGAGCCGGCGCCGAAAAAAAAGGAAACCAGATATCCCTCGCGTCCCCGGTGGAACATCTCCCCCCAGTATGCCGAACCATTTAAGGTATAGGGATTGCCGAAAAGGTGGGGGACCACAATATTGAGCAACTCCAACGGACGCATGGACCAGTCCGATACGGTCTTGAAGTCGTATCCGCCCGCGCGGATGGAGCGCGGAAGCAACTCGAGGGTCGGAAGGATCTGTACGGCCGCCAGGGCAAGACCGAACATTCCTCCAACAGCTCCAACACGCAAAATTCGACGCAATGCGTTCGTCCGCTCCCCGGACTCAAGCAGATATAGGAGCGCTATGCCTGCTAATAACCAGAGGCTGCACTGGAGCAGCAAGGGCTCGAAGGTTATGATCTGCAGCGCCAGAATAGCCCCAAAAACAAAAATCCGCCTCCAGCGACTATCGTACAGGGCTCCGAAAAAGGCCCACCCTGTCCAAGGCATTAACGCGACCGCTTGAACGATGCTGTAGAGATTCAGAAACGACAGCACCGGGCCGGAAAACTGGTACACCAGCGACCCGCCGAACGCCGCCAGACCATTTATTCCCAGGCGCCTCTGCAGAAAATAAAGCCCCAGCCCTCCCAGAATGGGGTGCACGATAAAGTGAAGCTTGAAGGCGTAGTTAAAGGGCAGAAAAAGATGGAAGAGGTTTGAAGGGTAAAAGGCCATGTGGTTCGGGTTGGCCAGCATCGGCTGCCCCAGGTAAACGTACGGGTTCCAGAGCGGGAACTCGCCCCGCGCGTACGATTCGATCATCACCTTAACAAGTGGATAATGGAAATTCAGGATGTCGCGGAAATAGAAACTCTTCGAGAAAAACAGCGGATCCGAAAAGAACAAGATTCCCCCGACCACCAGCAGCATCGGATACCAGAGATCCGGATTCGTCCGCCAGCCCAGTGTGCCGCCAGCCTCCGTCATCTCCCCGGAATTCTGCCTTCCCAGCCCCGGCCGCCGGGACGCAAGAAAACTGAAATACCGGGTAGCGCCTCCGCGCCCAGTGTCACCGCTCTCCATTATCCAGTCTCTCCCTCGCGAAAGCTTCGCCGCTGTGGGCGCCAGAATAACGCGACGACTCCGATCAATAGCGCCAAGCCCGTGAGCGAAAGACCGGCATGAAAGGATCGCGGCCGGTAAACAAACTCCACGCGACGTTTCCCTTCCGGAACTCTCACCGCGCGGAAGGCGTAATTGGCCCGGAGTATCTCCGCTTCTTTTCCTTCCAGATATGCCCTCCATCCGGGATAGTAACTGTCGAGCAGGACCAGATAACCCGATGTCCTTGCATCCACCTCGCACACCACGCGCGCGGATTCGTA
Source organism: Acidobacteriota bacterium (assembly GCA_003225335.1). Classification (GTDB taxonomy): domain Bacteria; phylum Acidobacteriota; class UBA6911; order UBA6911; family UBA6911; genus Gp18-AA60. Next base: position 2,706 of record QHZE01000020.1, read on the forward strand.
CTCGACGATCCTGGCTGCTCCGGGATCCGGCTGCCCCACTCCCTCCTCAATTTCAGGACCCTCCAGGATAACCGTGTTCCCGTCAGCACGATCGAGGCTCAGAAATCGCTGTAGCGCCCGCGCGTGCGAATCCGCGCGGCACACGCGTGAAGCGAAGTACGCTCTTGGAAGGCTGCCTTCCAGCCGGAACAAATGGAGCCCGAGGTTGCTTCCCGTCTCGAAGTGCCTCGTCAGGCGCACGCGGGGATCCAGGATTTGACCGGGTGAAAGAAGCAGGGGCGTGTTCAGCTTCTGCATCAAGGTCAGACCCGCCGCCGGCGAAAGCACTGTCAGGGCCTGCCACAACTCATCGGACTCGCGCGTGTTGAGGCCGTCCGTGGAAAAGTCTACGGAATACTGAATTCCATTCATAATGCCGTACTTGGGCTGCCCGCTCCTACGGTAAAAGAGCGTGAGCCAGGCGTAAGACCGGTTGGGCGCCGACAGCTGAATCCCTGGAACCGGATCCATCCAGGTCCGCGAGAAAATGCGCCGGGGAGCCTCAGAATTGACCTGCTGAAGGAAATGGTTGACCTCCGGAACAAAGTCCACATCGGCGCCGGAGATGAGAGGAGCGAGCTGCAAGTTAGCAGGAATGAGCTCTGCTCCAAGCGTCAAAACGAACAGCGCTGATAGCCAAGCCGGTCGTTTCCAAAAGCATGAAAGGAAAATCAAGGCGCTCGAAAGGAGCAGGAAGATTCCAGTGGACCGAAGAGATTCCCTGAGCATAATTCCGAGGGTGGCGAAATCCTTCGCGGCGGCACGCGCGGGTTCTACCTTTGCCCGGATCCAGGGTTGCAATTGGTTCGGGTGCAACGCAAAGTAAAAGCAAGTTCCGAGAATCACGATTGCAATCATCATCCCCAAAATGCCAAGCGCCATCACATGACCCCGATTGCGGGCATTTTCCTCCGTGGATCCCATGATCACTTCAAGGCCCAGAGAAGCGAAGATCGCCAGCGCGAGGGTGCCAAGCAAGAAGTATTTGGAAGGGTAACGCCCAAGATCCAATCCGGGAACGTGATCGTAGAGCCACCGATAGAGGGGGTTGAACTCACCAAAGGCCAGAAGGATGCTTGTCAGAATCAGCACAAAAAGAATTGCCTTCAGCTTCTTACGTTGGGAAAGGAAGGCCACGGCTGCGAGCAGGGTGGTCCCGCTCCCCACGAAGCTGGAAACCAGATACATATCTCTCGAACTGTGGAATCGTTCTCCCCAGTAAGTGGCCCAGTCCATGGTGAAGACATCCCCGAAAAAGTGGGGCACGACGAGATTGGCCAGGTCCAACGGGTGCATCGACCAGACACTCGCAGAGCCGAAATCGTAGCCGGCCCCGCGAGCGGCACGGGGGATCAGCTCCAGCGCCGGCAGGATCTGCACCGCCGCCAGGGAAAAACCGAACATCGCCCCCACTATCCCTACCCGCACTATCTCGGATACCGTTTTCCACCGCACCTTGGACTCTATCACACGCCAAAGCCCCAAACCTCCGACCAACCACACGCCGCACTGAAATGTCAGCGGCTCGAACGCCGTAGCCTGGAGGCCCAGAATCGCGCCAAAGCCCAGGCTACGCTGCCACGAGATCCAGTCCAGGGCCCCCACGAAGGCCCATCCAAGCCACGGAATCAGTCCCACTGCGGGCACGATGTTGTAAAGATTCAAAAATGAAAGCCCCGGGCCGGAGAACTGATACACGAGTGATCCGCCGAAAGCCGCCAGGGCTGTGATTCCCAGGCGCCTTTGAAGAAAATAAAGCCCCAGCCCGCCCAGAATCGGGTGCACGATAAAGTGAAGCTTGAAGGCGTAGTTAAACGGCAGAAAAAGATGAAACAGGTTCGTAGGGTAAAAGGCCATGTAGTTCGGGTTGGCCAGCATCGGCTGCCCCAGAAAGACGTACGGATTCCAGAGCGGGAACTCGCCCCGTGCGTACGAGTCGATCATCACCTTATGGAGCGGATAATGAAAATTCAGAATGTCCCGAAAGTAGAAGTTTTTGGAAGAAAACAGGGGATCCCAAAAGAACGAGATTCCAGCGACCACGAGCAGCACCGGATACCACAGATCCGGATTCGTCCGCCAGCGTCCAGTCCCGGCGGATTCAGGTGCGTCTCCCGGAGCCCGCCTTTGCTCGCGCCGTCGCCAGGACGCCAGGAAATCCCAATTTCCGGCGCCTGCGCGCCTCGCCGTGTCGCTCTGCACCGGCATAAAAGGATTGCGGCCGGTAAACAAATTCGACCCGATGTTTCCCTGCCGTAACTGCCACCGCCCGGAACGCGAAATTGGCCCGCAGAATCTCCGCATCCCTCCCGTCCACGTACGCGCGCCATCCAGGATAATAGGTGTCCAGGAGCACAAGAAAGCCGGACGTTTTCGCATCCACCTCGCACACAACCCGATTGGATCGATAGTCGACGACCCCGGCTGTTCCAGATTCAGGCACTCCCGCTCGTTCCACCACCTGCGGGCCTTCGAGGATCACCTCCTCTCGAGCGTGAAAATTCGGATGGAGAAATACCCTCATAGCATCCATGTGCGATGGCGCGCGAATGGAACCAGCCACAAAGTAAGCTCGCGGCAAGGGGCCGTCTAACTCGTATACCTTGAGTTTGCCGGTCGTCAAAGCCTCGAATGAGTCGAGCCGATGGGCGCGAGCATCCTGAATCTCATTCAGGGTAAGAACGAGGGGTGAGTTCACTTTCTCCAGTAACGTCAGACCTGCAGCCTCGGGAAGTTGCGAGCACGCCTTCGACAGGATGTCCGATTCGACGGTATTGAGGTAATCCACCGACTGGTCGAACGAGTACTGGATTCCGTTCATGATTCCGTACATAGGCTGGCCGGTCATGCGGAAGAAATAGGTGAACCAGGCCCAGGAACGATTCGAAGAAGGGAGCTGCAGCGGGGGGCTGACGGAACGAAGGGAATCCAGGGAGACCACTCTATAAGGCCGCGCCAGCCCGCTCTTCTGAAGATAAAGGTTTACCTCGGATACGAAACCCACGTCCGCAGCCGAAATCAAGGGTGTCAGGCTCATATTCGAAGACATGAGCTCGGCCCCGGCGATCGAGACGGCCAGCACGGGAAGCAGAACCTGGCGTGTGAAGAGGGGCGAAGCGAGGATGAAACCGCTCGAAAGGAGCAGAAAGACTCCAGCCGACCGTGTGGAGCTCATTAGCTGCGAAGCAATCCACGGAAAATCCTTACCCGTTGCCAGTCCAGGGGGCAAATTGGCGCGGATCAGCCCTCCGAGAAATTCCGGACTCTGCTCCATGCAGAGCCAGAAGCCGATAAATATCGCTGCGACAACCAGGCCTCCCAGGCCAAAGGCGCGGATCCGCCTTTTCCTGGAGGATGACGCCTCGCGCGCCGAAAGAAGTACCTCGAGTCCCAGAGCCGCCAGAATCGCCAGAGCCAGGGTCGCAATCAGAAAATACTTGGACGGATAGCGGCCGAGCCTGAAAACAGGGACATGCTGATAGAACCAATGGTACATGGGATTGAATTTTCCCACGGCGAGAAGACTGCTCAACAGGACGATTCCGAATGTCGTGAGCTTTAGCTTCCTCCTAGCAGAAAGAGCCGAAAGGCAGGCGAAAAGCACCGTGACGGTTCCGACAAAAAAGGAAACCAGATACGGCTCGCGCATGTCGTGATACCGTTCGCCCCAATAAGTGACGCGATAGACGGTATAGGGATTCCCGAACAGATTGGGAACGATAAGGTTGAGGAAGTCTGCCGCGTGCATGGACCAGCGAGACTGGATGCTGTAATCGTAGCCGGAAATGCGCGCAGACAGAGGGAGCAATTCGAGTGTCGGGATGACTTGCAGGGCACCGAGAGCCAGACCAAAAGCGGCGCCGGTGAGGCCCGTCCACAGGATCCTGCCGGCCGCCTTCCTTCGATCCACGGACTCAAGTATGTGCAACACCCCGAGCCCTGCTAACAGCAGAGCGATACATTGAAACATCAAGGGTTCGAATGAAACAATCTGTAACCCGAGGATTGCCCCGAAAAGAAGCTTATCCGTCCAGCCGTTTGCCTGCAGCGCACGAAGGAACGACCACCCCGCCCAGGGCAACAACGCGACCGCCGGCGCAATAGTATAAAGATTCAGAAATGAAAGGACCGGTCCTGAGAATTGATAGATCAACGATCCTGCAAATGCAGGCCGCGCCTCAAGGCCAAGACGCC
>QHZE01000794.1 GCA_003225335.1 Acidobacteriota bacterium
GATCTCGCGAAGCTCGGGTTGCGTGTCGCTGGGACGCAAGATCCCTGCGACGATCTTCCGCTTGCTGTCATCGAGCGCCACGTAGGTAGTATCCTTGTCCACGACCGGCCTCCTTTTGCATGTGGCTCTGTTCCTGCCCGGAACAACCCACGACTGTGCAATAGGTCAGGCCGGTCCTTCCATATTGTCTAGAGGCCTCGACGAGAAGGAAGCAAAATCCGCCCGCACGTTCTCCGTCGGTCATTCCGCCGCCGGGCCGGGGCCGTCACGGTGGCGAAATCACGCGCACGACGCGTCGTGAGGCGAGGGGCGTCAAGCGCGTGCGGGCTGGGCGATGGCTTGCGGGCGTAGACGGCGGCGATCATTTCAAATCCCCCATTGATCGGGTGAGCGCCCGCGAAGACGTGAGCGCGTCGCCTCATCGACTATGAGCAGCACGAAGACGGCGGCTTGTTCTCCACTCAGGCCGATTTCTGCGTGCCATGTGCCGACGCGAAAGGTGGTGATCCGGCCCAGCCACGGCAAGGACCGATTCGCCCTCAACCCAGATTTCGGTCAGCCGAGCACGAGTAACATTCGACGGCTCAATTCCAACCTTTTGCATCAGCGTTAGCAGGGCCTCGAAACTCGGAGCCGTCCACATCATGCCGTCGTTCTGCGCCTTGCGAAATGCGGCATCGATCGCTTCGCGCTTGCCGGCATCTTCGCCACTCACCGCCCGCCTCCCTTCGGCGCACGCGGGTCGATGGTGTCGGGGGTACAGAGGTACATAGCAAGGTGGCGTTTCCCATCAATCGTTAGGGCAAGGGTAGCAGGTCCAAGGCGGTCATTAGGATCAACCTGGGCCTTCCACACCAGGATCGTATCTTTACAAGCTGCCTCGGTCGGATAGGTGTTACTAACCTCCCAATCTTGGGGAGTCATCTTTGCCCATAACACCCACGCGCACGCGGCGGCGGCTGAACTGGCGAAGAGGAGCAGGATCGCCAATGTTAGGAGAAGAGCACGACGAAGGGCGTGCAGCATGGCAGCCTCCTTGCGGTCAGGACGTGCGGAGCTTCGACGGCGGGATCTTCGCTCGAGTGCGCTCCAGTTCCTGGCAGACGAACTCGTAGCGGCGGCGTAGGTCTTCCTTTTCCTCTTTCGAGGGCGAAGACCTGTTTCCCTCCTGCTAACGCATTTCGCGTGCCGCCGGGACTGGTGACCTATATGGCCGCGACAATCAAACAGTCAGGTGTTAACGCTTCGCCGAAGCTCCCGCCCGACCTTGAATTTCAGCACCCGCTTTGGTGGGACATCCACCGCCGCGCCGGTCTTGGGATTGCGGGCCGCGCGCGGCTTACGATGGCGGATGCGAAGGCTCCCGAAGCCGCCGAGCTCAACTTTCTCGCCGCGCACGAGCGCCTCGGTCATCGTCTCGAAGATCGTGGTGATAATGTACTCGCTCTCACGCTCCGTGAAGCTGAACGCCTTAGACAGTTCATCGATCAGGTCAGCGCGCGTCACGATGACGCGACCCCATCGCTGATATTTCGCTTCTTCGTAATGCAGGCCGCGGAGAAACAGAAGCTACACCGGCGAAGAAGTTCGTCGCCGAGCTGGTCGCCACTTTCCTCGGCACCGACCTCGGCATCACGCCAGAGCCGCGGTGACGCCGGGGCATTTCGCCCAAGTGCAGGTCAACGAGCACCTGACCCTCGATTTCGCCGATGAGCCGGAGGAGTGGGGTGGGCCTGGTAGCAGCCGTCTGCAAGGGTCTGAAGGGGCTTTTGGTAACGCCTCTGATCTGAAATTAGAGGGTCCGATCGGCCGGCCCAGACCGAGTCACAGTGTTCGAATGACCGCTAACAATTCACGTGGTCTTCTTCTTCCGTCCGTGCGTTGCCGACAGATGCCGACCGAGATGAACCGGCCGCGCAAAGCTACGATCGCAACGTGGGCATTTGAGCGTGCGTCGCGGGGCTTTCGCTTGCGCAGCGTCTGTTGATGATCTCCGTCCGTTCGGGCTCCCAGTCGGCAGGGTTCGGACGGCCTGTTCTAGGAAGCGAAGCTCGATGAGTGACGCCGTCTGTTTTGCCTTGAGCAATGAACGAAGCATCGCGGAAAGATTGCCGGCATGCCTGACCCGTAGCTCACGCTTTCCAGAGAAGGCTCTTTCTCTCCCTGTGACGCCTAGTATTTCGCCCTCAATTCCAGAAAGATAGAGCAGCGTTGGGTGGTTTGAGAGAGAACGCGAGGATCGTAACCGCGGGCCGATGACACTTCAACTAGACATCCGTCGTCGGTTGTCACCGGACGCGGCGCCAAGCTCCTACAGGAAGTTGCTGCCGAGTTTCTCGCACTCGCGGGAAGCGTTTCGTGGCTGTTTGCCTCATACGTGCACGCGCTCGACCCAGCTTAGCCCCCGTCCGTGCTCTTGAAGCGTGTGCAGCAAGTCCGAACGCGGAACGATCTGTTCAGCGATTGGAGGGGACGTCTTCTTGTCGGCGTCGTCGGCCTGTTGATCGGTGTGGTCGTCTATACCTGGAGAGGCATGGATCAGCGCGTCGAGAAGCTCGACGGGAGAACCGGGAGGATCGAGGTTGACGTCCAAGATCTAAAGACCAGCACTCGGTCTCTCGTAGAGATGAGGCGGTCCGTTGACGAGATGGGTAAGGCGATCGCCGAGCTAAACGGATTGGTGCACGGCATGGCGCAGCAGCTTCTGACCCCTCGGAGACGCGCAGAACTCTACGGCCTCCGCAATCCGATAATTGAGCAGGTCAAGCTGACTTCGGGAGCGACATACCGCGTTCAACGAGCTTCGCCCGGTAATCCGATCGATCTGACTGTGACGATCCTAGATGTCTCAGGGGGCGTGTTGCGCTATCGGTTCGAGGGTCATGTTGGGAACGCGGAGATACGGGGCGGTGAAGCGATGATCTCCATCAATCCGGGACGCCCGACACCAGTATTTCTACCGCCTCTGCCAACCCCGGTGTT
>QHZE01000021.1 GCA_003225335.1 Acidobacteriota bacterium
CTCTGATTTATCGTGCCCTCACAACTTCAAACGGCTCTTCGACGACTGACGTGTGAGAAGGCGGTTTTTCTCTTTGTTCCCGCGACTGGCTCAGGCTCTGCTCGAGACGTTTGCGGGCGCGCGCGAGGCGTGACATCACAGTCCCCACAGGAATCTCCGTCACGTCCGCAATTTGTTTGTAGGATAACCCCTCCAACTCTCGCAGCACTATCACCTCTCGAAACTCGGCAGGCAACTCCTCAATGGCTTGTCTGACCACTTGATTGTTTGCCTTTTGCAGCAATAGGGCCTCCGGGTTCGGGTGATCCTCCTCCGCGATATGTATCTCTTCATCGAAAGGGACCTGTCGTTGAGGCGCTCGATTCTGCGGTAACCACGTGTAGAAGGTATTGCGCACGATCGCGAGCAACCAAGGCCGGCTGTCGCTACCGTGAAAACTTCGGAAGTGCTTGAGCGCGCGCAGGTAAGCCTCCTGTACCACGTCTTCAGCATCTGTGTCATTGCGAGTGAGCCAGCGGGCCAGATTGTATGCCGCATTAAGATGCGATAAGAGTTGCTCCATATTCCCCCTATTTGGCAATCGCGCGACCCGTCCCCTCAGTGCTAGGTCAGAGTCGGATAAGTGCCTCTGCTCTTGCCGCCCTGAGCGGGTGGTCCCGAAGCCAGCAATTTCACTCAAGTGGCTAGGTACCTCAATGCAGGAAGGGTGATATGTGAGTGACATTCGGGTGACATTGGCCCGCCCCGTTGAGAATAGTGAAAACGCGTGGAGTGAGATCGCTCGTAATTGATGCGTGGCTATCGGGGTGATAGAATCGCGATGCTCACCGAGCGGTCGGACGGGGACTGTACTCGTAATGCTGTCCCTGCACGGCGATGACTTCTCGCGAGTAGAGGGCTTTGAGAATGAGCAAGCCAGTACCCACCTCTCGTACCATCCGTTTCGAGAATTTCGAATTCGAATTCCGGTCGAGTGAACTGCGCGAGCAGGGACGCAAGGTTAAGGTGCAAGGGCAGCCGGTTCAAATCCTTGCCATGCTGCTGGAGCAACCTGGGGAATTGGTCACTCGAGACGAGATCAAGAACAAGCTCTGGCCAGGCGATACCTTCGTGGACTTCGAGCACAGTCTGAACGCCGCCGTCAAAAGACTTCGGCAGGCGTTACATGATTCCGCTGAAAACCCGCGATGTGTCGAGACGCTCGCGCGACGAGGTTATCGCTTCATCGCGGAGGTGGGCGACGTCGAAGGCGCTCGTCTTAACATCCGAGAGCCCGCGACCGACAATGTTCTGACGGCAGAGGATCGCGAGCAGCCTGAGGTTGCTGAGGAGACCGCCGTAGTCAATCATCTGCCCTGGCCTCTTGCTTGGAAGATATCGGGCCTGGCGCTGCTTGTGATATCGACGATTGTCGTAGTCTGGATACTCCGCTCCCGGAGCGTCCCGTCACCTACCATTCGATCCTTGGCAGTGCTTCCGCTGGAAAGCCTCTCCAGTGATCGGTCTCAGGAGTACTTCGCCGACGGCATGACCGACGAGTTGATCAGTGATCTGGGACAGATCAGTGCATTACGAGTGATCTCACGCACCTCGGTAATGCAGTACAAAGGCGTGCGGAAACCGCTGCCACAGATTGCGCGCGAATTGAACGTCGATGCTGTAGTGGAAGGCACAGTATTGCGCTCAGGGGGCCAGGTTCGAATCACGGCGCAGTTGATCCAGGCCCGCGACGACAGGCATTTGTGGAGCCACAGCTATGAGGGCGAATTGCGCGATGCGCTGGCGCTCCAGAACAAAGTGGCTAGCGCCATCGCCGAGCAGATCCAGATCAACTTGAAACCGAAGGAACAGCTTGCGCTGAAAAAAGAGAAGGCTGTGAACCCGGAAGCCCATGAGGCCTATCTCAAGGGACGATACTTCTGGAATAAGCGGACTGACGATGGCTTGAGAAAGGCCATTGCTTACTTCAACCAGGCCATCGAAAAGGATCCAACCTACGCCCAGGCTTACACGGGGTTGGCGGATTCCTATGCCTTGCTGGGGGACTGGGAGTACGGCGGCATGGCTCCTAAAGAGGCGTTCCCAAAAGCCAAGGCGGCGGCGACGAAAGCACTCGAACTCGACGACACGCTCAGCGAAGCCCACACATCGCTGGCATTTTGCCTCGATCTCTACGACTGGAATTGGGATTCCGCTGAGAGGGAATTCAAGCGAGCGATTGATCTCAATCCCGGTTACGCAACTGCCCACCATTGGTACGGCTGGCATTTGGCCGAACTGGGGCGAAAGGATGAGGCCATCGCGGAGATGCGAGAAGCGGCAAACCTGGATCCGCTATCACTGATCATCAGCGCCGATTTAGCAGAGGTCCTTCTCGTTGCCCGGCTATATGAGCAGTCCATGCAACAAAGCCTGAGCACGCTCGCAATGGACCCCACCTTTGCGGTTGCCCACTATCAATTGGGCCAAGCGTACGTGCAAAACCGGATGTACAGCGATGCAATGGTAGAATTTCAAAAGGCAATCGAGCTGTCTGGAGCCAACACCACCTTCACTGCCAATCTTGCTTATGTCTACGCCTTGGCAGGCAGGAGAGGCGAAGCGGTGAAGATACTTAATGAGCAGAAGAATCGAGATAACGGCTATTCAAATCCCGCTGAGATTGCCTTGATCTATGTCGGCCTGGGCAAAAACGATGAGGCAATGACCTGGCTGGAACGAGCTTATGAGGAGCGCTTCAACCCGTCAGTCCTTGCGCGCCCGTCCTTCGACCCTTTGCGATCCGACAAGCGGTTTCATGATCTTATGCATCGCATTGGGCTTAGCCGTGAGCCATAGTCAGCGGGAGGCCCTTCCGCGGAATGTCGTTACGATCGACGATCAATCGAGCGAGGCAGATGAAGGCCGCGAACTTCGGACCTACTTCTTCGGCAGACCACGCACGATGATCATGCCTGCCATATCCTTGCTTCCCTTTCCCCTGTGGAATTCGCAGTAATAAGCGAACGTGCCCGTCGTATTCAACTAGGTGGCCTTCTTTCAATGAAGTTTCGACCGCGAATTTTCGACCGCCGACGGAAGCGAATTGAGTCTGCGTAGCACAGCCACCACGTGCCAGATATCCTGGTCCGAGAGCAATCTACCCCAGGCAGGCATCCCTGTGTTACGGATCCCATGTTTGACGATCCAGAAGAGCTCTCCCTCGCTGTACCCCGACGGTTGTACGGTAAATTGCGGGGCGGGTGGATAGAAGGAAGCCCCCAGGACGCTCGGGCCTCTGCCCGGTACTCCGTGGCATCTGGCGCACATTACGGTGTAGACTTCGCCTCCCGCAATCAGATTCTCGTCAGTCGGGACCATTGGGTTGGGCTGCTCCTCGGCGTGGTTGGCCACGGAGGCATGAACTGCTATAGGGATGAATCGCGTCTCCAAACCGGAAGGCGGAACATCGGCGTTCACGGGCACCAGACCGAGTTTGAACACGCCGACTCCGATCATGAGCGCGATCACTAGCAACACAGTAATTGCCAATACTAATTTTTTCATCTCAAACTTTCCTTGATTCGGAGTCGGGTTCGCCAGGCAGCCGGTGCGGACCGGATGCCTGCAACTTGGCGCACCAGGTCCGCTTCGGAGGAGGGCAAGCGGAACGCTTACGAGTGCGCCGAAGAGGTTCAACCGTCTAAATCGTTATTGGGGCGGGACTCCCGCGGGCGTTTGGAATCTGGTTCCGGCTAATCCGTGACGATCAGTCTTCCAGCCATCTCCTCGTGACCGCTCCCGCAGAAGATGTTACAAGAGAAGGTGAATTCTCCCGTCTTGTCTGGCGTGAACACCACGCGAGTGACTTTGCCAGGCTCGATCTTGGCGGTGAGCTTGAAATCCGGGAAGCTGAATCCATGGACCCGGTCTGACGAAGTCAGTTCCAATGCCACCGGCACGCCCTTCTTCACGGTTATCTCGCCCGGTGTGAAATCGAATTTCTTCGCGGTGATGCTGATGACCTTCACGTCGTCGGCCTGTGGCGCAGAGTGTGTCGTATATGCCAGGACACCGAGGCCGGTGGTTATAGCTAGCACAAGTATCATTATCCTCTTCATAACATCATTCTCCTCGGCAACCGTTTTCAGTCGCCTGGTATTGCGAGCTCGCTGATCTCGTAGCGGGCGGTTTTGACATCGGCTTCTATTTCCCGGTAGCCGAGGCCCTTATACGGTGCGGCGGCGTCCCACGGAATTGGTGCCCTTTTGGGCGCCGAGCCGGGCGCCGGCAAAGGAAACATCAAGGATTTGGCCGCGTGGTGAGCGATGTGGCCCGTCATGTAATGATGCTCCTGGTGAATATGCCCGTAAAAAACCGTCACACTCTTGTAGGGCATAAGTGAATCGATCACACCTTTGGCGTCTACCGTCGCCCAATCCCACTGAGGATATAATTTTAACTGCGTTTCGCCGACAATCGCTCCGGGATCCGAGACATTGTCGAGTACTATGAAATGGACTCCTTTGTGATCGAAAGTATAATTCAGTTTTCCGAAGAATTCCTGGTAAGCGTCGCCGCGATCCAGCGCGGCATCGTGCTCGCCGGCCATGTAGTGCACCGTCTTTACGTTGAGCTGACCGGCAATGTCCTGGAATTGCGTCATTCTGCTGCGGCGCTCATTGGCATCATCGGTAGTGTGTGTCAGATCGCCGGTGAACACGATGAAGTCCGGTTTCTGATCTAGGCTATTGACTGCCGCCACCGCTTTCTTGAGCGTCCCTTTGGCGTCCGGGTTTACCTTAGGGCCCTCGAAGCCAATGTGAGTATCCGATAACTGCACGAAATAGAAATCTTCCTGTTTCGGCCGCGTAGCTCCAAGAATTCTGCCTCCTAACCCGGAAGCGAACACGATGCCACCCAGACCAGCCAGCTTCATAAAATCACGTCTGTCAATCTCCATGCGGACCTCCTTTGAGTTCAATCGAGAGCGACTCGCCCGTTACGAGTGGAGTCTTGGAGTAATCTGCGTTCTCGGTTGAATAGCCCTCATCCGCGTATACCAGATTAGCTCAGCAAATATTCCCGGCCGGTAAACATCAGGCCGCGATACGGCTAATTTCCGCTCTGGCCCGCCTTGCGGATTCCAGAGCAGCAGCAGCCAGACTAACCTCAGAGCGATCCCGGAAAAAGGCAGGCTTCTGGGTTTGTCTGACGTCGATCACTACAACATCGCCGAGCCGCACCTGCTTGGTAGCGGAAAGACTTGAAAGGGGGTAGGGGCAAAAATCACCTGTCGGGAATTTTTTCTGCAATTCCCCGGTCTGGACATGTGCGAGAGGATTCAGGCAACGGCATATGTCCGTTACGAGTTTGTCACGCGACCAGCTCTGCCCCTCTCGCATTAACAACGAGATCGGAGAATATCTATGACAAGAGTCCTGGTTACACTCACCCTGCTATGCGCGAGTCTCTCAGCGCAGATCCCAAAGTCATTCGGTGCACCGACTGATGATGAACATCACTCTACAGAGGGCCACGCCGTCCCGTCCCTCAACCCGGTCCTGCAGTGGAACAGAATACTTCTAGCGATTGTTCGCACGCCGGGTGCGCAGCCAGGAACCAACCACGCCACGCGCAGCTTTGCGCTCATGCATGCCGCGATTTACGACGCGGTTAACGCCATCGCGAGGACCCATGAGCCGTACCTGGTTCGCCTTACCGGCGTGCCGCGACACGCTTCCAAGCAGGCGGCCAGCGCTGCAGCGGCGCACGCAGTGCTTGCTGCGTTGTATCCGGCATTCCATACCTCACTCGATGACGAACTTCAGCAATCCCTGACACAAATTCCGGCTGGGAAGGACAAGGACGAAGGTATGTTCATAGGGCAGACAGTAGCGGATTGTATCCTGGCTCTGCGGAGCAATGACGGAGCCAATGCTCAGCCGATTCCGTATGTCTTCGGAGGCGCGCCCGGCGATTACCAGTCCACACCTCCGAATTTTCCTTCACAACCGCAATTCACACATTGGTCTCATGTCACGCCCTTCGCTCTGGAGCGCGCGAATCAGTTTCTTCCTGGTCCTCCCCCGGCGCTGACCGGCGATACATACAGCGAGGCCCTCAACGAAATCAAATCTCTGGGAACCACTGATAGCACGACCGCTACGGCGGACGAGGAATTGACCGGCCGATTTTGGAATGGGGCGATCCAGAACTACTGGAATGAGATTACCCAGACGGCGGCCCTGGACCGTGACCTGACCATTGCACAGAGCGCGCGGCTGTTTGCACTGCTAAATCTGGCGCTCGCAGACGGGGTGATCGCTTTCTACGACGCCAAATACACTTATAATTTCTGGCGGCCAGTGACCGCCATCCGGGCGGCCGATAGCGACAACAACCCTGACACAATTGCGGATCCGAATTGGCTCCCGGAGGTCGGCAAGACGCCCCTGACCCATCCTATCCCGGGGCTCATGCGGTCCTAAGCGCTGCCGGGGCGGAGGTGCTGATTTCCTTTTTCAAGCACGACCATTTCGAGTTCAGGGTAACCTCTGAAGTTCTCCCCGGAGTCGAACGCTCGTTTACGAGCCTTTCGGCCGCCGCCGAAGAAGCGACCCTGAGCCGTGTCTTCGCTGGACAACATTTCCGCTTCGACCTCACGGCTGGAAAACGGCTGGGCCGGGATGTAGCTGATTTTGTCACCGATAACTTCCTGACTCCCAGTCACAGGAAAGACCAATCCGACCGGGACGAATAACTTCGGTTCCTTGGTCAGTTGGAAAGAGTGGCTGGACATTGGCGCGGGGCGGGAGGTTATGCACCGCGCAAACGTCCTTGCGGAAAAGCAGGTCCAGCGTCCAGTCGAAGGCGACGCGAGCCTTCTTGTCCAAGCCAGGCAATTTGCCCAGGTAAATTGTGTAGTTGCTGATCGCCTCGCGGCTGAGCAGGATCGCGCTGACCTCGGCTTTCAGTCGCTTGACAACTCCTCTGGCCGCGATGCTTCGCAAATTGGCTTCGCCTGACTTCGTGGTCCGCGCCGGTGCCATGTCCCGCAACGGGGGCTAGCCAATCGAGTCCGGCGCCAACGGGTCGGCGCTGTTCCGCTCGATCAAGAATGGCAGGCTCTATTGGATGGGCAATCTGGCTCTGCGCGGCGAACGCGCCGATGGCAAGGGCTAAATCGCTTTTTGCGGGTGTTCCGGCAGAGCAGCCAAGTCCTCCGGGCGCCAGCCAAGAGAAAGGAGAATACCGAAGCCCGCCACTGGCTGAGTCAGGCGGCGCGAGAGCTAATGGGACGGAAAGGGCACGGCACGGCGTAGCATTTTGATCGCCCGGCACCTGGTCGGGTAAGGGAACGGCGTCGCCGCCGCTCAGAATACCGAAAGCGTTATTGGCCGTTTCTCTGGCCGCGTTTGCTGTCGCGAGCGTGGTGACGTTTGGCAGCTCCGAAATTCCAATCGGTTGGACAGTGGCGATGCCGGTCGGCGCCATTTTCTTTGGACTGTTCCTCGT
>QHZE01000260.1 GCA_003225335.1 Acidobacteriota bacterium
CTGGACCGCAGGCACACCACGATGGCGCTGGACGCGCTTCGCGGACTGTGTGTGGCCGTCGTTGCGGTGCTGGCTTTTGCGGAACGGGTCGAGGTGTGGCACATCTATGCAATGGGGATTATGCTGGGTCTGGGCGCCTTCATGTTCTGGCCCAACATGGCGGCGCTGACACAAGAGTTAGTGGAGTCCGAGGACGTCGTGCCACTAAACGCGCTGGTGATGGGCACGGCGCAGGGTGGCTGGATGATCGCCGGAGCCGTGGTGGGATTCCTTTACCAACGGATCGGTCTGGCCGGCACACTCGCCATGGACGCGGCTACGTACGTGATTTCCGTCTTTTTGATGCTGAGCTTGCGCAGGGGCAAGCGTCTGGTTCACTCGGAATCCGTGCCGCTTTCAATCGGCCAATTCAATCGCGACTTTGTTGCCGGGCTGCGCTACGTGGCGTCGCAGATGCGCGTGTTGATTCTGGGCGCGGTGAGCGCGCTCTTTACCGCGGCCATGATGAGCCAGAACGTAGTGACTGCCCCGTTCAGCAAAAAGATTCTTCATGCCGGCGCTGCGGGCTTCGGCTTTTGCAATGCCGGATGGAGCCTGGGAGCGATCACTTCCAGCGCGCTCACAGGCACCCTGCTTCGTCAGGGCTCTGGACACTTGTCTTTTCTCGCGGTGTCGCTGATTCTGGCGGCGGCGGCCTGTGGCGTTCTGCCGCACTTCGGAATCGTCGCCGTGGGCGTGGCGCTCTACTTCGTGATGGGCGCAGGCCGCGGAATGGCCGGCGTGAGTGTAAGCAGCTCGTTGATGCACGAGGTACCGAAGCAGCTGATGGGCCGGACGCAGAACGTGATCAATTTCAGCAGCATTGTTTTTCAACTTGCGCTGACGATGGCGGTCGGCTGGCTATGCGAACACATTAGCCTGGCGATGGGCTTCTATGTGCTGGCGTCGGTCTATCTTGTCGCCGGATTGCTGGCCACGATTGTCACACGAATCCCGGCGTCCGGCACGAAGCTCGAACCTCCTTCCGCGGAAACGGAGGCGCTTATGCCGCGCAGCAAGGCTGCGGAGTTGTAGATTTTTCGCCCAGCAGCGCGGCGACACCGTCGGGGCCGCTTCCGTCTGAAAGGCGGCCACTCGGGCCTCAAAATCGATGTTTAACCGCGGATAGGCGAAATAAATGCCAGAGAAAGCAACATCCTCGTAAGGTGCCGACAGTGCTGGCTGCAGCCCTAACCCCGCGCTTCAGCCATTCCCCCAAAAAACGGTTGAGCACCCCGGCCGCTTGACCAACTTGACCAATCGTCGCCCGACAAGCTATGATTGACAACCACATGACTAAGACATTGAATCTCTACGAAGCCAAGACTCGACTGTCGCAACTGGTGGAGGAAGCAGCCGCCGGAGAGGAAATCGTGATCGCCAAAGCCGGCGTGCCGCGCGCGCGGCTCGTCTCTCTGCGCCGGAAGAAGCCCACACGCCGGCCAGGCAGAGCCCGGGGGAGGATCTGGATTGCTGAAGACTTCGACTCGCCGCTCCCTCCCAAAGTGCTGGCTGCGTTTTGGGGCGGCCGGAAGCCGTGAAGCTGCTCCTCGATACGCACGTCTTCCTCTGGTGGTCCACTAACAGCCGCCGTCTCGGATCGAGCTCTCGACGTCTCATCTCAGAGGCTGATGCCGTGTACGTCAGTGCCGCCTCCGCCTGGGAGGCGGCTATCAAGCTCGCCCTCGGCAGATTACGGCTTCAGGACCCGTTTGCGTCGTTGGTGGAAGGGAGCGGATTCCAGGAGTTGCCTATTACGTTCAGTCACGCCGGACAACTTCTCGCGCTTCCCCGCCATCACGCGGATCCCTTTGACCGGATGCTGGTCGCGCAGGCCCAGGTGGAGAGCCTGACGCTGGTCACGCACGACGACCAGTTGACCCCCTACCAGGTGTCAATCGCCTGGGTTTAGCCGAATGCCGGGTGGCTCCGAACACACCTGCCGCGGGTCGGTCGCGGTACTGAACGCAGTCGGAAGGCGCTTCTGTTCGGTGCCGTGCGACTCCCGCTTCTAATTGCACTCAGGCGGCTTCCCCCGGCCTCTGGACCAGCGCTCCATCACTTCTGCCACCTTTGCTGCGACGGCGGCACGCGCCTCGGCTCGCTCCCATCCTCGTCCGAGAAGTCGATCGTACTCCGTGTGCGCGTGACGCACGTGCGCCCTCACCGCCAGGTCGAGAGCTTCGGCGTCGAACTTCTTCGCGTCGGCCGAACGCCCGACCCGTCCGCTGTATTTCTCGCACGCATGCTGCGCGATCGTTTCGGCCTCGTCAGGAGGACAGCCTGGATATGCTGATCGGATTCGCTCCGCAAATTGCGACACGTACTGCGCGTCGGCGCGCTCACGAAGCTCCGCGGCGCGCTCACGAGCTACCCGCCGCCGCTCCTCGTCACTGAGGCATTCCTTCTCCGCCCGTTCGAGGGCCGCTGATTCTACCAGCAACCCCTGACGTTCGTATCTTCCGCGAGAGCGGCTGAACCGCACCACGACGACAGACAGGCCCGAGTACTTCCGGCTCCGGCGCGTCAGGGCCGTGTCCCCACGCGGAAGGAAGACGAGGTGGTCGAGGTCGGCGCACGGCAGACAGAGCGGCTTCCCTCCTTCCATCTTCAGGAAGCTGCCTTTCCAGAGCTCCGTGCCGCACTCGGAGCACACGGACTCCTTGAGTATCCAGAAGACGACAATGCCCTCTTCCGCGCCTGCTTTCTGTCGTTGCTCTTTTCCCACGAATCGATCTCGTCCACGTTCATTGTTCTGCCTCGTTGATTCTCTCGGGCCGTGCGCGACGCCGCACCGCCGCGGCGGCGAAGTAGACGTGGCTCGATTGCCGCCCAGTGCAAACCCTCATTGCGAAGTTGCATTCTACCTCGCAGCGGGCGATCCGGGAACCTTCAGTGGCCCTCGCCATCAGCGGCAACCACCTCCGAAGGGGCCCCTGAGGGAAAACACAGACCCTGCCTGTGTTAGGGTGCTCAAATTATTGAGTTCCACTTGATCCAACCGACTTCCGGCTTTTCCCGGGGCATCACAACTGACCGGCTGAAATGCCCGGCAATGACCTGCACGGCTTGTATCAAGGCGTCTTTTGACGGAGCCTCCTCAGAATGATGACAGATAAGGCTGTCTATTTTAGTCAGAGCCTCCTGCAGATCCTCTGCTTCTTCCTGCGACTTCCGAATTTCTCGGTATCGCTCGACAATGGCATCGAACAAGGCGAGAACATCGTCTTCGTCGATTTCCAGCCTGAAATCCGTGCGTTTCTTTGGGTCTTTAACGATGTCGGCGTTGAGCTCGATCGGTCTTCCGGAGACCCAGCGCTCGGCATAATCGGCGGGCTCGATTGTGGCGATAAGCTTCCAATCTTCTTTCATTCCTGGCGCACGACGTATCTTGATCTCTCTCCTCCTTATGGTCATCCCAACTTCAGTATACGATTCTGGATATACTGGATGCGCGGCGACGAGCGGCGGCGTGGATCGAAAGGAACCAGGAGCCATCCTGGCCATCTCCAAACGCGGACACAAGACGGGGCGCCGCCGCGTCTCCAGATATTCCGAGAGGCGGTCTCGCCAGCCGGACAAACATCGCGAAGCTCAGATCTAATCAGCGTCACTGAAGAGCTGAGAGACATTACGCGGTTCGGCCGTTTTCGCGCGGGCGGCCACGCAGGGCCGCCCCTACGGAACGTGGTGTCGTTCGATTTTCACGTTGATGATGGCGCCGTCTGGAGCGCCTCTATTCTTCCGCGACGCGCCAGGGCCAACCGCTGTGCGGCAGCCCCACGGCGGCGCAGAGGTCCCGCACGCCGGAGAGCGCGACGCCGACGGCCATCAACCCGAGCAACCATCGCAACACACCGGGCACCGGCTCATGCCGCGCGCTGATCGCCGTGGGCGCTGCCCACCACTCGGCCAGAACGGGGACGAGATTGGCGAGCGCCGCGCCGTAGATCAGCCCCATCACCGCGTGCGTCACTCGCTCGCCGGGATAGACGCCGCCCAGCGGCCTGCGGACGCGATCCTCGACGACAAAGTCTGCGAGCGTGATGACGATTTCCTCCAGCAGGAGCGCAGCCAGGACGACGGCCCACAGACCCTGCCAGGCGACCGAGGGAAGCGTGCCGAAAAGAATCGCGTAACTAAAGTCGCGCGCCGCGTGCAGACGCAGCTCGTCGCGCGCCGCAGGCCCCAGGGCGGGGAGCCGCGCGCGCCACTCGTGATAATAGAGCGTGTCGAAAGCGCCGAGCGCTCCCTGTACCGCGAGCAGTAACAGGACGGTGGTCACGCGCCTTCGTCCTCCCTTTCGATGGTGCCGCTGTAAGCCACCAAAAGTCCGACCACGGGCGCGTCCACGCTCACCGAAACCTGCACGCGGGTCGCGCCCGCCGCAACCTGCTCGCTGGCGACGACTCGCGGCGCGAGCCACCCCGGCAGCGGCATGCGCCACGGCCCGAGATTTAACACCGCCATAGTCTGTTGATAGAAGAGCGCGCCGTTTTTGACTTCCAGGCGAAACAGAATCTCTATCATCCCGATGCGTTCCGCCAGAAACGGTCCGGCGTGCGCTCGCTGCTCGGTGACGAAAGGCTTGCCGGCGAAAGTCCTGTGCCAACGCTCTCCATCACGGCAAGGGGTGACGACCACTCGGGTCGACACGTTCTCACCGGTCTCGGGCAGGCGGAACAGCGACGCCAGCAGGCGCGCCGCGCGCCGGTTCCCGCGCCGCACGTTGAACGAACCGGCGCCGCGCATCAGCGCACCGGTCGAATGGAGCAGCCGCACGGGTGCGTCGAGCTCGCGCCATGAGTCTCCGACGATGCGCTGGTAGAGGGCCATTGCTGTCAATGACGTGACGGCCCCGCTGTCGCGAAACTAGCCCCGCAGGGGCGACTCAGGAAAGCCCAGGGCGCAAGCCCTGGGGACAAGCACAGTAACAACGGAAGCCCCGAAGGGGCGATGCAGTTGGTCCCGGTACCAAAGAGGTGCCTTATGACGAGCATTTATTTGGAGTTGATACCGAACTCCCTGCGCCGCCCTTTCAGGGCTTTCCACAATCTGGACCTTGAACTCAGGGCTCGCGCCCTGGGCTGTCCTACTGGACCCCTTCGGGGTCCTTGGTTTCGCGCCAGAAACTAGTTAACGATCGCGCCTCCGGATGCGTTACCGCCGCTTCCTGTGGAGGCGATCCGATGGAGCGGGTATTCTACTTCGAGCGGCCTCGACGGCATCAGTGCATCATCGCCTAGATGATCACGTTCACGCCAATCTATTCCTAATTTGGCCCAGGCTTCTTGCCCGTACGGAGTTGAGTGAGAATGGCGAGGAGGCCTTGTTTGTCGGGGGGATCCGGAACCGCCTCGAGGTAGGTCCCGATTTCCTGCGCCGCCTCTTTGGGCCGATTCTCCCTGATCAACAGCGTGGCCAGGTGCACGTGTGCCCGGACGGAAGCGACTGGATCGAGGCTGAGAGCCTTCTGCAGGGCGGCGCGACCGTGCTCACGACGATCCAGCGCGACATCGGCGATGCCCATCAAATAGTAGTTTACTGCGTTGTCAGGCTCGGCGTTTGCTGCGTGTTCCAGATCCGGAATGGCTTCGGCATACCTTCCCGCCTGAAATTTGCACATGCCGGCGCCGCGCAGCGCCGGTCCGTAGCGGCCATTCAACTCTAACGCGCGGTTGAAATCAATCAGCGCTTCCCCGGTGTTTCCCATGGCGATCAGCAGATGACCCCGTTCAGCCAGTGCCTGGAAATAAGAGGGGAAAAGCTCGATTGAGCGGCTGAATTTCTTGAGCGATTCGTCGTACTTCTTGTCCCGGCGCAGCTTCATGGCCTGTTCGAAGGCCTTCCTGGCCGTCTTTGGCGCATCCTGCTTTTCTTCGGCAACCGAGATTACGGCCGGCTTCTTATCTTCTGAGGCTGGCTTGGTCTCCTTGTTCCGCAAATAGATAAGGGCGGAGACAGTGTATGGTGTGGAAAGACTGAGTTCCACCATCACCGGGTCCGAGAACTGATCGGGAACGGAGAGGTTGACAGCAGTCAAATAATACCGGCCACGCGGCAGTTCTGATATTTCATACCGCCCCGCTTCATCAGCTCTTACCTCACGGTCAAAACCCATTCGATTGGTGATCTTCACAACGGCACGCGCTGCCGGGCCGCTGTCGGGCAGGGTCACTCGACCATAGATAGTGTATGGAGTGAAACGCCCTTGAGCCAACAAGCCGGCCGGCAGGCATAGAAAATATAGCCAGGCAGCGATTTTCCAATTTCGAATTGGGTTTTTCGGATTGAGAAGCATCCTGCGTATAGTTTAGACGAAAGCGGACAATCCGCAAGCTCGCAGGTGCCAAATCCTACGAGGCGTGGGCGACGTCGCGTTGACTTGATGGTTGACGCCTCATATCATGAGTTTTCGAGAGGTAGCAATTGCCCGGCATGAAATCCTCGCACACAAGGATCGTGCGTACATTTGCGATTTTTGCGCTGTTCACACTCGCCCACGCCAGCGGAGGCGTCCCGGCGCAATCCTCCGTGCCGATCGTATTTGAAAACGTCGCCCCGTCCGCGGGAGTGAACTTCAAACAGATCAACTATGCCACGGAGATGAAATACCCCTTCGAGACACTGGGAGGGGCTGTCGCGGCTGTGGACTATAACAACGACGGATTCGTGGATCTCTTTTTCGTGAATGGCGCCCCTTCCCCGGAACACATAAGGAAAGATCCGGCTTCATTCAATCGCTTCTACAAGAATAACGGTAACGGCACATTCACCGATGTGACCGAAGCTGCAGGCCTTACCGGGCGCGGAATAAAAGGATATCCTCAGGGCGTGGCCGCCGGCGACTATGATAACGACGGATTCGCTGACCTCTACATCACGAATTTCGGCGACAACGTTCTCTATCACAACAACGGCGACGGGACGTTTACCGACGTGGCGGCCAGGGCGGGCGTCGTCATGAGCCGTCATCCCTTTAAAGCCAGCGCCTGCTGGGTGGATGCCGACAATGACGGCTATCTGGACCTCTTCGTCACGCACTATTTCCAATGGACCTTCAAGGACAACGCCGACGACTATTGCGGCCAGAAGAAGCCCGGATACCGCGCCTACTGCACACCGGATGTGTTCAAACCGCTGCCCAATGTGCTCTTCCATAACAATGGGAACGGTACATTCAAGGATGTGTCGGAAGCGGCCGGCCTGAATCAATATCTGGGAAAGGGAATGGGTGTTGCCATTTCCGATTACGACAACGATGGGTGGATGGACATCTTCGTGACCAACGACAAGATGCCTAATTTCCTATACCACAACGAAGGCCACGGCGTGTTCAAGGACGTGGCGCTGCGCGCGGGAGTCTGTGCCAACGAAAGCGCGACCATGGTTTCCGGCATGGGATGCGACTTCAATGATTTTAACAACGACGGGCTGCCCGATATATTCTATGCCGACCTGGTAGGCGAAGGCTTTACCCTGTTCACCAATCTAGGCAAGGGGATCTTCAACGATGATACGTTCCCGTCCGGGATGGGATTGCTGTCCGCAGAGCACAGCGGCTGGAGCGTGAAGTTTTGCGACCTGGACAATGATGGCTGGAAGGATATTTTCGTCGCAGGGTCGCATGTCATGGACAATATCGAATTGGTGAGGCCCGAGGAGCGCTACCGGGAACCTTGCTTCTTTTATCGGAACACAGGCAACGGAAAATTCGAAGATCTCGGCCGGCGGGCCGGCCCGGATTTCCAGATCGCGGGGGCCAATCGCGGAATCGCCGTGGCGGATTTCGACAACGACGGGTCGCTCGAAGTCGCGGTATGCCGCCTGAATGACGCCGCGCTTCTATTCAAAAGGAAGGGGGGCACTGAAAATCACTGGTTATTGCTGCAGCTCAGGGGGACCAGGAGCAACCGCGACGGGATCGGCGCGCGAATTGAATTAACCTCGAAACTTGGATTGAAGCAGTACCAGCTCGTGAGCACGGCCAACGGCATTTATTCGGCCGGCGACAGGCGCGTGCATTTCGGGTTGGGCAAAGAGACCTCGATCAAATCGCTAGAGATCCGATGGCCGAGCGGCATAAGGCAAACCTTGACCGGCATTAAGGCTGACCAGATTCTCAAGATCGATGAGCCGGAAAAATAACAGTGAATTCAAGTTGGCAACCACGGATGAGGAATAGCGGCTGCATTCGCTGCGGTCTTCCATTGTCAGGACTGATGTGGATCGCCTTGCTTTGTCTCCAAAGGCTCGACGTGCCGGCCCAGACACGCTCACCCAAGGCGCCCGGGACGGAAGACGGACTCATAAGGGAGGCTCTTGCGGATTATCAGGCAGACCGAATTGATGCCGCTATCGGCAAACTGCGACAGGCTCATACGACCCAGCCCGACAACCCCTACGCGCGTCTCTATCTGGGATTGCTGCTATATCAGAAGGCGGCGAAGAGCCTGGAGGCCCAGGAGATGATGGAATCAGTTCTGGATCGATTTCCGACAAATCCGGACTTGGTCCTGAGGCTGACGGACTCCTATCTGGCAACCAACCGGGAGTCTAAAATCCCTTCGCTATTGGAGCGTTCCAAAACGGCGCGAGCCTCCAACCACCGGCTTGCGCTCAATATTGTTTACGCTCTGGTGCGCTACGCTCAAGTTGAACAGGCCCGCGTCGTCCTGGACGGTTGCTCCACAGTGCTCCAGGCGCCCCGCGAATCGAAAGCCGATGCCGCGGGCAAGAATGCGGCCGGCCCGGTCCCCTCTCGCGAACTGGGTGAAGTGTTCTTTCTCAGGGGGCTTATCGCCGCCACGACCGGGCAAAAGGAAGAAGCCATGCGGCAATTCCAGACGGCGGACCGAGAGGACTTCCCCCCGCGGGATTCGCCGCAAATGAAGATGCTCGCAGAGGCTCTGTTCCGTTTCGAGGAATATGCGCTGTCAGCGC
>QHZE01000244.1 GCA_003225335.1 Acidobacteriota bacterium
ACGCCGTTGCGCGGGATCAGCTCGTTCGGTGTCTTCAGATTGGCTGTGGGAAACCCGATCCCTGCCCCCGTTGCCGTGCCGTGAACGATTTCCCCTTCAAGTGCGAAAGGACGCCCGAGAAGCCGGCGCGCGCGCGCTACCTGCCCCGAGAGCAGGGATTGCCGCACTGCAGTGCTCGAAACCCGGCTGCCCCGGAACTGGACTTGAGGAAACTTTCCGACCAGGAATCCTTTCTCCTCTCCGATCTCTTTCAGCAGATCAAAGCTCCCTTCCCTGCGGTTGCCAAAGGCAAAGTTCGGCCCGACGTAAATCTCCTTCAGCTTGAGCTGGTCGGCAAGTATCCGGGTCGCAAATTCGCGCGCGCTGATCTGAGCAAACTCGGTGGTAAAGGGAATCACAATTGCCAGCTCGATCCCGAGCGATTCCATCGTTGCCAGCCGCTGGCGCAGGGTTTGGATGAGCCTGGGCGCATTATTCGGGGCAAGGACGTGCAGAGGGTGAGGATGAAAGGTCACGGCAGTCGCCGTGCCTTGTATCGTTCCCGCCCTCTCGACGACGCCCAGCAGCAACTGCCGGTGGCCGAGATGCAGGCCGTCAAAATTCCCTATCGTAGCCACAGGTCTAGAGTAGCCGTGAGGAAGCTCATCCTGGCTGTGGATTACTTTCATGCCCAGGCTTTACAGCTTGATCCGGTTGGCTTTGCTCATGAACTTCATGCGCAGTTCGTAGAGGGCGCTCTCCAGAAGCTGATCTTCTTCCCGGGTGAGGTTTCCCTTGGTCTTTTCCTGGAGCATGCCGAGTATGTCCACCATATGGCGCGCGCTTTCCAGGTCCTGCTCCTTCTGATTGGTGAAGGGATTGGGGGCTTCCCCGAGGAAGACCAGCCCTTGCGTGTAGTACGACAGGATATAGGAGGCAAAATCGATCTGCGGCGCCGTACCAGGAGGAGGTTCCGCGGAAGGTTGAGCGCCGCGGGCCGATGGAGAAGGATCGGGTTTCTTCTCCCGCTCCACAGCCTTCTCCCGCAGTTCTCCGTCCTCCCGAAACATCCGCTTGTCCGTTACACGAAATGCGGGTTCCTCTGGTTCTTTGTCCATATAGACATTCCCCTAAGCTCGGATGGGAGACACATAAAGCACAAAATCCTACCATCCCCGTCAGCGCTCCTCAAGCGATTTCCCCCTCACCCCCCCTCACCACTATTCCCCCGGGATTCGCGAATCCGTCGTGAAAAAATCCACCTTCGTGGTCGCCCGCCCGAGACTCGAAATGACAAATGACAAAATAGACCGGATCGGATTGCCACCGGGGATTTGTCATCTGTCATTGGTAATTTGTCACTTTCAAGAAATTGCTGATTTTGCCGGGACCCTGTAGGCAGGGGGTGCAATTAAAACTGGAGTCAAGCAGCACGGCCGGAGAGACTGTGGGAAAATTGTATTTGGAACCAACGACATCCAAATGGCAGTGATTGTTTTCGTGAAATTCGTGGAATTCGTGGCGGCTTTTAGTGGCCACGAATTCCACGAATTAACACGAATTGAATTCATTCTCCACACTTCTGAGGAGTTCCCGCAGCGTCAAATTGACTCCCGCGTCTAATTACGCCCGCAGGCGGGCTAAAGCCTGAACTCCGAACCTCTGATGTGTTAGACTTTGGGACTCTAATGACCGGCAAGAAAGCTGACATTCAAAAACTGGTGGAACTGGTCGAGCAGCTTCGAGGCGAAGGGGGCTGTCCGTGGGATAAGGAGCAGACACGCGAGACGCTCAAACCCATGCTCATTGAGGAAGCATACGAGGTTCTCGACGCCTTGGACGGCCCCGATCCGCGCGATTTGAAGGAAGAGCTCGGAGACCTGCTCTTTCAGGTCGTCTTTCACGCGCAGATTGCGCAGGAAAGGGGGGAGTTCCACCTGGCCGATATCATCGATCGGCTCCACGAAAAGATGGTGCGCAGGCATCCGCACGTCTTCGGCGATGCTCTCTTGAAGACCGCTGAAGATGTTTTGCGGAACTGGGAGGACATCAAGGCCGCAGAAAAAGGGCGAGCCTCCGCTTCCCGGCCCGACTCGGAGAAATCGCTGCTGGACGGCATCCCCTCTCGCCTCCCGGCGCTGTATGAGGCCTACCAGATCACGGCGAAGGCTTCTCGCGTTGGCTTCGACTGGACTCGGCTGGAAGACGTTCTGTTGAAGCTCAAGGAAGAGTCCGACGAAATTTTGCAGGCCTACCGGAACCCGGAACCAGAGCCTGTTGCGGAGGAAGTGGGGGACTTGCTGTTTGTTGTGGTGAATGTAGCCCGGTTTCTCGGAATCGACCCGGAGACCGCCCTCCGGCGCAGCAACAAGAAATTCATCAGGCGCTTCCGCTACCTGGAAACTCGCGTGAAAGAACAGGGGCGGGAGTTGAAAGACGCCACCCTTGCCGAGATGGATGCCCTGTGGGAAGAGGCCAAAAGCAATGAGCGATCGAGCTAATCGGCTCGGCGATGAAATAGCCCAACT
Source organism: Acidobacteriota bacterium (assembly GCA_003225335.1). Taxonomy (GTDB): domain Bacteria; phylum Acidobacteriota; class UBA6911; order UBA6911; family UBA6911; genus Gp18-AA60. The sequence goes on from QHZE01000244.1 coordinate 2,508, forward strand.
GCGGCGTCAGCTGGCAGAGCTGCAAGCTTCACAGGCCAGGCTGGAACAAACGGAGGAACAGCTTCGCTTCATGCATTTCTCCATTGAGCACGCCCCGGAAGGCGCCTTCTGGGTAGGTCCCGACGCCCGGTTTCTGTATGTGAACGATACAGCCTGCCGGACTCTGGGATACTCGCGAGAGGAGTTGCTGTCGATGACGCTGCGCGATATCGATCCTTATTTCTCGGCAGAAGCGTGGCCCGAAAAATGGCAGCTTACCCAGCAAGGCGGCACGCAAACCTTTGAGTCCCGCCATCGCACCAAAGACGGGAAACTGATACCGGTCGAGATCACGAGCAGTTATCTGGAATTCAACGGAAAGGGATACGCCTGCGCCTTCGCGCGCGACATCAGCGCGCGGAAGAAGGCGGCAAAGGAGCTAAAGGAGAGTGAGAATCGCCTCCGTGCGATCTTTGAATCCGCACCGATCTCCATCAAACTGCTGTCCCAGAACGGTATTCTCGTTGAAATGAATCAGGCCGGCCTCGCCATGGTGGAAGCGGACCGTCCCGAGCTGGTCCTGGGGAGGCCGATAATCGAATTCATTGTTCCTGAATACCGGGATACATTTACGTCCTGCTCCCAGCGGGTCTTGCTCGGCGAAAAGGTCGGGATGGAGTACGAAATCATCGGGCTCAAGGGAACCCGGCGCTTGCTCGAATCGCATGCGACTCCCCTGCGCAATGCCAAAGGCGAGATCTGTGTCCTCGCCGTTGCACTCGATGCAACCGACCACCGGCGCGCGAAGGAGGCCCTCGTTCAAAGCGAGGAGCGGTACCGCGAGCTTTTTGAAAACGCCAACGATACCATCTTCACCATCGATCTCCAGGGAAACTTCACCTCCGTCAACAACGCCGGCGAGAGGGTATTGGGCTATTCGCGGGAAGAGGCCTTGCGGATGAACATTGCCAACGTTCTCCCGCCGGGGCAGCTGGAGCTTGCACGCGGCGCGCAGGAGCGCAGTTTGAGAGGCGAGGACACGGCAGCCATTTGCGAACTGGAGATCAACACCAAAAACGGGAAACAGATACCTCTGGAAATCAGCCCCTCGGTGATTCACCGGGAAGGGAAACCTGTGGGCTTCCAGTTTGTGGCGCGCGATGTGAGCGAACGGCGAAGATTGGAAGATCGAGTGCGCGCCTCCCAGAAAATGGAAGCTGTAGGCAGACTCGCCGGAGGGGTCGCGCACGATTTCAACAACCTGCTTACCGCCGTATTGGGATACTCGGATTTGCTCCTGACCGAAATCGAACCCGGTCTCCCTATGCGCGAAGATGTAGAAGCCATTAAGAAGGCCGGCCAACGCGCGGCCATGCTGACCAGGCAACTCCTCGCATTCAGCCGGAGGCAGATCCTCTTACCGCAGTTGCTGGACCTCAACGTGGTGGTGTCAAATCTCGACAAGATTTTGCGGCGTTTGCTGGGCGAGGACATTGACCTGGTCTTCCATCCGGGCGAAGGCCTGGGGATTGTAAAGGCAGACCCGGGACAGATAGAGCAGGTGCTTCTGAACCTCGCGATCAACAGCCGCGATGCCATGCCTCGAGGGGGAAAGCTTGTCATCCAGACTGCCAACGCCGAGGTCGACCGGACGGAGGCCCTCCGCCTTGGGTTGCTACACGCGGGCCTGTATGTGGTGCTGTCGGTAACCGACACGGGGCCGGGCATCGATGAAGCGGCACGAGATCACCTCTTCGAGCCTTTCTTTACGACCAAGGAGCAGGGCAAGGGGACAGGGCTCGGACTTTCCACGGTCTACGGGACTGTGAAACAGAGCGGCGGATCGATCGCGGTGGAAAGCGAACCCGATAAAGGCGCCAGATTCAGCATCTATCTCCCCAGGGCGGATGGAGTCATCAAATCCCCGCAACCCCCGGCAGCCATACCCGCATCATTGCGCGGTTCCGAAACGGTGCTGGTGGTTGAGGACGAGGATGCGGTTAGGGATCTGGTTCGAAGTGTGCTGCGCACGTACGGCTATAATGTGCTGGAAGCCCGTCACGGCGTGGAGGCACTCCAGGTTATCGGAAATTACCCCGACCGCGTTCATCTTGTCCTCACGGATCTGGTGATGCCGCGCATGGGTGGGCTGCAGCTTGCGGAACAGTTGGCGCAATTGCACCCAGGCACGAAGATGCTCTACATGTCAGGCTACACGGACTCTGTAGTGTTTCGCGAGGGCGCCTTTGATTTGAACTTAGCCTTCCTGCAGAAACCATTCAGCCCGGAGGTTCTTGTCGAAAAGACTCGCTCCGTCCTCGACTCTTAGAAAGCGGCAGAGGGGCAGAGGAGCGGAGGAGAACATGATTCAAAAGCCAATAGAGAATTTGGATGTATACAAGCTTGCATTCGATGTAGCCATGCGGATATTCGAGCTCACCAAGAGCTTCCCAATTGAGGAACGTTTCTCACTGACGGATCAGATTCGCCGATCATCGCGCGCAGTTTGTGCGAACCTGTCTGAGGCATGGCGTAAGCGCAGGTACGAGGGAGCCTTCGTCCTTCAAGCTGAACGACTCCGAGGCCGAAGCAGCAGAAACTCAAACGTGGCTTGAATTCGCCAGCAGATGCAAGTATCTCGAGGGCAGCCAGGCAAAGGAACTCCATGAGGTATATGATCGGATACTAGGAAAGCTGGTGAGAATGATAGTGCACCCGTTACCGTGGCTGCTTAAGCCGAACCGTAGAACGTAGGTCTTTAACCTGTCTTTAACCTCGACTCCTCAGCTCCCCTGCCCCTCTGCTCCTCCGCCCCTGCTCCTCCGCTCCCTTCAGGTGACGATATTGAAATGCTCGATGTGCAGGCCGGGATCTGACTTGATCAGCACCTCCCGGTTCAGCATGTGGCGAAGTTCGGCGATAACGTTGGATTCGGTTTCCCGGAGCGCCCGCGCCACATCCGGATGGACGCGGATCATGATCTCTCCATCGACGTAGTTTTTCATCTTTTCCAGCTCGTGGTAGATGCTGTAGCAAGTGGTCGCTACGGACTTAACCATGCCGGACCCGCTGCAGTAGGGACAGGGCTGGCACAATGTGCGTTCCAGCGACTGCTTGACACGCTTGCGAGTAATGGCCACCAGGCCGAACTCGTTGAACTCTAGAATCTTGTTGGGAGCCTTGTCCTTGGCGATCTCCTGGGAGAGCGCTTCCATGACCCGCTTGCGGTTCTTGCGCTCGTCCATGTCGATAAAGTCGATCACGATGATCCCGCCCAGGTCCCGCAGACGGATCTGCTTGACGATCTCCCTGACTGCTTCCAGGTTGGTACGGGTGATCGTCTCTTCCAAACTGTTCCCGCGCCCCACGAACTTCCCGGTGTTGATGTCGATACTTACGAGGGCTTCTGTCTGGTTGATAACGATATAGCCGCCGCTCTTCAACCAGATCTTGGGCTGCAACAGCTTCTCGGTCTCAGCCGTGATCCCATATTCGTCGAAGATGTGGGTGTCCTTTGTAAAGAGCTTCACCCGGTGCACGAGATTCGGATAGATTTTGTCCACAAACTCGACAACTCTCTGGTATTCCGTCTCTTCGTCCACACGGACCGCCGCGAACTCAAAAGAGAATTGATCCCGCAAAAGCCGCTGCACGAGGTTCAGCTCAGAATGAATCAGCGCCGGCCCCGAGGCCTTTTCCGCCCGTCCCCGAACGTCCTCCCAAAGCTTAACCAAATAGTTCAAATCGTTGGTCAGGTCCTCTTCGGAGTGCTCCTCCGCGGCCGTCCGGACGATGATTCCTCCGCCAAACCTGTCCCGATTCTTAAGAACAACGTCCTTCAGGCGGCTGCGCTCCGCATCGGACGCGATCTTGCGGGAAACTCCGATGTGATCTACCGTAGGCATATAGACTAAGTACCTGCCGGGCAAGGCGATATGGCTGGTAACCCGGGCTCCTTTTTTGCCGATGGGCTCCTTTGCGACCTGCACCAGGATCTCCTGCCCCTCCCGGAGCATGTCGTCGATAGATTGCCTTTCGTTGTGCTTGGAATGACGTGCGGCGGTGTAACGCTTCCGCCGCGCCCCCGGGCCGCCGCGCCTTCGCGCGTTAGGCCCGGTCTTGCGGTTTCCTCCGTCAACTGAAAAAGGAGCCACATCTCCCCTATCCCTAAGGGAAGCGCTGTCCAGCGGCGCGTTCTCTGCTGGTTGAATCGGCTCATTCAACGCCGCGGGCCCGACCGGCCGCTCCAAAACTGTTGGGTCCGCAGGCTGCTCACTACCGGCTGTCAAGGCCTGTCCAGCGACACCCGCGGGCGGCAATCCCAAAGCGGACGATACGAGCTCTCCGGGAGCCGGAATCTCCGTGGATATCCCCATCGGAGCACTTGGATCCAGAAACTTTTCGGCCGCTCTCTCTGTCTCCGAGGTCAGAAACCAGTTTTCCAGACCCACAGCCGCCTCCCCGTCTGCAGGAACAGGCGGCGTAGCAACCCGTGTGGGCTCACGTGTGGACTCCCACCTCTCGCGGCGATCACGCCACCGCGGCTTTTCCCCCCTGCGCGGGTCCCCTCGGACCGGCCGCTCCGAGGTCTCGCCTTCGGCGATTGCGTCTGCCACCGGATCTTCCTCGGCGGAGAACACTTTATCGTACTCCTCCGCATCCTCTATGAAATCGGAAACATAGAGAAAAGCATCCTTCTCGAGACCAATGTCCACAAATGCCGACTGCATCCCGGGGAGGACCTTGGTCACTTTCCCTTTGTAGATATTTCCCAGAATCCCGCGATTCTTATTTCGCTCGATGTAAAGCTCCGCCAGCTGGTCGTCCTCGAGGATCGCGATCTTGATCTCGAGCGGCGTGGCGTTGACAATCATTTCCTTGATCATGGATTGCTCCTGACGTTTCCAAAGGAAGGGGCGGTGGCGGGCAATATCTATGTTCCGGGATAGGGATCCCCGGGGGTTTTTTGGCGAGGACTTCGAAGCTTAAAGCCCGGTCGAGAAGCTGGCGGAGAATCCGTGATCGTTTTTGTCGCCCGAATGGGTTGACCCTCATCCAGGCTTTGCTTTGTTCAGCCTTCGATTACAGCGTGGCATCGCGCTACCGTAAGGTCTCCTTTGCATTTGGGGACATGCATGGGGTCAGCTTACTGATTTCACCGCGTACAATTTCCACGATCTCACTAGTCTTCCGCCCGCGGCAGCGGCAAATCTCAACCTCAAAGTCTGACCCAGAAGTTCATCTTGGACGGTGCGCGGCACGGTCCGATTTCGCCATTTTTTACCCGTTCTTCATCTACGACTCTTGCCTGCCGCCTACAATCAACCTTCCATCAAGTTTTCTTCCTATTAATCTACTGTTTCGGACGGACGATTCTTTTGGCGCCACCCTGCCTGCATCGTACTCTCCTGGCACCCGGACCAGGGCGGGCCGACCAGGTTCCGTCTGCCACCTGATGCGAACCCCTTGTTGCCCCCAGACCTGTGGGTTGTTTTTGGGGAAAACCCACTTTCAGGAGCGATCTATTCCACGTATGCTCCTAAGATTCATATGATAAAGGAGATAGTAAACAAAAGCAATTTGCGATTTCGGATTGCGGATTTCGGATTGCGGATTTGGGGGCATCCTGTTCAGAGATCTGTCTATATAGGTCCAGCTGAAATCCAAAATCCACAATCGGATAATCCGAAATCCGCAATCAAAGGGGGTCAGTGGAAGTCGCGGGATGCCGTGGCGGCGGCACCCGGCCGGAGCGGCAATACGCGTTGCGCCTTGACCGAGCCCACGCCATCCAGGTTCTGCAGCCTCCCCTCGACCAGAAGGACCGGCTCGTTCACAAGCTCCGTCCGGCAGGCGTCGAACAGGTTTGGCTCCACGATAATGTTCAGGATACCGGTTTCGTCCTCCATGCTGAGAAAGACGAACCCCTTGGCGGTCCCGGGCCGCTGGCGCACGATCACGATGCCGGCGACGCGCACCAGGTCGCCGTCGCGCATCCCTTTCAAGTCTGCCGCCCTCAGAACCCCAAGGCGCTGGAGCTCCCGCCTGCGAAAGGCCATCGGGTGTTTTCCGATGGTGAGCCCCGTTCCGTGAAAGTCCGCCGACAGGCGCTCCTGGTCCGACATGGGCCGGAGGGGCGAACCCCCATCCATTTCCCGGAGGTTGCGGTAGAGGGCGCCCGGGGAGCGTCCAAGCCGCTCGACCTGCCAGAGCGCGTCTCTACGGTGGATTTCAGCGCTGTCCGCAATAAAATTCAGCGCGCCGATCCGGGCCAGCATCGCCAGCTCCGGTTTGCGCAGCTCCGGCACCCGGACGGCAAGATCCTCAATGGCCGCGAAGGGGGCGCGCATGCGCTCGCGCAGGAGTGCCCGGGCTGCTTCCTGGCGCAGACCATGCACGTAGCGCAGTCCGAGCCGCACGCACTTGCTCAGATGTTCCTCGATCGTGCAGTCCCAATCCGAGCGCGTGACGTCGATCGGGAGAAACCTCAGCCCGTGACGCTGCGCGTCCTTGACGATCGTCGCCGGATGATAGAAGCCCATCGGCTGGTTGTTGAGCAGCGCGGCGGTGAAGGCGGCCAGGTAGTGACACTTTAAGAAAGCGCTTGCATAAGCGATCAGGGCGAAGCTCGCCGCATGGGACTCGGGGAAACCGTACAGCGCAAACGACGTGATCGACTGGACGATCGCATCCTGAGTCGCGCCGGCGATGCCGTTCGTCTCCATCCCGCGGCGCAGCTTGACCTCGATATCCTCCATCCGCTCGTGGGAGCGCTTGAAGCCGAAGGCGCGGCGGAGCTCCTCGGCCTCTCCTCCGGTGAAGCCGGCACAGATCATGGCCATCCGCAGCAGTTGCTCCTGAAACAGCGGCACGCCCAGGGTGCGGCGCAGGACCCGCTCGAGCGATGGGTGCAGGCATTCGGCGGGCTCCTTCCCCTGCCGCCGCCTCAGGTAGGGATGGACCATCTTGCCGACGATCGGGCCCGGCCGGATGATCGCCACCTCCACGACGATGTCGTAGAAGTTCTTCGGACGCAGCCGCGGGAGGCAGGACATCTGCGCGCGGCTCTCCACCTGAAACATACCGATGGTGTCGGCCGTCTGGAGCGCCTTGTAGACGGCCGGGTCGTCCTGCGGGAGGTGCGCCAGATCAACCTCCTCTCCATAGGACTCGCGGATGCGCGCCAGGCATTCCTCCAGGACTGCCATCATTCCCAGACCCAGCAGATCGACCTTCAGGATGCCCATGCTAGCGCAGTCGTCCTTGTCCCACTGGACCACGACGCGGCCCGGCATCGCCGCCGGCTCGAGCGGCACCACCTCGCTCAGCTGGCCCTGGCAGATTACCATTCCGCCCGAATGCTGCCCCAGGTGGCGGGGCAGGTCCTGGATTTCGTTGTAAAGCCGGGCGAATTCCCGAATGCGAGGATTGTTGAGATCGAGACCCGACTCGCGGAACTGGCGTTCGGTCGTGTCCTTCGGGTCCTGCCACTCCCAGACGTGCACCAGTTTCGCCAGGCGCCCCAGAGTCTCGGCATCGAAGCCGAGGACCTTGCCGACCTCGCGCGCGGCCAGGCGCCCGCGATATGTGATGACGTTTGCCGTCATGGCGGCTCCGTGCTTTCCGTACCGCTCGTACACATACTGGATTGCGCGCTCCCGCCGTTCGCCGCTCGGCAAGTCCAGGTCGATGTCGGGCCACTCGCCCCGCTCTTCCGAGAGGAAGCGCTCGAAGAGCAGATCCATCCCCACCGGATCCACGGCGGTAATTCCCAAGGAGTAGCACACGGCGCTGTTGGCTGCCGAACCGCGCCCCTGGACCAGGATGCCTTGCCTCCGGCAGAACTGGACAATGTCCCACACGATGAGGAAGTAGCCGGCAAGGTCGAGTTTCTCGATCAAGGCGAGCTCGCGCTCGATCTGCTGCCGGGCCCGCTCGTGGTACGGCCGATAGCGCTCGCGCGCCCCTTCGTCCACGCGCTTGCGCAAAAAGCTCGCCTGGGTCTCCGCTTCGGGGACCTGATAGCGTGGAAATTCGTAGCCGAGGTCTTCGAGCGTGAACCCGAGCCGTGAGGAAAGATCCGCCGTGTTGGCCAGGGCTTCCGGGATGTCGGCGAAAAGCGGGGCCATCTCCTTTTCGCCTTTCAAGTACAGCTCGGAGTTGCGGGCGAGAAGCCGGCCCGCCGTCACGAGCCGCACTTTGTGCTTGATACAGGTCAACACGTCGAGCAACCGCCGCTCGGCCGGGCGCGCATGCCGGGCGCCGTTCGTTGCCACGATCGGCAGCCCGCACCGGCGCGCAATTTCGACGACGGCCTGGTTGCGCGCCTCCTCGTCGCGGCTGAAATGGCGCTGCAATTCGGCATACACGTTCCCGCGCCCATAGATGCGGAGGAGCCGCTCCACACATTTCACTCCGGATTCAAATCCCTCGCGCAGGGCAAGCGCCAGCGGCCCGCCGGCGCCTCCGGTCAGGCAGACGAGTCCCCTGGAAAACGCCGCCAGGTCTTCATCGGTTGCTGCGCCTTCCCCCTTCTGCGCCCGCAATTTCATCTCCGTGACGAGGCGGCACAGGTTCCGATACCCGCTTTGACTTTCGACGAGCAAAGGCAGGCGGCTCCCCTCGACGGTCGTGATTTCGGAGCCGAGGTGCGCTTGGATTCCGGCCTTTCTGGCCGCCAGGTGAAACCGCGCCGCGCCGTAGACACCGTCCCGATCCAGGAGAGCCAGCGCCGACATCTCGAGCTCCGCGGCGCGCGCCGCCAGGGCCTCGGGGAGCGACGCGCCTTCGAGAAAACTGAACGCCGAGTGAGTATGAAGCTCGACGAACATCAGTCGTAACCCCAATTCAAACAGTGAGCCCCGCGCCCTGAAAGGGCGCTGGGAGCTTAGCCGGGGGTGAGCGAAGCGAACCCCCGGGTAGAAGAGGGATAATGATACGCACCCCGGCAGGGGTTGCAGGAGCTCCCCGCGCCCCTGCCGGGGCGCGTTCGTTTATTGCAATATTCCGGGGGTTCGCTGCGCTCACCCCCGGCTAAGCTCCTCTCGCCCCAGCTGGGGCGGAAACACGCCACCGTATTTATGAAATCAGTCGTAAACCCCCGCGACAAACCAGGAGCCGGATTGGAGGTCCTGGCAGATGCAATAGAGACCGCCGTCGCTCAACACCACGTCCCATTCGTCCCGCGCCCAGGGATTGGCGTCCCACCAGTCTCCCGAAGTGCGGTAGGGTCCTGCCCACGTGAGCACCCGCCCCCGCACCGATGTCTTCTGCTCCTTCGAGGGCCGCGTAGCGACGATCTTCGGCCGCTTGTCGAGCGTATCGACCGTCGCAGCGACCGGCGGGCGGAAAATGCGGAAGCCGAGCGAGCATTCCGCTTTTTTCCGTACCGGCTCATGGCCGGGAAATCGAACGGTGAAACGCTTCATCACGAAGGCATCGGGACGGTGCGTGTCGAGGATCTCAGGAGCGCCGGCGTTGTCCGGTCCCACGAGCTTCGCGATGCGGGCCAACAACAGCTCGAGCTTTTCCGGCTCGGGGGCGATCGGCGTGAAAAGACCCTTCTGCAGCACGCGCGGGCGAGCGGGGTCGGCGAACAGGAACAAGGCCGTCACCGGCGACTGCGGCGGGTGCTTCGCGATCTCCAGTTCGAGCAGCTTGAGAAAGAGGCGCGGATCGCGCATCGGCAGCGCCAGGCGCACGGGCAGGAGGGGCTCCGTCCCGTCCACCAGCCGCAGGCGAAGCCGCAGTTCCGCCGCGGCGAGCGCGCGCCCCTCGAGGCCGGCGCAGACCTGGTGGACGAGGCGCCCGAGTATGAAGAGAAGGGGCTCGAGCAGGTCGACGGGGTGCTCGATGTCCGCGGAGGCGCTATAGCCGGGTGGGACCCGAACCGGGATCAGAGCGCGCAGACTGGCGCCCTGGGCCAGCTTCTGGAGCAGGACGCCTTCAGGACCGAGCCGCTCCGCAAGACCGGGCATGGGCAGGGCGGCCAGTTCATGGAACCTGTAAATGCCCCACGAGCGCAGCGTGGACAGGATTTCCGCGCTGCGCGCCTCGTCTATTCCAGCAAGAGAGGGAACGAGATAGTCGAGGGGAAGAAAGCCCAATGCCTCCCGCTCCTTCCCCCGGGGGATCACGGTGGCGCCCGGGAAACTGCGGGCTGCGTGCACCGCTGCATCCGGATTGCACGCAATTGCTACGCGCGGCTCCGGATGAATCCGCCGGGCCTCTTCGGCCAGGCGCGCGGCGGCCTTTTCCGGCGGCCCGAAGAGGTACCCGGTGCCGGTGATATCCGCCAGCACGGTGTCCGGCATCCGCGCCTCGACGCGAGGGGAAAAGCTGAAGGCGAGATCGACGAGCGCGCACGATTGTTCCTCGGGAAGGCCCGGAGCGTGGACGCAGGCAAACATGGTTCATATTCCCGTTATGGCTTCAGTTACGCGCGGTTTCTCGGCACGTAGCGCCGGCTTCTAGCCGGCATCTGTTTCTGTTTACATATCAGTGCCGGCGAGATGCCGGCGCTACTCTTCGCGGGCCGCGCGTAACCGAGACATTACATATCCCTGTCTCCGCCCTGGACTCAAAGGCGCATTCCTGGAGACCCATGGGTTTCTTTTTCCGGACGTTAAACCGGACGCTCGTCAATAACCGGAATTCCGGGGGACCGCTCCAGACCGTCTCGTCGCGGTGCATCTCCAGGAGAAGCGCCGCGCATGTTCCGGCGCACGGGGTCTGGTCCACAAGAATGCAACAACAGGGCTTGTTCTCGACCGCGCGACGGAAGCGGAACCAGTAAGCCATGGGAATGCGCCGGACCCATTGGGGCGGCACGCCTGCCAGGTCCAGCACCGTGATCCCGAACCCTCCTCCCTGGAGCACGAGGTCGGCAACACGCAAGGCCTGATCGAGCTTGCCGCCGCAGCGGACCCAGAGCAAGCGGTCGAGATCAACCCCGGCCTGACGCATCGTCGCAGGATCCAGCGAATCCGTGACATCAATATAGGCAATACATTCTTGAGAATGGCTCGCTTCGGCCAGGACTGCCGCAACGAAGCTCGTGCGCCCGGAAGAAACCTCCCCGGAGATCTCCGTGATGCACCCGCGCGGCAGCCCTCCGGTGAGAAGGTCCACCGTGGGAATACCGGTTGCCATAGGCTGCTGCGAAACTCTCTGGGACGGAGCAAAGAGGTTTCCGACCCGGGCCGCCACAGCTGCTTCGATCGACTTTTTGTCCAGGACGGCTCCCATATTTTCACCTTTTATTCACCTATATTGTGCGTCTCCCCTTATGCCCATGTCAAGCCCGTTTGGAGTTCAGGCTTTTAGCCCGCGCACAGCGCCTGAACTCCGAAGGACGTGACTCTTGAATCAGGACGCAGTGATAGATAGGACGAACGGGAATCCTACATGAAAGGCGCAATCAACCCGCTCGGAGTTCAGGTTTGGAGTTCAGGCTTTAGCCCGCGCATCTGTGGTTTCATTTTGTGTGCCACAACTGTGGCTGGCACTCTCGTGCTACTCGTCCTAAACCCTCGCGCCATTCCAAGAATCCTTTAGCGCCCGTATCATCAAGCTGGCATCCGCAAAGTTGAGCTGCGGTCTGGCGCCTCTCCAGCCGGCTCAGGCTTGTCCTTTACGGCCATTCGACCAGGGAGCTGAAGGATGCCCTCTGCGTCAATTCCAGGCTTCACCGCGTCAGCATCAGAAGCAGGACTTCCTTAATCAGAGGCGATCGGTAGCTAGGTTCGGAGTTCAGGCTTTAGCCTGCTCAGAGATATTTAGTGTAGTTCAATTTCGCCGCGCGTGCGCGCCTCCTTGCGTGGAGAGGGCGCCCGGCGCTTTGTGGTTCCGACCGGGATACTCAATGGAGAAATTGCGCTGAAGCTCGCCTACGTGGAAGACAACGAAGACCTGCTCACCTTCTGTGGCGAATGTTTCGCGCAGGTGCGGTATTCGTGTGACACGTTTGGCAGCGCCGAGGCGCTTCTGGAGGTAATAGCAGCGGGCCGCTACGACGTGCTGGTGCTCGACATCAAGCTTCCGGGCATGAGCGGTATCGAGCTTCTCCAGGAGCTCCGCCGCCGTGAGGTCTTTACCCCTGCCATTCTGGTCACTGGTTTCAACAGCCTGGAGCATTCGTGCGATGCGCTCAACGCCGGCGCAAATTATTTGCTCGAGAAGCCGTTCTCGTTTGACCAGCTCAAGCGCGTGGTCGACAGGGTCGCGGCCCCTCCAGGCTCCCTTCAGGACTGTGTCGATCGAGGCCTGGCGAGGTTGCAATTTACGAAGCGAGAGGAAGACATGGCTCGCCTGGTCCTCAAGGGGCTGAGCAACGCAGAGATTGCCACCGTCGCGCGTGTCTCGGAACATACCGTGAAGCAGCACGTCGCTCAAATACTTCAGAAGACGCAGGTCCAGAGCCGCAGTGAGTTCTTCTCGTACATCTTCCGCGTATGATTGGCTGAACGGGCTAATGGGACACGGAACCTCACGGATCCGACGCTTGAACACGGAACCGATCTATCCGTGAAGTTCCGTCAGATCCGTGTTCATCCGTGTCCCATAAGAGTCGTGGACGCCTGTAGACGATTGCGTCCCAGGCATTCATCCTGACCAGGTCCACATCCTCGCCACCAAGTTCGCGGCCCCGCCTTGGCCGCCAAGGGAAACGGCGGCGCGCCTTTACCTTTTTTGCTTACTCGGCAGCCGCCACATGCCTCGCCCATAGGTCGCCACCGTCAGATCCACGCCCAGTTCCAGCGCCGCTCCCGTAACGAAGGTGTTCGGGAGCGTGCGCAGATCGCCGGCGGGCGCCCACTTGTGGCCATCGTTCTTCGTCTCGAAAACTCCTCCGATGTCATTCACGACTACAACCCTGTCACCTTTCAGAGGGCTGATGACCACGTCGTTGTAAGGGACATCCGGCAAGGACGAGCCGACATCCCTCCATGTGCTACCGGAATCCGCCGTCCTCCAGACATGGCTGCTTTCGAAGCCGCCAAGGGTAACGTACGCGATGCGGTCGTTCTTAGGATCCACGGCCAGGGCGGTGATGTAGCGCGCAGGCCAAGGACCCGTGATGCGCGCCCAAGAGGAGCCGCCGTCGTCTGTTCTGAACAGCGTGCCGTCGGAGAAGCCGGCATAGAGCCGGGCGCTGTCGGTCGCCGAGACGCCGAGCGCACTGAGGCCGCCCCCGGACAAGGACGGGCTGATCTCACTCCAGTTCGCCCCGCCGTCCCGCGTGGCGTGGACCTTGCTCCCGCCGGCGTAAAGGACATTGGGATCTTGTCGAAACATGGCAAGGGGCGCCTTCCACACGGACCCGGTGTTATCCAGACCGGTGCTGGCCCAGAACCAGTTGTCTCCTCCGTCGATGCTCTTGTTCACGTACGTTAACACGGACTGCGCATACACGATCGATGAGTTCTCCGGGTCGAACACAGCCGCGGAGAGGTCACCGAATCCGCAACAATTGTAGAGCTGATCCCAGTCATCCGTGCCGCGGTAGCGGTTGATCCAGTTGTCCTGGGTAACGCCGAGGATGAGGCTGGGGTTGTTGGGCATTACGGCGAGGCCATAGTACTGCGTGATCGGGAGCCGCCTGATCTCGGTCCACGTCGTGCCCTGGTTCGTGGACTTGTCGAGGCCACCATCGTTGCCCGCCCACAACACCTGGCTGTCCCCCGGCTGAATGGCGAAGGACTGCTGATCGACGTGAGTCTGCGGAATGGGGATCAGCGTGACCCCGCCGTCCAGCGACTTGTAGAGACTCTCAAAATGAGAGAAGTAGACGGCGTTCGGATTGGCCGGGTCGACGACGATCTCACCGAAGCAGCAGTGCGACGGGCTGCTCCGTTTGATCCAGGTCGTCCCGTAGTCAAAGGAGACATAGAGCCCCTTGTCACCGGAAGGATCCTGAATCGCGGCATAGAGTGAGCCCGCGATGGACGGCACGGCCGCCACCGATCCGTCCAAGATCTGGGTAGGGAGACCGCTCTCCGTGCTGTTCACCCGGACCCAACTGCCGCCCCCATCGAGGGTCCTGTAGACGCCGTCCTGGTTGAGCACTGCATAGAGAACCTGGGGCGAGAGCGAATCCATGGCGAGGTCATTGAATCCAGCCGGTGGGGGCCACGTGCAGGCCGGTGGGCACGTGGTGTCCGTGCCCAGGCTCTTCGTCCAGGACAGGCCGCCATCGCTGCTCTTGTACACCCCCAGTCCCCCGAAGAAGTCCTGCTGGACCGCATACATGACATTGGTGTCCTGAGGGTTGATGCGAATGCGATCGACCTGCCTGGCATCGGGAAGGATCGCGCGAGTCGTCCACAGTTCGTCCGTGGCCGTCATCCATGTGTTGCCGCCGTCCGCGGTCTTGAAGATTCCACCAGTCTCACCGGCCGCGTAGATGATGCCGGAGTCGACCGGGTGAAGCGCGATGGCCGTCACGCGTCCCTCGATGTTCCGGGGTCCGAGCGGGACCCAGGCCGTAGAAGTCACGGCCCAACTGGGTAAAGATGCGGGGTCCACGGCTGATTCGCGGAAGAGATCCTGCTGCACCCGAGCGTTTTTGTAGGCTCTCTCGGGAATCTTTTCAAATGGGTAGACGCGGGGCAGCAGCCATGCGAAGTACCGGGTCTCCCGCTCCGTAGCCTGGCCCCTTTCAACACGGCTCTTGAGCTGCCGGAACGGCGGATTGTTGTGCAGCTTCGGGTCATCCCATCTTACCTGTTGGGCGCGCGGGTCATCGGAAGGCATCTGGGATCGGGCCATCCCCAAGATCACGAGCGCCAGAGCCACGATCGCCAGATGGGCAAGCACACGCTTTCGCTTCATGGAGACTCCTGAGCGCCCGCGGTACGGAGGCGTGTCTCTGAGGATCGGCGCACCGATGTATGTTTGTGTTCCATTTCGTCTGGCCCCCTTTCTTCTTGATTCCAGGCTCTCTGCGCCCGGTTTCTTGCACCCAGAAACAATCCTGACCTAAAAATCTGGCCACGAATTTCACGGCGCAGCAGCGCAACTAAAAGTGAGAAGTTGCGAAAAAATCGTAGCGCCCCGCCCAGCGGGGCAGAAGGCGCATTGAAATGCAGCGACTTATATGGCGGCGAGACGCCGGCGCTACAATTTTTTACACGCTCGGTGGCATGAGCCTCACTCGCTATAGCCTCTTGGTGGACACAAAGTTCACAAATCGGTCAAGTTTTGTATCATGGCCGGGACGGCCATGCCACGAAGCCATTCGTGGCACGGGCGTCTTGCCCGTGAAGGACTGGGCGGTATGAGGAATCCCTCGCTATTGATAGCGAGGGAGGCTCGTACCGCCCAGTCGCCGGCGCGGAGGTCACTGCGACGGGCGGCCACGCAGGGCCGCCCTTGCCGGACATGGATTTCAGTTGATTAGAACGTCCCGCTGAATCGTGAAGTTCGCGTCGCTCGTGTCGCAGACTACGCCGCTCAGGTTGCACACCCGTATGCGGCCCCGCCTCGTGGCCGGGCCCGTCACCTTCCAGGTTTGCTCACCGTCGTTGGAGGTGTTCGACTGCACGGGCTGCCAGTTGATCCCGCCGTCCCGGGAGATCCCGATCTTTACGTTTCCGCTCAAGCCCCTCGACGTCCACCTGATGGTCACATTCCTGTCGATATAGAACACTTCGCCATTCTTCGTGTTCTGGACTGTGATCTGCGCGCCTGTGCCGCTCACGCCCCGCGAGGCGTTGCCGCCGTTCGATGTGAAGCTGACGTTCCCCGTGAAGCTTCCGGTTGCCGTGGGGCTGAAGCGCACCACCACTCCCAGGCTGCCTCCGGTGTGGAGGCTGAACGGACTGCCGGAGAAGACCCCGAAAGGCGAAGACGCGGAGGCGCTCCCCGTGAGGGTACCGCCGCCGATGTTCCGAACCGTGAAGGTACGATTGGCGGAGCCACCCACGGCCACGGCGCCGAAGTCCTGCGAGGCAGGGGTGACGCTGATCTGCGGGGGAGGTGGGGTTCCCACTCCCGTCACACCGGGCGACACGTTGCCGGCGTTGGATGTGAAGTTGACGCTCCCCGAATAGCTCGCCTCCGAGGCTGGGCTGAAGCGCACGACCACGTCTTGGCTGGTTCCGGCCGCGATGCTGAAGGTGCTGCCGGAGAAGACCGAGAAGGGCGAGGAGGTGAAGGCGCTTCCAGTGAGTGTGTCGGTGCCGGTGTTCTGGACCGTAAAGGTCCGATCGGCCCAGCCTCCGACGGGGACGCTCCCGAAGTCTCGTGAGGCCGGGCTCACGGTGATTGCCGGGTTCGAGGACGGAGTCCACAGGAGTGCGGTGCCGTTGCCGAGTGTGGCGGTGTTGAAGCTGTACTGAGTCGCGGAATTTGAGGCCACCTGCACCCCGACGGTCGCCGACGCCCCCTGATTGGCAAACGCGCACGCCCCGTCAAAAAGCACATCCGCATAGTTGAAGAGGATGTCGCCCCGACCCTCGAAGAAGACCACTTGGAACTTCACCGTGGCGGTGCCGTCGCCGTTGCACGAGTAATGCCTCACATCACGCCATTCAATCACCAGCTCCCGGTTGGGGGCCGTCCCGGTTGCCTCCAGGAAGACGTTCTGTGCGCTCCCGGAGACTCCATAGAGGTCATCCCAGAACGGAGCCACCAGCGTGCCTGTCGTGGCGGCCGGCAGTGACACATTGGAGGAGTCGAAGAACGGATCCGAAAAACTCACATTTCCGTTGTTGCTGATATGAAGCAACTCAAAGCTTCCGCCAGCAAAGAGGACCGGGAAGGGCGACCTGATCGTGGCTACAGAATTGTGACTCAGGTCGAGGTTGGTCCCGGAGATTGCCCGATAGCTGAAGGCTGTGGACGAGACCGCGTAGGGGGGCGGGGTATAGACCCTCACCACATCCTGGTCGGACTGAAGGCCGTCGTCGTGAAGGGTCAGGACCGTCCCCCCTGGATCGACGGTAACCGAGACGCTGCCGTTAGGGGCTGCGCAATTGATGTGCAGGACAGCAAGATCGATGGGCGTTCCGGCGCTGGCGGCGATCGAGGTGCCGACTGGCCTCAGGCGGGAGAGGATCGTGGAACCGGAGCAGGTGAGAGACCCATAGGCGTTGAGCCGCTTCTGCGTGACAGTATCGGTCAATGAAGACTTGCTGTCTCCACCCGCCAGGATCAGGTTCCTGATGGCCCGCCAGTCACGCGTAACGTCTTGCGCTTTTAGCAGCGCTGCCACCCCGGTCACATGGGGAGTCGCCATCGAGGTTCCGCTCAACGTGCCGTATGTGTTGCCCGGGGTCGTGCTGAGGATCTGGTAGCCCGGGGCCCCGACATGGACGGTCCGCTTCCCGAAATTGGAAAACCACGCGAGGGAATCCGTCTGCGTCGTCGCCGCCACGGCAATAATATTGGGCAGGTAGTAACTCGAGGGAAAGTTACCGACTGAGTCGTTGTCCGTGCCGTAGTCATTGCCCGCGGCGGCCATGAAGAGAATCCCGCGCTGCCGGTGGGCATCGATGGCATCGTGCAGGGCCTGGGAATCCCACGGGCTACCCCAGCTGTTGTTGGTGGCGACGATATTCACGCCCCGGTCCTTCATCATCGCCAGATAGTTCAGGCAGGAGATGGCGTCAGAGTCCCAGCCGGACCCGTCGGCGTCGAGGAACTTGCAGGCCATGAGTTTGACGTTCCAGTTGACGCCGGTGACCCCGATGCCGTTGTTTCCCACGGCCCCGATCGTGCCGGCTACGTGGGTGCCGTGCTGGTTGTCGTCCATCGGGTCGGAGTCGTTGTTGGCGAAGTCGACGCCGTAACAGTCATCGATGAAGCCGTTGCCGTCGTCGTCGATACCGTTGTTGTTGCAGTCCGCCGTGTTCCTGTACATGTTCGCGGAGAGGTCCTCGTGGTTGTAGTCGATCCCCGTGTCGATCACACCGACGACGACGTTGCTGCTGCCTGTCGTGATGCCCCACGCCTCGGGCCCGTCGATGTCCGCATCGGAGCTGTTATTAAGGCCCCAGAGCGGGCCAAATTGGGGATCGTTCGGGACTCCGAGGGCATGGACGATGTAGTTGGGTTCCGCATACAGAACTGTGGGAATCTGCCGGTAGCGCCTGATCGCTTCTTCCACCTTCAGCCTCTGAGGCAGCTTGACGAGTTCGAGACCCTCGAGGGTCTCGAACCCCTTCACGACAGCTGCCCCGCTCGCGGCATGGGCCGCTGCCCTGGCCGAGGCCGGGACCCCGGGCGCGAATCTCACGAGGAGTTGGTCGGAGACGTACTTGGAGATCAGGCTCGGCCCGGGCGCCTGACCCGAGGAGTTTTTCACGCCGGCAGCGAAGAACATGATGAGCGTGCAAATGAGGGCGATGCGAATGGAAGCAACTCGTCTGGACCTGTTCATTTCCTTTCCGCCCGTCTGGTGACGTCAGAGTTATTTGAAGCGCACCGGGAGACCATCACTTTCTTCCGTGTCTTCCGTGTCGGGTGCTCTTGACCGACACCGCAGACTGTTCTCATCATTGCATTTCTTTCATGGTGGCGACGTCCTCCCGCGCGTACTCGTGTGCCCACCTGGGAACACGCAGTGAGACCGACAAACTTTCAAAACTCGCCGAACCAGCCGCGACGCTGGATCGGGCAGGGGCGAGGTGTTTAGCGGGGGAAACGCTTTGCTGATACTTGAGTCCGTTCCGGTGATCAGGACCACGAAGAGAGAGGAAAAGTCTGACTCTCTGTCACAGGCTTGAGGAACGCGAACTCACTATGTAATATCGGCCCCCGAGGTTGCATTGCTGGAAAAATTAAAAGAAATCGTATTGGGGGTCCAGATTGCCGAAAGCCCTCATCGTCGTCGATGCGTTCCGCGGTAAACAGAAACAAGCGGGATCGCGGCAGCGGGCTGCAGGCGTGGGAGACCGACAGCGCCGCGGCCGGAGAGCATTCGGGCTTTTGCAAGAAAGGACTTGCCACGAATTTCACGAATTACACGAAAGAAATTCGTGGCCGCGCTTTTTGGGGATTGATGCAACCCGTTGCGTTGTGACCGAAGAAGGACTCGCTCTGAGGACGTCACCATCGAGATGGCGCGTAGAGCGGAGAACTCACCGCCGCTTCTCCTGCGTTTTCGCCTTCTCGAAGAGCTGCATTTCTTTTTCCGCCTCCTGAATCCTGCCCAGCTTTCGGTAGATCACCGACAGGCGGTAGTGCGGCGTCGCATCCTCCGGCGCAATTTCCACGGCCTTGCCCAAATGGTACAACGCCTTCGTCACTTGTCCCCGGTGGCTATAGAGGCGCTC
The DNA here is from genome assembly GCA_003225335.1 of Acidobacteriota bacterium. Classification (GTDB taxonomy): domain Bacteria; phylum Acidobacteriota; class UBA6911; order UBA6911; family UBA6911; genus Gp18-AA60. The sequence continues at coordinate 21,764 of QHZE01000244.1, forward strand.
CAGGGCCAGGTGAGCTTCGATCATGGAGGGATCGAACCTGGCGGCCTTGCGGAGTTGTTCTTCGGCGGCCGCATACTTGCCCTGCCCGTGAAGGGTGTCGCCGATTTCGTAATGGGCCTGAGGCTGATTCGGGTCCAGCTTGATTTCCGCTCCCAATTCCGCAAGAGCTTCCTCAAGGCGGTTTCTCGTCCAGTAAAGGTTTCCGATCGCGAAGTGCACGCTCTGAAGGTCGGGCTTCACTGCCAGGGCGCGGCGGTACTCCCGGATGGCTTGCTCGTCTTTCCCGAGGGTTTCAAAGTACTGCCCCTTGAGTTGGTGCGATCGATGGGAATCCGGGTCCGTCTCAGAAACCCAGAGGGAAGCCAAAAAAGAAAGAATCTGGTAGCCTTCGGCAAGCCCATAAAGTTTCTCAGCCGAGGGGTCCTTTTCGCTTCCCCAGGCCCCGACCAGGTTCTGGTACCGTTGGATCTCTTCTTTTATTTTTCCCCCGGTCGGAGGAGCGTATAAGAAACGGACGGACCCATCGATGGCATCGCCCTCAGGACTACCCTCAAGCGCCGGCACAACGAGACCGGACGCTTTCTGAGTGACCCAGCGCAATCTTTGTTGCAGACGCCCGCTTTCAGGGCGTTTGTCCAAGGCGCGGCTGTAGTCTTCCTTGGCTGCTTCCCAGTTTTGTTCGGATTCGTAGAAGTGGGCTCTTGCCAGGTCAGTGTAAAAGGAGTCCCGATATGTCTTGTGGAGACGATCGAAGGATTGTTTGGAGAGTTGGCCGTACGATTTACTCAAGTGATAGAAAGCATCCGGATCGGCCGCGTCAATCGCAACCGCTTTCTCAAAATGACGCGTTGCTTCCAGATACCTGGATCGCGCGTAGTGGCTGATACCCGAGTATAACTGGATCGCGAAGTTTGAAGGATCCTGAGCTTCAGCTATTTCCAGATATCGTGATGCCTCCTCGTATCGACGGGCATTCGCGGAGAGCACTCCGAGGAAAAAGTACGGCCCGGCAAGGCTCGGCTTTAGCTGAATGGCCTTCTTAAAGGTCTCTGCAGCCTGTTCCGCGTGTCCCTGTTGGTAGTAAAGGAGTCCGAGGTTGGCATGGGCTTCAGCCATCTCAGGCTGAAGCTTGACGATGCCCTCATATTTCTGGGTTGCCGTTTTGTAGTCGCCAGCCTGTTGCGCTTCTCGCGCCTCTTTGTAAAGCTGAGCCAGAACGTCTTGCCGGCTGGGAGCCAGAGCTGGAGCATCGGCGGCCAGGCAGATAAACAAGACTATCGCGCTGTAGCAGCACACCTCGCCGTGACTCCGCTTTTGCAGCACGATCATGGCGCCATTCTAGTTCACAGGACTGGGGATTTGAAGTTCCCAGACATCAGGCGAAACTGCACCTGATCGAAAACTCTTCGTGATTCTTCGTGTCTTCGTGGTGGATTGAGCCCAGCCCTTACCACGAAGACCCGAGGACGCACTGCGGCTTCAAAAAAACTTGACACACAAGCGATATGTAAGTAGGTTTCACAAACTAACATTTAAACACAGTCTCTCGCTCACCGAAATGCGAGATGAGCAGGGGGAAATAGCTGGCCGGGGGAAGTTGCGGCCAGCACGCCGCGTAGTCGCCCGCATGAGCTTGGGGGGCCGATATCCAGACCATTCCCTAAGAAAGTTCACTATTCAAATCGAGGAGAATCATCATGGCGAGCATGGTGAAGGGAACAATCTCTATTACCGCAGTCTTGATTCTGGCCACGGTGGTGATGGCGGCCCAGAGCGAACGTGGGACTATCCGTGGGACAGTTACGGATGCTACGGGGTCGGTCATGCCCGGGGTGGCGGTCAAGGCGGTGAACGTCGACACGGGGATCGAAACTTCCACCGTTACCACGGACGCCGGCCTGTATAGCATCCCTCAAGTGAAGCCGGGCAACTACCGGGTGGAGGCCGAGCGGACGGGCTTCAAGAAACTCATACGTGAAAATGTCAGAGTCGATGTTTCCGGGACTGTCGGATTGGATCTCCAAATGGAAGTGGGCGACGTGACTCAGGTAGTCTCGGTGACGGAAGCCGCGCCTCAATTGCAAAACGAGACCAGCGACGTGGCAACGGCGGTGAATCCCAAGACTTTCATCGACCTGCCCTTGAACGCCACCGGTGGCCGGTCCGCGGAATCTTTCATCTTTCTCGCCCCGGGAACAACCGGCAACACCTTCGATGCCCACATCAATGGCAGCCAGACTTTGTCGAAGGAAATTCAACTCGACGGTCTCAGCATGACGATCGCAGAAGTGGGCGGCGACCCCCGCGTTCTCACCCTTCCTCCGGATGCCCTCCAGGAGTTCTCGATCGCAACCGGCAGTTATTCGGCCGAATTCGGAAATACCGGCGGAGGCGTAGAACGGTTTACCATCAAGTCGGGAACCAATGATTTTCACGGGAACCTGTACGAGTTTCTCCGCAATGACGTCCTCGATGCGCGTGATTTTTATCAAGGGTCGAGAGCGATCAACCGCCAGAATGAGTATGGGGGCAGCATTGGCGGACCCATTTTCAAGAACAGGACGTTTTTCTTTTTTAACCTGAACTATTTCAAGTTCCGCTCGGGGCCCTCCAACCAGATTGCCTCGGTGCCGACGGCTGCTTTCAAGAGAGGGGATCTTTCGGAACTGAAGAACGCAGATGGGAGTCTGATCCAGATCTACGATCCGGCCACGACGCGGTCCGACGGTCAAGGCGGATTGACGCGAGATCCCTTCCTTGGCAACCTCATTCCCGACAGCCGGATCAGCGGCGTGGCAAAAAAAGTGCTGGGCTTCGTCCCGGATCCCAAGAGTCCGGGAATTGTGAATAACTTCCTGGCCGTCAACAACAGCCGGAACGATAATCGTAATTACACGATGAAATTTGATCATCAGCTTAATTCCAATCATCGCTTGAGCGGATCCTGGAATGACGGAAAGAACACCGACTCGGGCCCGATAGCCTCTCTTCCGCATCCCATATCCAGCACTCGAAATGGAGTGCTGGGGCCGGCTCAGAAGACCCTGCGGCTCTCGCACGACTGGGTGATCAGCCCTACCATCGTCAATCACTTGTCTGCGGGTCATACCCGTCAGTACCAAGAATTGAGGGCCGATGAGCAGGGGGGAAACTGGGGCCAGCAGTTGGGCATTAGCGGCCTTCCCAATGGAGCCTTCCCTTATATCTCGGCTCCGCCTTTTACCAATTGGGGCGAGAATCAGGAGTTGTTGATTACCGTCTCCAATACCTTTCTCATTGCCGACAGCCTTTCGATGGTCAAGGGAAAGCACAATTTGAAGATGGGGGTAGACTTCCGAAAATTGCAGAACAACTTGAACGTGCCCAGTGTGACTGGCTACTTCAGTTTTAGCCGCAATGAGACGGCCTTTCCTTCTACCGCTCTGAGGTCGACCACGGGGAGTGCTTTCGCCAGTTTTCTCTTAGGGCAAGTGGACTCCGGCAGTATCCATATCAGCGAGGTGACGCGCGGGATGCGGTTCCCCTATTTTGCCGGCTACTTTCAGGATGACATCAAACTCAGACCCAACTTCACCTTGAATGTGGGTTTGAGATGGGATTATTTGCCCACAATGACGGAAGTGAATAATGTCTATTCGATTATGGATCCAACGGTCCCGAATCCCGCGGCCGGCGGCAGACCAGGGGCCTTGATCTTTGCCGGTGAAGGGCCGGGTCGCACCGGGAGGCAACGCCTCACCAACGGCATCTCCTATAACAATTGGGGCCCGCGCCTGGGGATTGCCTGGCAGCCAATGAAGAAGGTGGTGGTTCGGTCGGCATACGGAGTTAGTTATTATCCAACCGGGGCCTTGGGTGGAGGAAACGCCAAACCGCCGGCGTTCGGATTCGAAGCGAATCCTTCGTATTTTTCACAAGACTTGGGACTCACACCCGGCTTCGTCTGGGACAATGGTTTTCCCCAGAACTACAGCCGGCCTCCTTTCATCGATCCGGGCTTTGGAGTGGGAGCCGGCATTGCGATGTGGGACCCGAACGCGAAGGAGCCCACCAACAGGCAGGATTGGAACTTCGGTCTTCAATATCAACTCGGGGCAAACTGGCTGCTCGATGTTGCCTACGTGGGG
>QHZE01000261.1 GCA_003225335.1 Acidobacteriota bacterium
CCTTGCCTGAAGCGCGCGGCGGATGACGTGATCGGAGACCGGATTTTCGATGCTCCCGCCGCCATTGTTCAAAACGGTGGCCTCCTCGCCGCCCTGGTTCCGGACCTGGATCTTCTCAATCAGGAAGTCGTGTATGCCAAGGGGGCGCGTCCAGTGGACGGCCCCAGAGGATTTCAAGTACCGCAGGACCCCGCCAGGATTTCCATGCCTGCCATCCTGGACCTGGATTTGAAGTCGGAATTGGCGACGGACCCAATCTTTGCTTTCGGTTTGGCGGATTTCATCACGGAGCAGCACGTTTTCTGGCGGCACGACAACAATAACGGAGCCATGGTACGGGAGTTATCGCGGAACGATGTGCGTTATGGGTTCGACCTCTTTGTCCGTGCGGATACGCCGGCAGGCCGTGGCTATCAGCGGGTCAGCAGGTACCTATGGAAACGGTACGGTACCCGCTATTTCCAAAGGCCGGGTCCGCAGGCCATGCCTTTTGCGGATTACGCCCAAGTCTGCTATCCGGCTGGTTTTGCCTACAAGGGTGATGTGGCGCAGGATACCAAACGCTACTCGGAAAAAAACCCTTACGACCCGGCCGATTCGGGGCCCCTGGAAACATGGTTGGAGTTCGACCTCGACGGGCGACCGGCAGGGGGCATTCGCTCCACTGCAACGCAGTGGTATTACGACATTCAATTCAGCCCATGGTGGAACAACGTTCGCGACGCGCTCGGCATGTATTGGTGGGGGCAGCACAAGGATGCCAGCCTGGTGAACAAGGCCCGGCGGATTGTCAATCTGGCATTGGCGGCCCCGCAGAATGAGGGAATCTTCCCCGCCATCTACAATACCAAGGAGAGACGCTGGTCCGGCTGTTATTGGAAAATATCCGAAGACTTCAACTCTGCGTGGCGTTTCCCTTCGACCTGGGACCCCAAAAGTATCCCGACCACCTTCTGGAATTTCCGGAGCGATTATTACCAAACCGCCGCGGCGAGCAAGACCGGAGTCTACCTGCTGCGGTATCGCCGCTTGTGCGCGGATGAGCCCCGGATTGTGCCGTATCTGCGAAGGTACGGTGACTTTCTGGTTACGCATGTGGACCCGAATGGCTGCCTCCCCGCTTGGTTCACGAACGATTTGAAACCCGTCCGGCACTTGCGCTTCAACGGCGAAGGCGGTATCCACATCTGGTTTCTGAGCGAACTGTACGAGGTCACCAAGGAGAAGAAATACCTCGAGGCCGCGGAACATCTGGCCGCTTTTATGAGGAAGGAAATCCTGCCGCAGCAGCGCTGGCTCGATTTTGAGACGTTCTATTCATGTTCGATAAAGCCGGAGAACTTCTTCGACAGCTTCACCGGCCAATGGCCGCAATGCACGCTATCTATGCTGTGGGCGATCGACGGGCTGGCGAAACTGAACCAGGTGACGCGGAAACCGGATTACCTCAGTGCCGCCGAAGCGGTGGCCGACTACGCTGGGTTCTTTCAGGCCGTCTGGCAACCGCACTTCATCATCACCGCCTATGCCTTTGGCGGCTTCCGCAGTCAGAACAGCGACGCCGAGTGGCTGGACATGCGGCAGTCGTTATTTGGCGAGGCATTCACCCGCCTTGGCCTGCTCACCGCCCGGCAAGACCTGCTGGAGCGCGGCGTAGCAGCATTGCGGGCCTCCTTCGCTGTCATCCACCATCCTCGCCACATTCAGAACGGCATTTTCCGCGATCCCAGATACCCATTGGGAATTGAGCCTGAGAACATCGATCACGAAGGTCTGCCCCAGGTCCCGCTGCGCTCCGGCTTCGATTGGGGCGAAGGGGGTGCTTTGGCCGCAGCGGCGGCTCTCTTGCGACAACTGGGCGGTGCCTTTATTGATTTCAAGAAGAACATCGGCGTCGGCGTGGATGGAGTCCGCGTCAAATTATTTAAGCTGCAGGGGCGCCAAATCCGGGTGGATCTGGATAACCAACTGGCGGCCTTGTCATTCCCTTACAGTGATCCGTATACCATAGACCTAAGAATTGAAGGATTGCCTGCTGGAAAATACCAGCTCGCTCTGAATGGCGGCACGGCGCGGCCTATCGATATGCCGCCGCCGAATGGCATCCGAGTCCAAGTGGGGCCCAAAGGCATGGTGGTGAGCTGATCATTCGGTAGGAACAAAGAGGCCCCGATGGAGAGACTTTCGCGCAGGCAGGCGGTGCAACTCGGCCGCCTGATATAGGCTCGATGTCTTCGCTCCACCTTGCCCAATCGGCGAAGTAGGTGATCGTGCAGCCTTCTTCGGACGCGGGGAACCTGGTCTCAATAATTTAGGAAGACACAAATGAAAAGACGCGAATTTCTTTCGGCCACGTCGCTGGTTACAGGCGCTCTGACGGGATGGTCGGGAGACGCCGCTCATGAATCCGAGGGACAGAGGGAGGTCCGACGCCGCGCCCCGGATCGCCACGAGTATTACGAGTTCTCGCCAGACGGCATGGAGTGCGTCATTAAGCGCCCGGACACGCCCATACCTTGGATGAATCTTCTCAACAACGATACTTTCCAGGCCTGGGTCACGCAACGTGGCTACCATGAGTGCCTGATGGGAGACCGTGGGTTGAACGGGCTGACCAATCCTCAGGAGCAGTCGGGCAACTTGTACTTCAGAGATTGCGACACCGGTAGATATTTCTTGCTGAATCAACCTCCGGCGGGTGCACCGTGGGAATGCCGGCAGGGGCTCGGCTACATGACGCTGAAAGCGTCCCACTTGGGGTTGTCAGTCAGTACCACGTACTTTGTGCCGAGACACGACACCGTGCTCATATGGTTGATTGACGTGCGCAACCTTGTGCCGCGCCCAAGAAGCATCGACATTTTCAGTATGGTGGAGTGGAGTCTCGGAGATCAATTTAAGAAGCAGGTCTTCAAGGGGCACGGGGGCGGCGGCGACGGGTTCACGGGGGGCAGCCAATTCAACCTGTACAAAAAAGTTTGGCTCGAAGGCGGGATCTTGTACGCCGTGCAGAACTCCTGGAGGACACTGGGCATCCAAACCAAACCTTGGCCTTGTGTGGGCTTTCTGGGGAGCAGCTTGCCGGTACAGAGTTTTGATACGCAGGAAAGTGAGTTCGTCGGTGATGGTCGTACGGCGGCGAATCCTCGCGCCGTCGAGAAGGGGAAGTGCAGCAATGTCCCCTTCTGGAGCCAGAACGACTATCCCTGGGGCGTGCTCCACAACCGCCTGGCCTTAACCTCTAAGGGTGACCAGAAGCTGATTGTCATGCTCGGTATGGCCCGGGAAAAGGCGGAAATCCCGAGATTGGCAGCGAAATACTCCCAGGTTGAAGTCGCCGAACAGGAATTGCAGCAAGTCAAGATTTTTTGGCGAGAGTTCGTCGACCGGGCCATAAACGTCGAAACCCCCGAGAAGGAAATCGACCGCACCGTGAACATCTGGACAAAATATCAATGGCGCTCCCACATGATGCGGGGTCCCAATTCCGGGCTCAGAGGACTGGGCTTCTGGAGCTATGGTCTCATGGGCAGCCGTATGGGAGGTGCTATCCGCGAGGTAGTGGTCCAACCGCACGATCTCGAGCTCGTGCGTGAGAGCCTTATCCATTCTCTGAGCTTGCAGCAAACCGATCCGGCTCTTGGTCAGTTGACCGCCTCCGAACCATTGATGCTGGGCGGCGACCTTGATGTCCCGTGGCCACCCGAGCCCAGCCGGGGCCCTTTCCTGTTCCCTCATTCTCACGAGATCAACAATATCTACCCCATAGCGGCATACATCAAGGAAACGGGCGACCTGTCGATCCTCGACCTGCCCTTACCCTATGTGGGGGGCGGTCAGGGAACCGTCTTTGAGCACATGGTGAAAGGGATTGAGTACACCCTACGCGGCCTGAGTGACCGCGGGCTGCCACGGTTGACCAGGGGGCTCGGAGATTGGAACGATGAATTGAACATGATCAGCCGCGAAGGTCGTGGCGAAAGTGTAATGCAGGCCATGGAACTCTGCTACATGCTGCGGGAATGTGCCGAGGTGGCGAAAGCGTACGGGAGAAGAGGCGCGGCAGAGGAGTGGATACAGAAATACAACTACATCGACAATGCTGTGAACACTCTTGCCTGGGATGGCGACTGGTACATTCGGGCCTTCGCGGATGGGCAGCCGGAGCTCATACCCATCGGGACACACCGAAACGCCGAAGGCAAGATTTACCTCAACGCTCAATCCTGGGCCGTGATCAGTGGCGTTGCGGATCGTGAGCGGGCACGGCGCGCCATGGAGTCGGTCCGGAAGCATTTGGTGAGTGACCGCGGCCCCATGATTCTCGCACCGCCCTATTCGAGGTTCGATGTGCACGTGGGGTTGCAGTCCAATTACGCGCCGGGTTGGCGGAATGCCTGTATTTACGCGCGTCCGGCGGGCTGGGCGATCATGGCAGCCTGCTTGGCGGACCTGCCGGACCTTGCCTTTGACATGTACAAGAAGACCTGTATATCCGAGCGCAGCAAAGAGGTCGAGCTCTATGCCAGTGAGCCCTACGCATATTCAGAGAACTACGTC
>QHZE01000262.1 GCA_003225335.1 Acidobacteriota bacterium
CCGGGGCGCTGACGGAGGAAATTGCGGCGGGCCGGTTCGTCCGCAATACCGGCCAGCCGGGCAATCAAGCTGCCTTGTTTTGTTGGTGGGATCGCGGCGGGCACTGTCAGAAACCGCTCTCTTCCAGAATCTGCTGCAGGCGTTGCAGGCAGCGCCGTCGAATGAAGCCGATGGAGCCTGTCGCCAGACCCAAGCGCTCCGCCACCTGACTGTAGGGCAAGGCCGGATGCTCGTAAAACAGGAGCCGGATCATTTCCCGGCATCGACTCGGGAGACGCTCGACTGCTTCGCGTATCATCTGCTCTCCCTCCAATTCTTCAACTAACACAGGCAAGACGACCTTATTATCAGTCTCTGCTTCAGCACCGGCACGCTTCCTCTGGCTCCGCATCAGGTGAAAGTACTTGCGCGCGGCCACAGTAATGAGCCAGGAGCGGAGGGCGGCAATCTCGCGGAGATGAGGCAGCTCGGAGAAGAGCTCCAAACAAACACCCTGGAAGACGTCTGCCGCATCCTCCGGAGAGGCGCCGTATTTGATGGGGACAGAATAGATGAGATTCTTGTACTTATCGATCAGGGCTGACCATGCTTGATCGTCGCCGCGCAGACACGCCCACACGAGGCGCTTGTCGCTCCAGGCCGGGGACGGAGACTTCCGCTCCTGAACCGGTAACCGCGGCCTGCGTCTGCTTTTCGTCGGGCGGCCCAAGATCACCTACTGGTCCAGAAGAGCTCCTCACTGTTCCATAGCGTGTAGTGGTCCATGATGGCCGGCCGGAAATTGCCCAGTCCTTTCTTGGCCCCTACCAGGATATTGGGGCTAACCAGGCACACGAGGGGCAGATTCTCCGCCACTAACCGCTGCACTCCATCATAGAGGCGTTTCCGCTCCGCATGATTGATCTCGCCCAGTTGCTGGCGCATCAGGCGGTCGATTTCAATCTCCCATGCTGCCGCCGGGTTGCGTTGACCCAGGTTCCAGAGGTGGGTAGTACCGCTCCGAAGCCACACGTTCATTTCCGCCGTCGGATCCACATCGCCACTGACGAGACCCAGTACGGCGGCCTCGTATTCATGGGTGTTCATGAGACGGTCCACCAGAGCGCGGAACTCAAGAGACACCAGGTGAACCTGCATCCCGAGCTGCTTCAAGTCGTCCTGGATAATCGTCGCCATCTGTACGCGGTCGGCGTTCCCGGCACTGGTGACGACCGAGAATTCCACTGCCTCCCCCGAGCCGTCAATCAGCGTCCCGTCGCTCTTCCAGGCGAAGCCGCCGGCTGCCAGCAGCTCGCGCGCCCGCGCGAGCGATCGTCCTGGGTGAGGAACGGCCGGGTTGACCCAGAGCCTGTTGGCCGGCGTGACGTGGGCCCACAGGGGTGCGGCGCGTCCCCGGTAGACCAGACGAACGATCCCTTCCCGGTCAATGGCCGCCGAAATCGCCTGCCGGAAACTCACTTGCCGAAACCAGGCCTGTTTCCGGGCAATTTGCGCGGGTCCCTTCGGGCCGAGATCGTTGAGATTGAAAAACAGAAAGTTGTACTCGAGCCCCGGGCCCAGGTCATCCAGGCGATAGCCGCGTGCCCGCTGCTCCTTCGCCAGAGCAGAAAAGTTTTTCGCGCTCAAGCGGCTGATAACGTCAGTTTCGCCCGCCAGAAAACGAATTGCCTGTACGTCTTCACTTCCGACGAACAAGAAAAAAATCTCGTCGAGGTACGGAAGCCGGTTCCCCGCGCGATCCACTTTCCAGTAGTGGGGGTTTCGCTCGAGGACAAGCCGCTCGCCGGGAACATATTCTTTCAGGCGAAACGGTCCCAGACCCGCGATCTGCCGGGGCGGTGTTGTCAGATCCCAGGCTGCGGCCAGTTTCCCTTCCTGGTGCGCCTTCTGCAGGAGGTGACGGGGCAGGACAGCGATGCTGTCGAAAAGCCGCTCGGCAGCGGCATAGGGTTCCGCCAGCTCGAAACGTACCGTATGCGAATCAATCTTTTGGACCGCAAGGGGCTTCCCCCCGACAACCAGAAGGTCGCGTTGAGGGGAGTGGACCTTGTCATCCAGATGGACCTGGAAAGTGAAAAGCACGTCGTCGGCGTCAAAGGGAAGTCCGTCGGAGAAGCACAAACCACGACGCAGTTGCAGTGTATAACGGCGTCCGTCGGGCGAAACCGTCCAGGATTTCGCGAGGCCCGGCTCTGTGAGATGCGATTGGCGGTTGATGAAAATCAGGTCTGCCATCATGCGCCGGATCACGTCCCGGGAAGGACCATCAACGGCGATCACCGGATTGAGCGTCTTGGGTTCCGCCCGCAGCGCGATTACAAGCTTGCCACCGTAGTGGCCGGCCTCGCTATTTGTCTCGAGAAGCTCCCCCTGCGGATGAGGAGCTTGGGAACGAGCCGCGACAGGGGAAAGGGCCGCCGTTCCCAATGAGGCCAGGAGAAGCTTCGCAAGCGGCATTTTTCAGCGCGATATGGAAGTAATTCCAGCCGAGGCCCTGGCCCCGGCTCTCATAACGCTGCATAGCTTACAAGCTCTCGCACACTACTGACTACTGGGATTTATCCCAGTCCTGTGGCGATTAGCGAAATCGCTTGGGTACTCGAGCAGCCCAGCCGCTACAAAAAAAATCTCACCACAAAGACACGAAGACGCGAAGAAATCCTTTGCGATTCTTCGCGTCTTCGTGTCTTCGCGGTGAACAGGATACCTGCGCTCCCGCAGCCTAAAGGCTGAACTCCAAACCTGGGAGCCTGAGCTCCAATCTCAAGGCCTAGCTAACAGCGAGAGCTTTGCATAACCAGACTGTTGCGCGGGGAGTGACCACACTTGATTTTCTTCGAGCCAGGTGTTGATTTGATCGACCGGGAGAGGACGGCTAAAGAGAAATCCCTGCAACTCGTCGCAGCCCTGTTCCTTCAAAAACGCCATTTGTTCCTCAGTATCCAGCCCCTCGGCTACGACTCTCAGCCCGAGAGTGTGGGCCATCCCTATGATCGCCGAGATGATGGCCCGGTCGTCCGCGTCGTGAGAAAGGTCTTTGACGAAGCTGCGATCGATCTTGAGAGTATCCAGGGTGAAGCGCTTGAGTGAGCTCAGCGAAGAATAGCCGGTGCCGAAATCATCGATCGACAGACGCACTCCCAGGGATGCCAACCCTCGCAATGTCCTGCCTGCCTCCTCATCGTTCTGCATGACCGTGCTCTCCGTGATCTCCAGCTCGAGGTATCGGGGATCGACGCAGATTTCCCTTAAGATCTGCGAGATCGTTTGCAGCAGGTCTTTTTGCCTGAACTGAACGCACGACAGGTTGACGGCCACCGGCAGAGGCTCGATCCCTTCGCCAAGCCAGGTCATGATTTGCGCGCAAACCGTTCTCAGCACCCATTCACCCATGGGGATGATCAACCCTGTTTCTTCCGCAAGGGGGATGAACTCCGCCGGGAGTAGAAGACCGCGGGTGGGGTGAGCCCAGCGGATCAGCGCTTCCAATCCAACCGGCGTTCTCTTATGAGCGTCCAGCTTCGGCTGATAGTGCAACTCAAACTCCCCCCGCTCTACGGCCCTCCGCAGGTCATTCTCCAGGGAAGGTTTTTTCATGGACCGCTCGTTCATGTAGAGGGAGTAGAAGTGGTAGCCGGCCCTTCCATTGCCCTTCGAGTGGTACATGGCGGTATCCGCGTTCTTGAGCAGCGTATCGGCGGTGCCGCCATCGGCGGGGCTGAGGCTGATGCCGATACTGACAGTCACGAAAATCTCGTGTCCCGCAACCTCGACAGGCATGGAGATGGCATCCAGGATGCGTTGCGCCACCGAGGCGACGTCATCGATGTTGGTGAAGTTTCTCAGGAGGAGAGTGAACTCGTCCCCCCCGAAGCGGCCCAGCGAGATGGCTGTTCCAGGCCGGGGATCGCCGGAAGGCACATCGCCGCAGCGTAAACTGGCGCTCAGGCGGTCCCCGACCACCTTTAGCAGAAGGTCTCCCAGACCATGCCCGAAAGTATCGTTGATCCGCTTGAAGCGGTCCAGATCGAGAAACATGACTGCGACCTGCTGATTGTCACGTTCGGCATCGGCAAGTGCCTGATTCAGATGTTCGGTAAAAAGCAGGCGGTTCGGCAGGTTTGTCAAAGAGTCGTAATAGGCCAGGTTGTTGACCTGGTGTAAGGCCGAGTTCAACTCGGTCACTTTGTCCAGGTAAGTCTTGTAGGTGAAATAGGTCGCAACCAGGACCGGCAGTATCACTCCCAGCATCAGAGGCGAAAGTCCGCGCAGCCCGACAGAAATGAATCCTGCCGCCCCTGCGCCTGCAAAGTAAGTAATGGAAGTCCACAGGAAGCTCTCCTGCCAGACGGTGCGGACTTTTTTGCCCGACTCGAGAGCAACGATGGCGGCCACGCTCCCGGAGTTCAACAGATAGTGGAGCAAAGCGAGAACGCCAAGGGGAAGGAAGATTCCTTGCGCGGTCGGGGCGGGCGGCCCCGCAAGCCCACCGCGCCCTATCATGTGGAAGAATACCGTGCCACCCGCCAGAGCCGAGAACGCCATAGTCGCCAGATTGAAAAGCGCGTACTCAAGCCTCTTGCGGGATCTTCCTCTTCGAAGCGAGCTGACCAGCGCATCCAGGGCAGCCGTGATGATGCCCGCGGGAGTTCCGTACAGCACGACATTCGTGAAGAAGAAGGTGTC
>QHZE01000263.1 GCA_003225335.1 Acidobacteriota bacterium
TGGGCTCGTCGGTGCACGCCGACGGTTTCCTTTTCGCGACCAGCGGTGATGGTGGCGGCGCGCGGCACATGGTTGCGCTTCAAATCTCCGGCAAAGGCAAATCGACGCAGGCCAGACTTGCGTGGGAGAGCACGAGGACCTTTCCCTATGTCCCATCGATGATCGCGTGGGAGGGACACCTCTACTGGGTCAGTGACCTCGGCATCGCCGGATGCAACGAGATAAGAACCGGAAAGAACCTTTGGACCACACGCCTGGGTGGCAACTTTACTGCCTCCCCGGTGCTCATCGACGGCAAGATTTATGCGGCCAACGAAGACGGCGAGGTCTTTGTGTTCGCGGCCTCACCGAGTTTCAAGCTGCTGGCAAAGAATGGGGTGGGTGAGCTCGTGCGCGCCACGCCCGCGGTCGCAAACAACCGCCTGTACATCCGGGGCCAAAACCACCTGTTCTGCGTTGCGCAACCGCGCGATTGAAAATCAGACTTGATCCCCGGGCGCAGCATCAGCAACCGCCCCTCGCCGTCCGGACCGCCTCGAACCGCACGTGGTCATTACGCGCGATCGACAGCTCGGGCGGCGGGATGGCCGCAAGCTGCGTCTTGCGCTTGAGCTCGCCCATGCATTCGTCAGAATAGCCGTTGCAATGCAATTTGTGAACGCACAGGATCGGATCGGAAGGGGGTGCAATGAGTGGTGGGAGTCAAGCAGCGCGGCCGGAGAGACTGTGAAAAATTGTATTTAAAACCAATGGCATCTAAATGGCAGTGATCGTTTTCGTGGAATTCGTGGCGCCTTCATGGGCCACGAATTCCACGAATTAACACGAATTAAATTCTCCACAGCTTCTGACGGGTTTACGGCAGCGCGCGGGTGTGCTGACTGGGGATTCACAGATGAACGCGAAGCCGCGCTGCCGATTGTACGCGAGATACTTAGAGCGCTACTGTCGGAGTTTAACAGGCGAACTAGGCCCGAGTTCTGCACGCTCGAGGCACCTTTGGAGTGCGGCAGCTTGCTGCCGCCTTGGTTTGGAGCGGAGCGTGGCGAGGAAAGCTTTCGTGTCAAGGCGCAATCAAGCTCTGAACCTTTACACGCATGTTTCGTTAATCAGACATGTGCCCGGCACGTTTGGGTCGCAGGACCGCCCGCAGTTCGAGTTCCTCTTCCACCCCAGAGGGGTGGGAGGAAATTGCGCCTGTTGATCATCATCTCTCTTGCCCGGCTGATCCTTCCGGCTAGGGTGTCCCCTAGGTCCAAATGGATCTTTTCGGCATTTGGAGCGGGACTGATTAATGCCCAAAGACTTGAGTGTCGCGTGGCATGGCCGTCCCGGCCATGATACAAAACTTGAGCGATTTGCGACTTTGTGTCCACCAAGAGGACTTAGCGAGGGATCCTCATACTGCCTAGTTATTCACGGGCGAGACGCCCGTGCCACGATAGCGTGCCCTCCCGTTCCGAACGGGTTTTCATTGGCGGCGGTGAGCCCCGAGACACTTCGCCCTTGTGTCGGAAGACCGAAAAGTCATATACAATGAGCCGGAAGGAGAACCGTTTCATGCCCTGGTCAGTCTTCCTTCAGGATGAGCGCCTGCCCCTACCCGGGGAGAAGATCGGACGCCTGGTCCAGCAGGTGGTGGGGGGTGTCGTCTATGACCACACCCAGCAGGTAAATATCCATCACGGCCGTGTGGCGCGGGGCCTGGAGGAAGGGCAGGCGGATGCGCTCGTCGAACTCCTCCGGTCCAGTGACCTTCCCGCCCTGAAGAAGGACGAGGAACGCCTGGTGAGAGCGGAGAAGAGGTTCCGGGCCCACCGTGCCCTCCTCCTCGAGGACGCGCTCCACTTCCCGATCGGCTTGACGGGCGAGCTGAAGGCGGCGCCCTGGTCCAGCGTTTTGGTGGTCTCCATCGGAAGCGTAGTGTTCCGCGACCGAAAGGAAGTCCGGGCAACACGGGGGAATGCGAACATCGGTCTGGGCATAGGCCTAAAAATCGCTGCCAGCGTGGCCACCGGGATCCCCATCCGCATGTTTCCGCGGCGGGTCAAACTACAGAGGGCCTCATTCAAGGAGGTCATCGAGGAGGCGATCCTCGTCCACATCATCTTCGACCGGCCCCCCTTCGTGGTTGAGATCCGCCCCAAGGGGTTCGACTACGGATACCTGGGTCCCCGGCTCGCCACGACCTCGCGCGAAAACCTCGTAACCTTCCTCGAGGACTTGGTGCGTCTGGCCGCCTCCGCCCACTGGACCCTGATGTCCAGGACCTTCCTCGAGACGGGAAAGCTGGCGCCCGACTTCAAGGACGACAAGGACTTCCTGCGTTTCAGCCAGTGGATCGCCGAGGTCGCCAGCGCGTGATCCGGTATCCGGCTCGAACGGCGCCGACGCCATCACCGCTTACAAAGTCAGTCGGTATGAAACCGCACTCGACTCTCCTCGAGCGCACTGAGGGCGTTGGCTAGGGTGGATAGGGAGGGATCCTCATACCGCCCCGTCATTCACGGGCGAGACGCCCGTGCCACGACGGCTTCGTGGCATGGCCGTCCCGGCCATGATAGAAAACTTGACCGATTTGTGAACTTTGTGCGCACCAAGAAACCCTAGGGCCCAGCGCGGCCGCGAGTCTGACGTGCTGGCCGGGACGCGCGAAATCGGCAAGGCGCAGGCGAAAGGCTCTGTGTGCTTTCCTGAAAGTTCCAGCGTATCTGTTCATCTAATTCCGCGCAGCGTTTCCTGGAACCTCAGAATGCGGGAAATGGATCCGTGCTATGCTCCGCATGGTCAATCGACGCCCGACATATGAATGTCTGTTTCGCTCTCTGATTCTCACAGATCGAGGTGCTCCTATGCTCAAGGTGTTTCTCACTGTCGCTTTAGCCACGGCGCCGGCGTTCTCTCCCTGCATCGCTGGCGGAGAATCGCTCGTTTCGATTCCCTCTAATCAGGAAGAGCCTCAACCGCGGGAGAGTCGTCCCAACATGATCGGGGCCTATGGATCGTGGCTCGCCGACAAGGTGCTGGGGAGCGGGCCTGCTTCGCTATCCTTTCGGACCGGAAAGTGGAAAGACCTGGATAGTTGGCGCTCCGTTGCCCGAGGGCGCGTACTCGATCGGATCGCTCCTGTGGACCTGGGCCCGACGCCGCAGGTTCGGGTCGAGTATGAAGGGACCTATGATGGGCTCCATGTCGAACGGCTCACGTGGCAACTGGCCGGGGGTCCAAGGAGCGAGGCGGTCTTCCTGAAGCCCGCCGATGCCAGCGGCCGCCTTCCTGCCATCCTGGCGCTTCACGATCATGGCGGGAAGAAGTTTCTTGGATGGCGGAAGATCGCCCGGATCGAGGAAAATCCCTGGAAAATTCAATCCGAGCATCAGGACCACTATTATGGCGGCGCTGCGTGGGCCAACGAAATCGCAAAGCGCGGCTACGCTGTGCTTGTCCACGACACTTTTCCGTTTGGAAGCCGTCGCGTCCTTGCAGCGGATGTTCCGGAGCGCATCCGGCAAGGCGCCGGTGACCCTGAACCGGAGGACGAGGAGGGCGTGAACAAATACAACGCGTTCGCCGGGGCGCATGAGAACATCATGGAGAAAAGCCTCTTGAGCGCGGGGACCACCTGGCCCGGCGTTTACGTCACAGAGGACCGGCGGGCGCTGGATGTCCTTGCCGCGCGGCCGGACGTGGACTCCTCGCGGATGGGCTGCGCCGGCCTTTCGGGCGGGGGAATGCGGACCGTCTTTCTGGGAGGCCTCGACAGCCGCGTTCGTTGCGCGGTTGTGGTCGGATTCATGACCACGTGGCGCGAGTTTCTTCTCGACAAATGCTTCACGCACACCTGGATGACCTATGTGCCGTTGCTACCGCGGGAGCTGGACTTTCCCGAGATTCTGGCCTTGCGCGCGCCCGCGGCGACGATGGTTCTCAACTGCACTGAAGATCCCCTTTATACCGTGGCGGAAATGAAGCGGGCCGATGAAATGCTGCGTGACACCTTCCGGCGCGGAGGCGCGCCGGAGATGTACCGGTCGAAGTTTTATCCCGGAGGTCACAAGTTCGATCGTGAGATGCAAGCCGACGCGTTCGACTGGTTCGACCGTCACCTCAAAAAGTAGTCGGAGAATCTGATCCTCCCGCTCCGGAGCGGTCGCCACGACTGAAGTGGTGGCCTGACTGGGCGGTATGAGGTGGCTCGCTAGGTCCACTTGGTGGACACAAAGTTCACAAACTGGTCAAATTTCGTCCGAGAGGCCTGGTTGATAAAAGAGAAATGGAACAAGCGCAGTTGTTTGAAACCGCCGATGAACGCGGATGCACGCCGATGTTCGGTGCGGCTCATCGGCGTGAATCGGCGTGCATCGGCGG
>QHZE01000245.1 GCA_003225335.1 Acidobacteriota bacterium
GCCGAGGGTAGGGAACCGCCGATGGACGCCGATCCACGCCGATGAGCGGCGCCGAACATCGGCGTGCATCCGCGTTCATCGGCGGTTTCAAACTCTCAGACTGCCCTTCTCTCAACCATGGCTCTCGTACGAAACTTGACCAGTTTGTGAACTTCGTAGCTGGCTAGTCTGGCTAGGTACACTTGTTCGCAATTACGACGAGGTATTTTTTGGAGTGCGGCAGCTTGCTGCCTCCTTCCCCGCAGTGTGGGGGGTGCACCACGGAGTCAAGGCGCCCCGCGAAGCGGGACGCACTCCAAACAAGCCGAATGTGTGGCCGTAAATACATCAACGTAATTACGAACACGCATCCTTAAGCTTTCACGGCGGCAGACTACTTCTTTCGGGATGTGCGCACAGGCGCCGATACTACGAGCGACCCGTTAGTCAACCCGGACGACTTCCGCTGCGGTTGACAGCCTTGATTGGTGCCGTGAGGCGTGAATCACTTGCGGTTCCTTGTGGTTCTTCTCCTCTTTAACGGGCGTCGCCACCGCCTCGGCGAGCACATCAATCAGCATTCCGACTGGAAGCTCCGAAATCTCGAGGTAATTGCCATCGGGAAACACCAGGACGTCGTACAAAGACAGCGGCGGCAAAAGCCATGCGAAGAGCGAAGTTCGGGGCGGCCGGTGAAGTTCCCTGAATTCGGCCACTGCCTCCGGCCCGACGCCGAGTAACTTTTGCAGGCGCTCGGGTATTTCGTTGAGTCGCAGTTTGCACCCATTGCTGAGACATACTGCCTTTTGGGAATTCTGCGGAGATGCTACCCAGCGACGGTAAGGGAAGTCTTGAACGACCAACTCTTCCCCTTCGACAGCCTTCCGTGTGGAAATCCTTTCGTTCTTGCTAAACCAGCACATAAACTTCTCCTTCCTTTTACATATACACTTTGATGAGTACGCTGTGTGTACTCTGAAATCTGAATGGCTCTGGCCCTCATTCAAGCGCCGCAGGGATTAGGTTGTCATCTTCCTGAAGGATTTCTCGAAGTGCTCTTACACCATCGTGATCTGGAACGCGAGTCCTGCTACCTGGACGATCCTAAAAACTACGATGCTCCCCGACGGAGCGTGAAGTCAATCAGAAAAAACCACTGACATCGTCCGACCTGGAAAAGAATCGACGCCAGAAAGACTTGCCACGGATTTCACGAATTGCACGATCAATCCGGAACAAAATGAAACCACAGATGAACACGGACTTGACAGATCTGTGTTCATCTGTGGTTTCGTTTATTCTTTTGTTGTAATCTGTGGCAAGGTTGTTTGAAACCGCCAATGAACCTTAGGGTCCTGTATACTGTCAACGCGCCGGAATGAAAGGATTGCTATTCTTTCTGTGCGGCGCAATGCCGAAGGGTGCAATTAGAAGCAGGAGTCGATTCACGCTGCCGTGAACTCCTCAGAAGCTGTGGAGAATTAAATTCGTGTCAATTCGTGAAATTCGTGGCGGTTTTATTGGCACGAACTCCACGAAAACGATCACTGCTATTCGGATGTCATTGGTTTGAAATACTGTTTTTCACAGTCTCTCCGGCCGCGCCGCTTGACTAGCACTTTTAATTGCACGCAATGCCGAATGCGGGCCTGACCCGCGCAGGAAAACCATGGTACGATTTGCAGCCAGAAACGACATCCGCAACATCGCGATCATCGCGCACGTCGACCACGGCAAGACAACTCTGGTCGATGCCATGCTCAAGCAAAGCGGAACCTTCCGCGACAACGAGCGAATCGTCGAGCGCGTGATGGACAGCCTCGACCTCGAACGCGAGCGCGGCATCACCATCATGGCCAAAAACACTGCGATTCGTTACGGCGAAGTCAAGATCAACATCGTCGATACGCCCGGTCATTCCGATTTCGGTGGCGAGGTCGAGCGCGTGCTCAAGATGGTGGACGGCGTGATGCTGCTCGTGGATGCCTCGGAAGGCCCTCTCCCCCAGACGCGCTTCGTGCTCCGCAAAGCGCTCGAGGAGAAGCTCCCCGCAATCGTGGTGGTCAACAAGATCGACCGGTCGGACGCCCGCCCCCAGGAGGTCGTGAATGAGATCTACGATCTCTTCATCGATCTCGATGCGACCGAGGAGCAGATCGGGTTCCCGATTCTCTACTCGGTGAGCCGCGACGGCGTCGCCAAACGCCATTTAGACGACGATTCGAAGGATCTGCGGCCGCTGTTCGAGCAGATCCTCGAGACCATTCCGGCGCCACAACCCAAGATCGAGAACAGCCTCCAGATCCTCGTGACCAACCTCGCTTACAGCGACTATGTCGGTAGGATTGCGATCGGCCGCATTTTCTCCGGGAAAGTCGCAGTCGGCGACACGATCTCGGTGTGCAAGCTGAGCGGTTCGGTCGAAAAGACAAAGATCACGCAGCTCTACAGTTTCGAGGGGCTGAAGCAGGTCCCAGTCCAGCAGGCAGAGGCCGGAGATATCATCGCGCTGGCCGGCATAGAAGGAATCTCGATAGGCGAGACCGTGGCTGACGCCGAGAATCCTGTCCCGCTTCCCGCCATCCATGTAGACGAGCCTACGATCTCGATGATCTTTCAGGTCAACACTTCGCCGTTCGCCGGGCGCGAGGGAAGGTATGTCACTTCGCGTCACTTGCGGGGCAGGCTCGAAAAAGAAGTCCTGGGCAACGTGGCGATCCGGGTCGAAGAGACCGAGGTGACCGACAGTTTCAAGGTTTCCGGACGGGGCGAGCTGCAGCTGGCCATCCTGATCGAGATGATGCGCCGCGAGGGGTACGAGATGCAGGTGTCGAAACCCGAGGTGATCACGCGCAACAGCGACGGAAAGAAGCTCGAGGATGGTCAACCACGGCGCGGGGCGGGTGCGGCTCGAGTTCGAGGTCCCGTCGCGCGGGCTGATCGGCTTCCGCTCCGAGTTCCTCACCGACACGAAAGGTACCGGCATCCTGAACACTCTGTTCCTGCGCTGGGGGGAGTGGCAGGGAGAAATCGCCAACCGGCTCACCGGCGCTCTCGCCGCCGACCGGTCCGGCGTGGCGACCAGTTATGCGCTGTACAATCTGCAGGAACGGGGCGAGCTTTTCATACGCCCGGGGACCGCGGTCTACGAAGGGATGGTCGTGGGGGAGAATGCGCGCGAGGCCGACCTCGACGTCAATGTCGTCAAGGAAAAGAAGCTGACGAACATGCGAGCGTCGACCTCGGACGAGGCCATTCGGTTGGTGCCGTTCCGTGAGCTCTCCCTGGAGCAGGCCCTCGAGTTCATCAACGACGACGAACTCGTCGAAATCACTCCCTCCGCCGTCCGGATGCGAAAGAGAGTTCTGGTGGCCAATCAGCGCAAGCGCAAATCATCCTGATGTTCGGAGTTCAGGCTTTAGCCTGCTACCCGGAAAACGAACTCCGCCCGGCTCCACTTCGTGGACACAAGGTTCACGAAAAACGACGAGTGGGAAACTTTCGTGGATTGCGGATTGGATTGCGGATTGCGAATTCCCGAATAATGCCTTTCAATCCGCAATCCGAAATCCGCAATCCGAAATCATATCGGCGGCCGCTCTTGTGCATAACCCGGCGCTTTCGTGGTAATATCCGACAATCTCAGCGCACCGTCAGGAGCATGACCATGAATGAATCCACGCCGTTCCAAACCCGCCGCCTTTTTCTTCGCGGCATGACTTTCGGAGCCGCGGCGCTCGGCGCGCCCGGCCTGTTTAGCCGCCTCTTCGCCGAAGAGCTCACGCTCACGCCGCGTCAGACGGAAGGGCCGTTTTATCCCGACCACTTGCCGCTCGATACCGACAACGACCTCATCATCGTCAATGATGGCATTACACCCGCGGTCGGTGAGATCACGCACCTCAGCGGGCGCATCCTCGACTCCAGGGGCGATCCGATCCGCAACGTGCTGGTCGAGATCTGGCAGGTTGACAACAACGGAGTTTACCTGCACACCCGCAGCAACAATCACGCGGGGCGCGACAAGAACTTCCAGGGGTTCGGCCGCTTCCTGACGGGCTCCGCCGGCGAATACTATTTCCGCACCGTCAAGCCGGTGCTGTACCCTGGCCGAACGCGGCACATTCATTTCGCCCTCAAGATGAAGGGCCGCGAGAAGTGGACCACACAGTGTTACGTCAAAGGCGAGCCGGAGAACGAGCGCGACGGCGTCTTCAGAGGAATCAAAGACCCCAAGGCGCGTGAGTCCGTGATTGTGGATTTCGCCCCAATCAAAGGGTCGCGCATCGGCGAATTGGCCGCCCGATTTGACATCGTGTTGGGATTTACCCCCGAAGCCTGAAAAAATTGCGGATTTCGGATTAGTCCTCGCTGGGGTTACTACCATCCTTCGACCAAGTAGAGATCCGCAAGAACCCGCGCGTAAGTGCAGGCGTAGGATTTCCCGTCAGGCGCGATGAGGGCCGTTTCGAAGGCAACGACGCCGGTTGGGTCCGGCACTCGGATCTCCTTCCACACTTCTTTCTTGCCCGTGGAGATTTCCACACGATAGATCCGGTGGGGCATATCTCTCCTGCGCCACACATAAAGGTAACGACCGTCCGCACTCCATTGCACTGGTAACTCTTCCTTATCGAGACCGGGAGCAGGACGGCGCTGTCCTCCTTCCAGAGGATACAAATAGGTCTTCTGATCCGGGCCCGTAACGGCAATGACCTTTCCGTCAGGGGAAATGGTCGAGCCCGAGAACGACTCCGGGGTCACAGGGCGCGGCTTCCCGTCCTCAAGATTCATAAGGTAACAGCGAAGGCCGTGACCCGACTCGCTCGCATTGAAGAGAACCCCGGATCCATCCGCGAGCCATCTGGCAGAAGTGCAATTGTCGAAGCCCTCGAGCTTGAAGATCCTGGCCTCGCCCGCGCCGGTAGGAAGCACAGAGAGTTGCGGGGGAAACGTTCGCAGGAGCGAAAGCGCCTGCTTGCCATCGGGCGAAAGCGCCAGTGCCTTGCCGTCCCCCAGACGTATTGCGTGGGACTCGTTTGCTTTCCGGAAGTACACGGCTCCCTTCATACCGCCTCCTGCGCCCGTTTCGCTGAACAGGAGCGACCTCCCATCGATCGACAAATCCGCCGCAACCGATTCGTCGAGCCACGAAAGGTTGTGTTCTTCCGTCTCCCCTTCAAGGCGCCCGACGATGGTGCGGCGAAAGGTTCCTCTATTCAGGAGTACCTGGCCCTTCGATGAAATGTCGTGGAGGGCGAGGGGTCCTGCCATGCGTGCAATCTGGCGCGTCTTTCCATTGAACGTGGCGGCGAGGATATCGCGCACAGCTCCCGTTTCATCGGGAACCCCGAACCAGAGCTCGTCTCCCGCTGGAGGCCAGGCAAGACCGCAATGCCGCACCCATCCTCTATAGAGCGCCGTTGTCTTCCCGTTTCGGTCAACGACCGCAACCGAACCGGTTCCCATCCACCCAATGTCAGACTCCTCGAAAGCTACTCGGCGTCCGTCCGGGGACACCCGCAGAGCGCTTATTTCTCCTGTCGTTTCGTAAAGCACACTTCCGATCGGGAATTCGATGCGATCGCGTCCGGCAACGTGATGGGCGACGGCCATCTCGCCGGTCTTGGGCGCCCAGTCGGCTAGGGTCACATCCTCGAGGATCTCGCGGGCGGCGCCGCCGGCCAGCGGCGCCCGGGCCAAGGTTCCCCTGCTGCTGGGGAAACCCGATGGATTCAGCAGGAGAGCCATCTCTCCGGAGGAGGAGATTGAAAGAATGTCGGCTTGTGGAAAGCCGAGAGGACGCGATTCTACGCCTTCGGGCCTTGTGGAATAAAGGAGAGGCGGACCTCCGTCCAACTGGGCCCCGCAAAATAGCCGCCTATTGCGACCGCGGCAAGGACGACGATTCCTATAAAGACCGAGATGAATTTTTTCGGGCGCGATGCGGATGGCGCCACTGGCATCGGGACCGGTCCGCTGATTCCGGAAAGAACTTCCAGGTCAAACGCCAGATCGCGCGCGGACTGAAATCGCTCCTCCGGGTTTTTCTCCAGGCAATGGCGCACGATGCGTTCCAATCCTGGCGGCAGATGGCGATTCGTTTCAACCAGGTCGGGCGGGTCTTCCTTCAGGATCGCATGCATCGTCTCGAGCGCGGAATCGCCCCGAAAGGCCCGCTTGCCAGAGAGCATCTCGTACAGGATTGCTCCGAGGGTAAAAATGTCGGACCGGTGGTCTGCAGGCTGGCCGCGCACCTGTTCGGGAGACATATAGCCCGCCGTGCCCAGAATCGTTCCCGGGTCCGTGCCGCTTGCCACGGTAGGCGCACCGGTGGCTTCTATAGAGACTTCGGGGCGGGTGAGCTTGGCCAGGCCGAAATCAAGGATCTTGACCCGCCCGTCTTTTGTGACGAAGAGATTTTCAGGCTTGAGGTCGCGGTGGATGATGCCCTTGTCATGTGCAGCGGCAAGACCGCGGGCGATCTGAGTGGCACAGTCGGCGCCCTTGCGCGGAGGGACCGGCCCGCTGTTCACACACTCTCTCAGGGTCTGTCCTTCCAAAAGCTCGAACACGATGTAAGGGGAGCCGTCGTGCGAGCCGATATCGAATATCGCGAGAATATTAGGATGATTGAGGACCCCGGCGGCGCGGGCTTCCTGTTCGAAACGGCGCAGCCGGTCTGCATCGCAAGCGAGAGACGAGGGAAGAACCTTGATTGCGACCTCACGCCCGAGCCTCGGGTCTCCGGCCCGGTACACCTCTCCCATTCCCCCTGCGCCGAGCGGAGCAAGGATCTCGTAGGGGCCAATTCGGGAGCCGGATGCAATGGCCATCGGCGTCGTGATTCCCGGTGTCTTAGTCCACTTGTTCGCAAGTACGGTCACTACAGTAACGTATTCTCGCAGGCGGCGATGATGAAATCCTCAGCGCTTCATGGGACACGGATCAACAAGGACCTGACATGGCTTCACCGATAGATCGGTTCCGTGTTCATCCGTCGGATCCGTGAGGTTCCGTGTTCTTTCGGAAAAATGCGTTACTGTGTTTGTGAAAAAGACTACTTAGGGCTCGCGCAGAAATAAATTCGCATTTTGCTGCAGGCCTCCAGGTCCGCTGCTGAGGCGCGAGCGACGAGCGCCAGCCTGGCGGCGACGATAATCATCATCAATCGTTCCATGGGCAACCTCCTCTCTTCGTTTATTCTAGCCACAGAGAACACAGGGGTAAAATTTTCTCGGTGTCTCGGTGGCTCGGTGGCTCTGTGGCTAAATCGGGTTAAGGAAGTTGGCCGGCGATGAAGTGCGTCGTCACCAGGCTCTTGTAATCGGTGTAGGCGCCTTCACCATAATCCTTCAGGAAGACGGAGATATTCTGGAGCACGGTCGTCGTGCGGTGACCGGGGACGTGCGCGGGATGAGGAGGTTCCCCCCTCCCGGAAACGGCCCGGATAAAGAAGCTGTTGGCGTCGATGGGCAGCTTTTGGACGTTCTCGGCGAAAGCTTCGAAAGCCCCGTTCTGGAACAAGAACTGCTCGACGTTGGACGTGTAAAAGGCGCGGACGGTGTAGCCGTTCTTGCGCAAGTACTCGCCGACGCCCGCAAGGGCCTTCGGGCCCGCGAAGTCCCCGACCACCGGAATGACCCGGTTTCGCAGGTGGAGGTTCCGGACGAAACGGTAGTCCTCTTCGCTTGCCAGGAAGTTCCCCAGCTGCCCATCCAGATCTCGCTCGAGGACGAGCTCTCTCAGATCCGGAAAATTCCAGCCTCGCCAGTTCGCCGGACCGATCCGGAATGAGATACCAAGGCCCTCCTTGTGGAAGGCTGAGTAAACATGCTCCAACCGTTCCTGGTCCTGCGCGGAGAGCGGAAAATGAAATTGCTGCTGGATGATCTTCCGGACTCTGGCGAGATTCGCGGCGAAGGTCCGTTCGGACGCCGGCTCCGAGCCAAAGTAGTCCAGGAGGCGCTCGACGGAGGCCCCCTTCCCCGGCGCGCCATCTCCCCCAAGCGGCTGGCTTAGCAGGGCCGAGAGGAATTCGGCGCGGCTCTCCGAAATCTGAAAGAGCGCCTTGTACAGGAGATGCTGGAGCATGGCCTGGCGCCGGATGTCGACGATGAAGGCGATGTGCGGACGAACCTTGGCGATGTACGTGAAATTTTGTTCCGGCCCGACGCCGAGGTAGGCTCCGCCAGAGACGCGCATCTCGCGCAGCTTGCCGACCACGTGGAGATACGATGTCTCGTTGGAAGTGAAGTTGTCGGAACGGAAGTACCCATCCTCCTCGGACAGGTCCTGGATCAGTCGCGAGAACTCCGATGTCGACAGGCTGTCGAGCTTCTCCTGCTCGAAGGTTGCCTCGCGCATCGGACGCGCGGGAATCCAGAACCCGACAGCCGATGCGGTCAGCGGCAGCAGGAGCAGGCCCCACCGGGCCGCCCTGCGCGAAATGGAAAGCCCCGTCATGCCATCACCTCTTGCGCGCATGTGCCTGATCTCCGGTATCTCTCCCAATTGTAGACCGTCGCCTCATAAAAGGAAGGGATGTCCCACTAAGGGCTCGCGCAGAAATAAATTCACATTTTGGCGCGAGCGCCGGGCGGGCAGATGCGAGGCGCCGCGACGAAGTCGATGTCGGACATCGTCGAGGAGCGGCAACAAAGCCGATACGCGCCCTTCGCCGCCGCGCCCCTGCGGGCTGCGGCCCGCAGGCCCGCTGGCTTTGTTGCTCGCTCCTCACATACCGCCCCGGGTATAGCTCGTCGCTCGCGCCTCGCCAGCGGGCCTGGGGGCCTGCAGCAAAATGTGAAGTTATTTCTGCGCGAGCCCTAAGCCCGCACGTTTTTCGTGTAATTCGTGGCCAGTTTTCCCAGTCGTGCATATGCGCGGCGTTCAGGCGGCCGTGCTCAGGCTAAAACCTGAACTCCAAACAGGATCACGTTACCGCCCCCCAAACGAGAAGTGAAGTCCGCCGGTGACCTCGAACAGGTTCAGTGATTGGGAAAAAACATCCGGCATCGTGTATCCCCGCACGTCAAAGCGCAAGCCCAGCGGGCCGAGAAGCCGGACCATCTTTACGCCCCCGCCGTAGTTCACGGCAAAGTGGTTTCCGAATTTTGTTCCCAGTGCAGTCGCTGCTAAAGGGAAGGGCGTTGGCAGAGCAAAAAACCGATTGGAGGTCATCAAACCCAGTCCCGCTGTCGCATACGGCACCAACCTTCCCAAGGGCGCATTCAAGATGACGTTCGAGTTGTAGATTAACGCCCTCGAACCTCCGGTCGAGGAGAAAATTTCGGGGCGAACGAAGTCTGGGCTGTAGCCAAACGTATGCTCCATACCGATTATCCGAATGAAGTCCGTCTCGAAACGGATGCCGTAGACGCCGCTGCCTTTGAGCCCGCTCTGGACATTTTCAAGAGTGAGGTGTCCAGGGTTCTCCCAGCCGGCATATAACGTCAACTGCTGAGCATGGGATCGAATGGCCGGCCAGCAGAGCAGTCCGGCGAAGATCAAAAACGTTCTGATGCACCTTCGATAAATCATGGATTCATCTCCCTTCACGCAAGTCTCCAAGACTGGAGGTACAGATACATCACGCCTCGTAGAAGTTCAAAATCAGGACTGCAATTTCCATGCCATTTGGAGGCCTCTCGCTTACTGCCGGGATTTCAGATAATTGTCCAATCGTTCGCGTAGCTGACCAAAGGGGGAGAGGGGAAATTTTTCCCCGAACGACCAGGATGCCGGTCTATAGCACAATCCTTGGCGATTCTTTGCGTCTTCGCGTCTTCGTGGTGGAATTGAACGCAGCCTTCACCACGAAGACGCGAAGAATCGCCAAACGTTTTCCATCAACGCTGGAAGGGTGCTCCCGGGGGAAGCCACCACAAGGGATGACTGCGCCTCAGTTGGCCAAGGTCTGAGCCTTGACGCGGGTCCCTTCCCTTAACTCGTCGCTGCCTCGCCGGACCACTAGATCGCCCGGTTTCAGAAGACCGTATACCTCCACTACGTTCCCGACAACGGCGCCTCGCGTGACGGTTACCCACTCCGTCACGCCGTCTTTGATTCGAATGACAAAGGTGCGCTCCGTGGTGGTCACGATGCTGGCAGGCGGAACGAGGAGGGAAGGCCGGGATGGACGTACCGGCCAGAGAACCTCGGGGTACATGCCCGGGGCGAGCCTCAAGTCGCGATTGCCCACATCCAGTTCCACGGCCATTGTCCTTGTCTTCGCATCGACGGAATGCGCGACCCGGCTTACCTTGCCATGAAACACTTCGCCGGGATAGGCCGGGACAGTGAACGAAACCTGAGCGCCGCTCGGAATGCCGCCAACGTGGGCTTCCGGCACCGCGACCACCAAACGCAGACGCGAGCTCTGCTCGAGTCGCAGCATCGGAGTGGTGGAACCCGATCCAGGACCCGCGAGATAACCGGGATGAACGTTGCGCTCGGTAATTACGCCGTCAAACGGAGCCGCGATCGACAGGTAGCCTTCCAGATCCTTCAGGATTTGGACCGACGCGCGCGCTGCCTTCAAGGATCCTTCGAAGGCGCGCGCCAGAGCGCGGGCGGCTTCCATGGTTTTCTCGGCAAGGATCACGTCGTTCTGCGCCACGGCGCCGGGAGTTGCGGACGCGGCCTTGAGGCGCTGGTATGTGCTCTCCGCGGCCGCCAGCCTGGCGCCCGCCTCCGCCTTCTGTAACTCGATCGCTTGAGCTTTGGATTCCGCTTCCGCAAGTTGCGCTTTCATCTCCGGCGCGACCAGGGTGGCGAGAAGCTGCCCGCGTTTCACAACGCTTCCCCGGTCTACTTCGACCTTGTCCACGAAGCCTGTGACCTTGGCATGAATCGCAACACTGAGGTACGGCAGAAACTCTCCAGGAAGGCGAACCTGCCTGTCCGCTGCCCTCGAGATGACGGACACGACCTCAACCGGGGTCTGCGCCGCAGCAGGCGCCGCGAACAAGAGGGCGATCAAGAATCTACGAAGGATCATAGTAAATGCTCGACGGGTCGTCAGGATCGAGAGATGCAGAGCCAGGGCCGGAACGCCCCAGCACGACTGCGTACACCGCAGGGAGCACGGTGAGTGTGGCAACTGTGGCCACCAGGAGCCCTCCGATGACCGCACGGCCCAGAGGCGCGGCTTGGGCGCGCTCCCCTGTGGCCAGCGCCAACGGAATCATGCCAGCGATCATCGCCGTCGCCGTCATCAGAATCGCTCGCAGGCGTCCGCGGGCCCCTTCGATCACGGCATCGTGCACGGAGAGCCCCTCGCGCCGCGCGGCTTCGGCAAAGCTGACCAGAAGTATGGCGTTCGCGACAGAGATGCCGACCGCCATGATGGCGCCCATGAACGACTGCACGTTCAGCGTCGTACGCGTCAGCAAGAGAATCAGCAGCACTCCGCAGATCACGGCAGGAACGGCGGAGACGACGGCGATCGAAAGCCGGAAGGACTGAAAGTTCGCCGCCAGAAGCAGGAAGATGACGGCTATCGCGAGCAGCAACCCGGTGCTGAGCCCCGAAAGAGTTTCTTCGAAAGCCGGCACCTGTCCTCGCGTGAACACTGTGACGCCCCGCGGCGGCGCTCCGGCGCGCTCTATGGCCTTTCGGATTTCGCCCACGACCTCGCCGAGGGGTCTCCCGTGGATGTTCGCAGTGAAGCTGACCATGCGCTGCATGTTGTAGCGGTCCACCTCGCCCAGCGTTGTCCCGTACTCCACCTTGGCCACATCCGAGACCAGGGGTCGAGAGAAACCGTTATCCGCGGCGCTGTGGTTCATAACGGGCAAATCCCGCACGTCGTCCAGTGAAGCCATCTTGTACTGCGGAATCTCGACCTGAATCTGGAAAGCATTTCCGCTTCCCGGGTCGCGCCAGAAGTTGGGGTCGGTGAACCGGCTTGATGATGTTGCCGCCACTAACGACCTGGCCACGTCGGCCGTGGTGATGCCGAACTGTCCGGCCCGGTCGCGGTCTATGCTGACCTGAACCGCGGGATAGTCCAGGGGCTGGGCGTAATGCAAATCGCGGAGAAACGGGACCTTTTCCATCTCAATGCGAAGTTTTTCGGCGAATTCCCTGCTTGCCGCGAGCGCGGGACCCTGCACGGCGACTTCGATCGGCGTCGGCGAACCGAAGCTCATGACCTGGCTGATAATGTCACCGGGCTCGAACGAAAACGTCACGTCCGGCAGCGCCTCCTTCAGGATCCGGCGCAAGTCCTCCTTCAGATCCTCCGTCACCGGAGGAGCCGCAGGTTTCAAGGCAACTCCCAGGAGGGACTCGTGCTGGCCGCTCGTAAACAGGTAAATGGTGTTGATCGGGTAGCTCGGAGGTTGAACGCCGATGAAGCCTGTCGTGATGTCGACGCTCTCGGGGCCGACGCGTTGTCTGATAATGTCCATGGCCTTCAGCGCGATCACCTCCGTCCGCTCCACGCGCGTGCCTGCGGGAGCGCGGAGGCGGACCTGAAGGTGCCGCGATTCCACGGTCGGAAAGATCTCCATGCCGGCCAACCGGAACAGGATGTAGATCAGCGCGCCGGCTGCAATGACGTAGCCGGCAAGCACGGGCCAGCGGAACCGCAGAACCGCCCTCACGTAAGAGCCGTACCAGGATCGAATTTTTTCAAAAAGGCCGGCACGCTCCTGCCCATGTATTCGGATCAGCCAGGTGGAAAGCACGGGCACCAGAGTGCTCGACAGCACGTAGGACGAAAGCATCGCAAAACCGACAGCCAGCGAGAGCGGCACGAACAGTTGCCGGGCTGCTCCCGTCATGAAGAACGAGGGCATGAACACCGACAGCACGCAGAGCATTGCGAGCAGCCGCGGGACAGCCGTCTTTCTGGAGGCTTCCAGTACGGCGCGGGCCCGGCCGAGCCCGGAAGCGAGAAGAGTGTGGATGCTCTCGATGGCTACCGTCGCCTCGTCGACCAGCACGCCCACCGCGAGCGCGAGCCCTCCGAGCGTCATGATGTTGATCGTTTGCCCCGAAATCCCGAGGCAAACTACCGCCGAAAGCAGGGCGAAGGGTATCGTGGCCACAACTACGAGGGCGCTCCTCAGATCCCGGAGAAACAGCAGCACCGCCAGTCCGGTCAAGCACGCGCCCAGAACCCCTTCGCCGATCAGGCTTCGGAGCGCGTTGACAACATAGCCGGACTGGTCGAAGACCAGGTCGATCCGCACATCCTCCGGGGCGACCGAGCGCATGCGTGGAAGAGCCGCTCTAACGCTCCGGACTACCTCCAGGGTAGAGGCGTCGGCGCGCTTGGTCACGGGAATGTAGACCGTGCGGCGGCCATTGACGTGCGCGTATCCGACTACGACGTCCGTGCTGTCTTCGATGGTTCCGATGTCCCGCAAGTAAACCGTCGGCCCCGAGCCGAGCCGTACCGGCGCGTCCAGCAGTTCCTGGATGTTCCCCCCGAGCGCCGCGTTGGTGGAAGCAAAGCGGACCAGGTTTCCCGTACGGAGGTTTCCGGAAGGAAGGACGACCGAGGCCCGGTTCGCGGCCGCGACGACTTCTTCCGGCGAGAGCCGGTACGCTCTCATCTTTTCCGGATCCACTCTGACGACGATGCTG
The DNA here is from genome assembly GCA_003225335.1 of Acidobacteriota bacterium. Classification (GTDB taxonomy): domain Bacteria; phylum Acidobacteriota; class UBA6911; order UBA6911; family UBA6911; genus Gp18-AA60. The sequence goes on from QHZE01000245.1 coordinate 13,579, forward strand.
CGCTGATTGCCTCCAAACGGAGGGGGTGCGGAGACTCCGGGGAGGGTGGCGAAGATCGGCCGCACGCGGTTGAGGGCGATGTCCTGCATCTCGCCGGGGCTTCGGTTGGCGCTCGACAGCACGAGTTGCGCCACGGGAACGCTGCCGGCGTCGTAGCGCATGATGAAGGGAGGGACCGCGCCAGGAGGCATGAAAGCCCTGGAGCGATTCACATACCCGACGACCTCCGCCATCGCCTGGCTCATGTCGGTGTCGGGATGGAAGACCAGCTTCATGAGCGAGACGCCCTGGATATTTTTCGATTCGACGTGCTCGATGCCGGTGATGTAAAGGAAGTGGTACTCGTAATAGTAGGTCAGATAGCCCTCCATCTGTGACGGATCCATGCCGCCGTAGGGCTGGGCGACGTAAATGGCGGGGGCTCCCAGCTTGGGGAATATGTCCACTTTCATCTGCCGCACAGCCAGGATGGAGGCCAGCGCGACCGTGAGGACGGCGACCAGGATGGTCACAGGCCGCCTCAATGCGGTAAGTACGAGCCACATAGTTCTCCTTATTTTCGAACCTGCCGGAGGAACGGTTCCAGATCGCCCGAAGCGGCAGCGATGCCCAGCAGGCCGCGCCACACTCCGAGGCGGGCCAGCGCATCATCAATTTCCGCCTGCGCCAGGATCCGGTCGGCCTCAGCTACCTCCACGATGCCGGCGAGCCCTGCCTTGTATCGCGCGTTTGCCTGTTGCTGGGTCGTGCGGGCCGCTTCGAGCTCGATCGGAGTATTCTGCGCGACGCGACGCGCGGCGGTCAGGCGCGCCTTCGCCCGCTCGGTCTGCCCGTTCAGATCCTGCAAGATCTGATCATAACGGGCCGTCTCAGCGCGCTCATTGTAAATCTCTATCTCTCTGCGCGCCCGTATCGAGGCGATGTCGAAGATTGGGAATGTCACTGTGAGACCGACGGCCCAGTTCCCGATGTCAGGCCCGAGCCCGCTCGCGCCGCCGGGCGCCGCGCCGTCCGTCCGCGCGCCGGTGCCGCGCCCGAACGAGGTCCCCTGCAAGGTGAAGCGAGGGAAATAGGCCCGCTGCAGCACCTTTTCGCGGGCCTTCACCTCGTCAACGGCGAGACGCTGCGCTGCCGCCGCGGGGTGGTTGGCCGTCACGAACGCCGCGATCTCTTGTTCTCCGGGTAGCGTGAGAAGAGGTCCGGCCCGGATGGCAAGCGACTGCGGCGCCACACCGAGGAACTGCGCCAGGGAGGCCCGAGCCAGGTCGACAGCTTCTTCGGCCCGGATTAACTGGTTTTCAGCCAGGGCCAGCTCGGCTCGAGTCCGGGAGGCGTCGGCCCCCGGGCGCAGCTCGTTCGTCACCAGCACTTCGATTGCCTGGCTCAGAATCCTGGAACGCTGCACAGCGGCCTGCGCCGCCTCTACGGTTTCTTGCGCCGCCAGCATGGTCAGAAAAGCATCGGCGGCTGCGGCGCCCACCTGCAACCGGGTCACATCAACCTGCGCTCCCAGCCGCTTCCAAACGGCTTCAGCCAGGTCGACCTGTGCCGAGCGAGATCCGAAATCGAAAGGCTCCCACGAAACCAGGGCCCCGACGGCACTCCCCCAAACGCTGGACGCGGCGTTGGTCCCAAGCACAGGGCCGGAAATCGGCGAGATCACGGGTTGCGGCAGGAGCATGCCGAAGACGTTGTTGTGCGTGGCGCGGTTCGCCTGTCCCAGTACGTCGAGCCGCGGCAGATACGCCGTGCGGGCCAGATTGATTCCTGCAGCGGCTGCGGAGACCTGCTCCAGCGAGCCACGCACTGCCGCGTACTTGTCCAGTGCTTGCTGCACAGCCTGGTCCAGGCTCAGCGGCTGCTGTTGGGCTGAGCCGGAGCCGGCAATCAACAAGACCAGCAGAGCCGCTGCAAAGATATCGATCTTCTTCATTCGAGGTCCCCTCAATTATCTGACGTCGCGCTGCGCGCCCTGGAAGGGCGCCGGGAGCTTAGCCGGGGGTGAGCGAAGCGAACCCCCGGAATATTCCAATAAACGAATGCGCCCCGGCAGGGGCGCGGGGAACTCCTGCAACCCCTGACGGGGTGCGTATCGTTGTCGTTTTCGTGGCATGGCCGTCCCGGCCATGACTGACTTGTCTTTGTGCTGAACGGCTTCACACGGGCGGGACGCCCGTGCCACGTTCCTCTCTAATTTCCTTTCGCCCCGCCGGGGCGGAATGCGTTACCGTATTTATGAAACGTGACTCGCAGTTCTAATTACACCCTAAAATCCGTCGACACGTAAGGGCGATCCTGCGTGGTCGCCCGCCCAGCCGGTAAACAGGGCCGGCGCTACGGTGGATCTCGTGTCGTCTCGCAAATTCTGGGAAGCGATGGAATAGCCTTCGCACGACCGCGGCCGTTCATAGGGAGCCGATTGCCGCGAGAGGAAACCGTATGCGGAACGTGCATCCTTTGTCTGGCTGGCTTTCCACGTCGATGCGACCCGCGTTGGCCTCAACAGCCCATTTCGCGATGGATAATCCCAGGCCCGCGCCGCCCGAGTCGCGAGAACGGTCCCTGCCGATACGGTAGAACCGGTCAAAGACCCTCGCTTGGTGCTCCAATTCGATTCCTGAGCAGCTGTCCCGGACCTCTACAATCGCTTCGCCGGCTGCGCTTTTTGCGATTCGAACCCGGATAGTTCCTGAAACTGGTGAATATCGGACGGCATTGTCGATCAGGTTCACAAGAGCCTGCCTCAAGATCAGGCGGTCGGCACAGACGGTTATGCCTTCTTCTCCCTCCACCACGACGTCTTGCGATTTTTCTTCCGCCAGGACGTTGAGGAGAGCGGCCGATTCCCGCGCCAGATCCAACAAGGCAAAGTTTGTAAAATGTAACTGGACCTGGCCGGCATCGGCTCTGGAAATCATCAAGAGGCTGTCGACGAGGCGCGTAAGCCGGGTGGCCTCCTCCAACATGCTGCCGATGATGTCGCGGTGATAAGCGACGTCCCCGCCTTTCTGCAAAGCGACTTCCCCCACAGTGCGGATCGCTGTAAGCGGCGTCCGTAGCTCATGCGAAGCGTCACTGGTGAAACGCCTCAGTTGATCGAAAGACCGCTCCAGCCGCGCGAGAGTTTCGTTGAAGACGCGCGCCAGCTGCCCGAGCTCGTCTTCGGGATTGTCGACAGGCAAACGCTCACTCAGGCGTTCCGCCGTGACCTGCTGCGCCTGGCGCGCCATAGCGCCCAGAGGCGCGAGAGCCCGACGCGCCAGTCCATAACCTCCAAAACCGGCGAAAGCGAGCGCGACAGGGAAGCCCACAAGCAGCACCCACACCAGATCCGTGAGCTCGCGCCACAATGGTTCCTCAGAGTGCGCCAGGCGAATCAGGACGCGTCGATCTCCGATAGTGTGGCTGCGGCTAACCAGGCGAATCCGGGTCCCGTCGGGCAGCCTGGCGGACCGCTCCGAGTAGCTGCCCTCCCCCTCGCCCGGCTCCTGCGCCCCGCCCAAGGCATTGCCCGCTAGATTCTTGTTTCGGTACAGGAGCGCGCCGTCCGGCGACCGCACTTCCATGAACCGCGCGTACTCCTCTTCGTGATCGTCGTGCTCGTCGGTCGAGAGCCGGACAGTGCCATCCGGGGCGAAGTTAAGTAACCCTTCCATGGTTTCCAGGTCCTGAATCGTGTTGCGGTCGAGCTCCGAACGGAGATTAAGAAAAAGAAAGCCGGAGGTTCCCACGACGAACACCCCCAGCACGGCGCTCAGCACGCCCACGTACCAGAGCGTGAGCCGGGTCCGGACATGTCGAGGTTTTAAGCGGATCACGGCACCTCCTCGCGCAGAACGAAGCCTACTCCACGCACCGTCTGGACCAGCTTCTTGTCGAACTGGTCGTCCACCTTGCGCCGAAGTCGCGCAATGTGCACATCGATGACGTTATCCAGGGGGCTGTGCCGGCTTGGCTCGTTCCAAACGTCGCGGGCAAGCATCTCTCGAGAAACCACCCTGCCCTGGTGACGCATCAGGTATTCGAGCAATTCGAACTCTCTGGGAGTCAAATCCAGTGATTGTCCGCTTCGAGTTACCGCGCGCGTCACGGGGTCGAGCTCCAAGTCGCTGCACTTCAAGCGGCTCGGCTGCCCTGCACCGCCGCGCCGTAGCAGCGCCCGAATTCTCGCGAGCAGTTCCGGGAACGCGAAGGGTTTCACGAGATAGTCATCGGCTCCGGCGTCCAATCCAGAGACGCGGTCCTCGATCGCGTCTCTGGCCGTGAGAATGAGAACCGGAATCCGCAGGCCGCGCTTGCGGATTGTGGCAAGAATCTCAAGCCCGTCCCGGCCCGGAAGCATCAGGTCGAGGACGACAAGGTCGAAGCTTCCCGAATTGAGCAAAAAGAAACCCTCCTCGCCCGTGTGAGCCAGGGTCACCTCGTAGCACTCGCTCTCCAGACCGTCCTTTAGCGCCAGACCTAACTTCTTCTCGTCCTCTACAACCAGGATGTGCATAGCTCCCTTTCCTGATAGACCATGCCTTCCTGATTCGCAACTTAAGATTCACTGAAGCTTTTCTTACCGGTCTGTCAGAAACAGACCCAGTCTGGCAACAACTGATCTTCAACGAGTCAGGGCGCCTCTCTCGCCCCCCTTCGCCCGGAAGACTCAGCGCCGTATAAATACGGCAAGGCCAGTAATCCAGGTCGGTTTTCACTTTGGCCCTTGCGAAAAATTTGTGGGACGACAAGGCCCGGAGGGCCCAGCCCCGGCTGTGAGGCCGGGGGAAATGCGTCTTAGAACGATGAGCGCCGAACGTGCGGCACACGCGAACTTCTTGTCCCCGGACGTCCGATCACTTTTCCGTCCGCTCTCCGGCGATTGACAAGGCCAAATCCCGGAGCCATCGGTTCCTGACAGCCCCGTAAGGAAAACTTCAGCAAGTCTTAAGTTGCGGATAGAACAGCCAGATCAATATCATGGCCGTATTACCAAGAGACTAAGGGCTCGCGCAGAAATAACTTCACATTTTGCTGCAGGCCCCCAGGCCCGCTGGCGAGGCGCGAGCGACGAGCGATACCCGGGGCGGTATGTGACGAGCGAGCAACAAAGCCAGCAAGCCTGCGGGCCGCAGCCCGCAGGGGCGCGGCGCGCCAAAATGTGAATTTATTTCTGCGCGAGCCCTAAGAACCAGGATTTTCTCAAGAAAGGCAAATATCATGAAGACGACGATCCTTTGTGCCGCTGCCGCCGCTCTGTCGGTCGGCTTTTTGCTCGCCAAAAAGGCAACGGTTCGGCCAGGCCCCTACGAAAGCAAGCGTGTGGTTTACAATTTCGACACCGACAAAGAGGGCCAGGCCCCGGCAAAATTCCAATTCGCCTTGACCGGCCAAGGGGGAAAACCCGAATGGGTGATTAAATCCGATCCCACCGCGCCCTCCAAGCCTAATGTGCTCGCCCAGACCTCGGCGGACAAAACGGACTATCACTTTCCCCTGGCGATCGCCGAGGGGGGTACCTACCGGGACCTGGAATTGAGCGTGAAATTCAAGGCGGTCGAGGGAAGCATCGACCGCGCCGCAGGCATGGTCTTCCGCCTCGCGGACCCCGATAATTATTACATCGTGAGAGCCAACGCGCTCGAAGACAACTATCGCCTCTATCACGTGATCAAAGGCCGGCGCCAACAGTTTGCGGGAGCCAACTTCAAGGTGGAACCAGGTAAATGGCATGAACTGCGCGCCGAATGCATCGGCAACAAGATCACCTGCTACTATGATAACGTGAAAAGAATCGAGGCGACCGACAACACTTTCAAAGAGGCCGGTAAAGTGGGCCTCTGGACCAAGGCAGACTCGGTGACTTACTTCGACGATTTCGCTGTAACTCCCAAGTAGGTTGTCCCAAGGGCCACCAGTTGAATTCCTAACTTAGGTAGTTTCTGGCGCGAAACTAGCCCCAAAGGGGCGACTCAGGAAAGCCCAGGCGTAAGCCCTGAAGAACAAAGACAGCAGCAATGGAAGCCATGAAAGGGCGAAGCAGGTTGCGCGTATTAAAAAGGTGCCTTATGACTAGCATTTATCTGGAGTTGAGACCGGACCTCCCTGCGCCGCCCTTTCAGGGCTACTGCAATCTGGACCTTGAACCCAGGGCTTGCGCCCTGGGCTGTCCTGCTGGACCCCTTCGGGGTCCCTGATTTCACGCCAGAAACTAACTTCAATAACCTAACTGAGCGGGTCCCTCGCATGAAGGCAATCGGCCCTCGTTTTCGGGGCAGCGTGATCCGGCCGCATGGAGGTGTGCATCGAGGGCAGTATTTAAACGCGGAAGGGCAGCACGATCACGAGCTCATCTTCCTCGGCGAAGGGAGCCCCGCAGTGAGGGCAGAAACGAAACGGGTAGCGCGCGGGTTGTTCATACTCGCCTCCGCATCCGCCACATTGAATCTCCGTTTGGTTGTCCCATTCATTTTCGATGATCCTTCGGGACTCGTCATAGGCTGGCGGATACCCGTCCGGCGACTTGGAACACCAGGGGCAGAACCTGTAACGCTCGTATTCCCCTTCGGGGAGAGGCAGCAGGCAGCGGTCGCAAAAGAAAATGTCCTGCTCGGTACGCCCGAGATACAGAAGCATTTCAGCCCTGAGCCTCAAGAGGATGCGCCGCATTTCCTGTCGGGAATACCTCATAACGCCTCTCGAGCGGGCATCTTATCACCAGTCTCTCGCGAGAGGCACAAACAATCACAGTCTGCATCGGACGCGTTAACCTTGACGACTCTTTGTGTCTTCGCGTCTTAGTGGTAAAGGCTGCGCCCAATCCACCGCGAAGACACGAAGACGCGAAGAACTGCGATTCAGACAGTAAGGGCCCGTCAGGAAATAAGGTGTGCATTTTGGCGCGAGCGCCGGGCGGGCAGATGCAAGGCGCCGCGACGCAGGCGATGTGGTGACATCGTCGAGGAGCGGCAACGCCGCAGATGCCCGCCCGCCGCCGCGCCCCTCCGGGCTGCGGCCCGCAGGCCCGCTGGCGGTGTTGCTCGCTCTTTACATACCGCAGCGGGTATGCTCGTCGCTCGCGCCTTGCCAGCGGGCCTGGGGCCAGCAGCAAAATGTACACCTTATTTCCTGACGGGCCCTAAGCCTGCGGCCGCAAAGACGTCCTGTTTCACCACGGAGACACGGGTCGTGAGAAAAAATCGTAGCGCCGGCGTCTCGCCGGCATCTGAGCCTCGACAACTCCTTTTGGGTCAACACGACCTTTGCCGGCTGGAAGCCGGCGATACATTTTTTCTCACGACCGCGGAGGGCACGGAGATTTCACAGAGCAGCCAAGCCGCAACCAAAAACTTCACCGCAGAGACGCTGGTCATGAGAAAGAATCGTAGCGCCGGCGTCTCGCCGGCATGTGAGCCTGGATAACTCCTTTTGCGTCAACAGGACCGTTTGCCGGCTGGAAGCCGGCGCTACATTTTTTCTCACGACCGCTGGGAGCGCAGAGAAAGAAAATGACAAATGGCAGTCGGTTGTCCGGACTTCTGACTTCTATTTGTCATTTGTGATTTGACCGAAAATTCCTTGCCAGGTTGCAAAGGATCTTCGGGTTAGTAGTATAGGAGACATGAACACGCGCGGAATCAGGGCTGTGATCCCGGGGATCGAGCGCTGTATACTCTCCGCCTGAGGAATTTTGGCGGAGGGGGAATATGCGGGCAGCCGTCCTGGTGGACACAGGCAAACTGGAAATTCGCGATGCTCCGATGCCTCAACTGGATCCCTACCAGGTTTTGGTTCGGACCACCGGAGTGGGGATCTGCGGGACCGACCTGCACATCTATGGCGGCAGTGCGAATTACAACCGGGATGCCGGTGGCCGCCCTATCGCGCTGCGGGTCCAGCCCCAGATTCTGGGTCACGAAGTCTCGGGCGTGATCGAAGACGCCGGCAGCGAGGTGCGCGATCTCGAGCCGGGTGACCGAGTCGCAATCGACCAGGGTCTGAACTGCTCGAGCCAGCGCATCACGCCCGTTTGCGAATACTGTGAGACAGGAGACTCACATCAGTGCCTGAATTACAAAGAGCATGGCATCACCGGTCTCCCCGGCGGATTTGCAGAGTATCTTGCCATCGCCGCGGTGAACGCCGTCCGCGTTGAAGGCGAATTGCCGCGCGCCGAGTTGGCTCTCGTCGAACCTCTGGCTTGTGTTCTCCATTCCCTGGAATTCGCCGAGCGCGCGGCCGTTCGATACGCGTTGAACTCGCGCTCGCGGAGAGTTTTGGCGCCACGGTCCTGCAGTGTACAGGGGAGGAACTGGTTGAGGAGACCCTGCAGCGGACTCACGGAGAGAAGATCTATTATCTGGTAGAAGCCACCGGAACCGGGGCGGTCTTCCATTTCCTGCCCGGTTTGTTGCGCAAGCAGGCGACCGTGGTCCTTTACGGGCACGGGCACGAAGGGGCCGACATGACGCTGTTGAACTATCTCCAGTTTCTGGAGCCTTCTCTCGTTTCTTCGGTAGGAGCGTCGGGCGGTTTTGACACCGATCGGCGGCCGCTTATTTACAGAACTGCCATGCGCCACCTGGTGAGCGGGCGCGTCCGGGTCGGTCCTTTGATCACCCATCCCTGTGATTTTCACACGCTGCCCGGCATATTCGCGCGCGAATATGCGAGCCCGGATTTCATGAAAGCTGTCCTGCTCCCAAACTGAAATGAACCACTCAGACCTCAGGGATCAGACCTCAGACCTGGAGCCCGAGAGTCCGAGGTCTGGTAGGGGGATGGCTGACAGGAGGTTGTAAAAGGTGAAGAGAATCGTATTGTTGAGGCACGGCGAAAGTACCTGGAACAAGGAGAACCGCTTCACGGGATGGGCGGATGTGGAGCTCAGCGAAAAAGGGGTGATGGAAGCCGTCGAAGCGGGACGCATCCTCCGCCGCGAGGGGTACATGTTCGATGTCGCTTTCACCTCCGTGCTGAAGCGGGCAATCAAGACGCTTTGGCTCGCCCTGGAGGAAATGGATCTCGTGTGGGTTCAGATCCACAACAGCTGGCGCATGAACGAACGCCATTACGGCGCGCTCCAGGGGCTGAACAAACTGGAGATGGTCGAACGCTATGGAGCCGAACAGGTGCAGCTCTGGAGACGCAGCTACGACGTCCGGCCCCCGGCCCTCAGCCCCGATGACGAGCGCTCGCCGCGCAGAGATCCGCGCTATGCCTCACTGAAGGACGAAGAGATTCCGTTGACCGAGTGTCTGAAAGATACCGTCGAGCGGGTGCTTCCCGTCTGGCACGAGACGATCGCCCCGCTGGTGCGCGCCAGAAAGCGGGTCCTCATCGCCTCGCATGGTAACAGCCTGCGCGCTCTGGTGAAGTACCTGGACAGGATCCCGGATGAGGAGATCGCCGGGCTCAACATTCCGACGGGAATTCCGCTCGTCTACGAGTTGAACGAAGATCTCACTCCCTCACGAAGCTACTACCTGGGCGATCCGGAAACCGTGGCGAAGGCCACGCGGGCGGTCGCGGAGCAAACCAAGCCCAAGGACTAGACCAGATAACAGGATTTTAAGGCGATGACAGGATAACCGGATTGACAGGATCGAGAGCAGACCTCAGACTTCAGACCTCAGACCTCAGACTCTCGGGATTCAGGTCTGAGGTCTGATCCCTGAGGTCTGAGGGATCTGTGTTCATCTGTGGTTTCATTTTGTGCGGTGTACGATATGTCTTCTACTTTTGCTTCGGCACTCGCGGACACAACGTTGCCTGACGCCGACGGCACGCTGGTTCGCTTGGGCTCGCTCTGGCAGACCGGCCCCGCGGTTCTCGTTTTTCTCCGGCACTATGGCTGAGTCTTTTGCCGCGAGCACGTCGCACAGTTGCGCGAGCACGAGTCAGCATTTCATGCCGCAGGCGCGCGTCTGGCAGCCATCGGTCTTGGCGACCGGAATTACGCGCGCTCCTTTCGTGAAGAAACCAGCATAGGGTTTCCCCTCCTCATCGACGATGAGCGGAAGGCTTACCGGGCAGCCGGGCTGCGGTCTGCCAATCTGCTCCACATTTTTTTCCAGTCCAATGCCATCGCGCGCGCCCGCGCCCGCCGCGCCGGTCACAGTCAAAAGCGACTCGGCAAGAATCCCTTCCAACTGGGTGGAAGCTTTGTGTTCGGCCCCGGGAATGTGGACCTGTTCTGCCATGTCAGCCGGACCTTCGGAGA
>QHZE01000246.1 GCA_003225335.1 Acidobacteriota bacterium
CCCTTCTTCCTCGCCCGCTCCAGCTGCTGCCGGAGGATGTTCCGCGGGCCATACGCCCACTCCTTGCCGTTGACAAAGACATTGCCCGCGACCCAGGCCGTGTTCTTCCGCCAGGGGAGGACGGTCAGCGAGTTGAAGTCCGGGATGCTGGCGATGTCGGGGTCGTGCGGGCCCTGGCCGATCTCGCCGGTAGCGAATCCGGCGAAGCCGCCACCGTCACGGGCCATGTCCTCCAAGTGGGACGCGGGGACGAGCTTGGCCTTCGGGGCTCCGCTCATCTCCACGAAGGAGCAGAGGAAGAACTCGATCCCTTTCTCCCGGGCCAGTTCCTTGACTTCCTTTACGTTCATCGGTGGGTCCTTTCAACGCTCTTCCGAGTACTGAGGAGTCCGACTAGGCTCACCAGGATGAACAAGGCCGACCAGACGATGATGGTCCCTAACACCTCCGCGCTTTCTGACCTTGCCACGGGGAGAACGCCCTTTGCGCCAAGGAGTATCCAGCTTACCGAGACGAGACCCAGGACGAGTCCCAGGCCCGTGATGCGCTCGAGCCAGACGTACGCCGGCGAGGCCGGACGGGGCGCCGGCACCTGATCTGCGAGGCCCCCCTGGCGCCGCGCCAGTTCCTGCGCGATCCGCGCCGCGACCTCCTCGGGCGCGAACGGCAGCACCATCTTCCGCGCCCAGACCCAGTACCATAGCGCCGCCGCCGCGTAGAGGACGCCCGTGGGCAAGAGGATCTGAACGTTGAGCCCGCCGTACAGGTAGGCCGCAAAGAGCGACAGGAGCGCAATAAAGCTCGGCATCACGGGATAGATGGGGACCTTGTAGGGGCGGGCCATATGGGGCTCTTTCCAGCGAAGGACGAACAAGCAGATCATGGCCGCCACGTACCAAAGGACCGCAGTCAGAGTGGAAATCAGGATGGCGGCGTTAGCGGCCTTTTCATTGAAGTGGCCGAAGATGACGAAGCCGATGGTCACGACCGTCCACACGGCCAGTGAGATATGCGGCGTGCGGTAAGTCGAGTGCACTTTTCCCAGCGCCGCCGGGAGATAGCCCGCCCGCCCGAGAGAGAACGACTGGCGGCTGGTGGCGTAGATCATGCCGTTGTAGGAGACGACCAGCCCGGAAAGCGCCAGGACGGAAAAGGCCGAGAGGAACCATCCCTTTCCCCAAACCGCCTTGAATACCTGCGGCAAAGGATAGATCACTTCGTCCTTGCCGGTCTCGGCGTACGGCGCGGCGCCCACGGCGAAGAACCACGTCAGGACCACAAAGATGACCAGCGTGATCTGCGCCCACACCATGCCGCGCGGGATTGTCACGTGGGGCTCGTGGGCCTCTTCGGCGGCGAGCGCAACGCTCTCGATGATGACCAGCCACCAGAGAGCATAGGGTACCGCGCCCAGGACCCCCGACCACCCACCGGTCAGGAGCGGCGCCGTGATCAAGCGTTCGCGGGCCACGCCCGGGATGCATGCCAGCCAGAACCATACGAGGGCCGCAATGGCCGCATACGTGAGCCAGAGCATCACAACGGCCTGACCCTTCACGCCCCGGTACAGAATTGCGACGTAGCCTCCCGTGGCCAGGGCGGTGCCGATCGCGGCGAAGAGGCACTCCAGGAACATGGACCAGCCCATGAGGAACCCGAATCCTTTGCCTACGGCGCGGCGGCCGTAGGCCAGCGGCCCTCCGGCGAAGGGCATGGCGACCGAGAGCTCCGAAAGGCCCAGCACCCAGGTCAAGTAGAGAACGCAGACTATCAGGCTGGCGATCAGCATGCCTATGGGGCCTCCCGCGGGCAGGCCGTAGTTCCAGCCGAAGTACATCCCCGTGATGACCGCCCCGACCCCGAGGCTCCAGATGTGGACCACCCTCAGCGGCTTGTGCAGCGCGCGCTCTCGGAGGTAGTCGATCTCTTCGGGAAGGAGGAGATCGCGGGGCAGGTTAGCCTCCGCTACGATCTCGTCCACGATCCGATTCTGGTCGATCTCTTCCGCCATCGCTTTCCTTCCACCTGTTGCAGCCCGGTTCCGCAAGCGCGGAGCGAACTCACCAGCACGGCCAGCTTCGAGCCAGGCGAGGCCCTCTGCAGAAGAAGAAACGCGAGCCCCTAGCTAGTTTCTGGCGCAAAACTCCCGTAATGAGTCAGAAGGGCGTGAAAGAATGTAGCGCCGGCTTCCAGCCGGCAGAAGGTCTGTTGCAAACAAAGAGCTTACCCTCATCCACATGCCGGCAAGATGCCGGCGCTACGATTTCTTCGCGGCTTCTCAGCCCTGCGCGGCGTTTCGCGCCAGAAACTAGCTAGCGCTGGCGCTTCATCGCCGCCCGTGTTTCCCGTTCCGATTCCTTGCGCCGCTCCGTCTCGCGCTTATCATAAAGTTTCTTCCCGCGTGTTACAGCCAGCTCGATCTTGACTTTGCCGCGCTTTAGATACACGCGCAAAGGTATCAAGGTCAATCCCTTTTCCTGTGACTTGCCTATGAGCTTGCGTATCTCCTCGCGGTGCAGCAGGAGCTTGCGCGTGCGGGTCGGATCGTGATTCTGCCGGTTGCCGTGAGAATAGGGACTGATGTGGCAATTCAGTAAGAAGGTTTCCCCCCCTCGCACGAGCGCATAACTGTCTTTCAGGTTAACGCGACCCTCCCGGATCGATTTTACTTCCGTGCCGAGAAGTGCGACGCCGCACTCGAGCTTTTCGAGAATGAAGTAGTCGTGCAAAGCCTTTTTGTTAGTCGCAATGACTTTGTCTTCGGCTTCACTCATCAATGACGAATGACGAATGACGAATGACGAATGACAAACAGGCGTGAGAGCCGGCACGCTTGAATGCGTCACTCGTCATTCGTCATTCGTCACCCTCCGCAGGCCGGTCTTCACGTACTCTTCCGCCGCTTCCTGCCATGGCCGCATCAGCGGAAATCTTTCGCGCGCGAGGCGCCCGTTTGCCAGCACGGAGTTGGCCGGACGCGACGCGGGACGCGGATACTCTGTCGACGCCACGGGTAGTACGGGCACATCAAGCCCAAGCCATTCTACGACCCGCGCCGCCAGTTCGTACCATGTACAGGAGCCGCTGTTAGTCAGGTGATAGGTACCGCGGCACCCGGCTTCCAGCATCCTTCGCGTATACCGGGCCAGGTCGATGGTGCAGGTAGGACTCCCACGTTGATCGTTGACCACCCGAAGCGTCCCCCGGCGCCGGGCCGCCTGTGCAATAGTCCGGATGAAGTTCTTTCCGTGACTCCCGAACACCCAGGAGGTTCTCAAGATAAGATGGTCCGCACAAAAAGCCCGGACGAGCTGTTCTCCCGCCAACTTCGATTTGCCATAGATGCTCCGCGGATTGGGTGTGTCTTCCTCGCAGTAAGGCTCGTCCTTAGTCCCGTCAAAGATGTAATCCGTACTGAAATGAATGACTGCCGACCCGATGGCTGCAGCGGCGGCTGCAAGGTTGCCGGCTCCGTGCCCGTTCACAAGGAAAGCCTCTTCTTCTCGAGACTCGCACCCATCCACGTCGGTCATGGCGGCGGCGTTTATGACGATCTCGGGATGGACCTCGAAAACCCGGGCTTTGCAGTGCTCTGCGTCCGTAATGTCGAGATCGCCGTGGCCCAAGCCGGCAACTTGGTGTGCGGGGCCCAGTTCCTCTACGAGGTCAGTCCCGAGCATTCCTCTGGCGCCGGCGATAAGAATTCTCATCGGCATGAATGAGGCCAGCGTTGAACAGCGTGATTCTTTGCGTCTTCGTGTCTTCGTGCTGGATGGTGGGCAGGCTTTACCACGAAGGCGCGAAGGCGCGAAGAATCGCCAAGTCTTTGGTTGCGGCTATGCCGCGCCAGGTTCATCGGTGGTTTCATATTGGCAATTTACGTAGACGAAAATTCTTTCCGGCCGGCAAGGGATTTTCGACGCTGTGGCACGGATTGCACAAACCTAGGGCAGCGTCAGTCACGAAAAAAATTCTTGAGGGTCGTGAAATCCGTGGCAAGTTCTTCTGGCGTCAATTCGTTTGCGCTTCTCACAGCTCGGAGAGTGTCTTCTGCCGCTGCCCGTACATTCGATCGTAGTAGCTGAGATAGGCTCCACTGCGCACGTGCTCCACCCAGGCGGCATTGTGGCGGTACCAGTCGATGGTTTCTTGCAGGCCCATATGGAAGGAGATCCTGGGTTTCCATCCCAACGCTTGCTTCAGCTTCGAAGGGTCGATTGCGTAGCGGCGATCGTGCCCAGGCCGGTCCTTGACGAGTGTAATCAAGGATTCGGGTTTGCCCAGGGACTTCAAGATGAGTCGGGCAATTTCCAGGTTGGCCATCTCTTGCCGTGCCCCAATGTTATAGACCTCGCCGCTCTTACCATGGTGAAGGATCCGGTCGACAGCGGCGCAATGATCCTGAACGTGGATCCAGTCCCGAACATAGAGGCCGTCTCCGTAAAGAGGCAGTGACAGTCCCGCCAGCGCGTTCGTGATAAGCAAAGGCATGAGCTTCTCGGGGAACTGATAGGGTCCGTAGTTATTGGAACACCGGGTAATAATTGCGGGGAAGCCGTAAGTATGATGATAGCTTCGGACGAGGAGGTCCGCTGCGGCCTTGGTGGCGGCATAGGGGCTGTTGGGAGCGATCGGGCTGCTTTCGACGAAGGCGCCGGTGGGTCCCAGGCTGCCGTAGACCTCATCCGTCGAGATCTGAAGGAACCGCAGGATGCGGTTTTTGCGGGACGGTTCCAGCAGGTTCAAAGCTCCTACGACGTTGGTCCGCGCAAAATCCGAGGCGTCCAGAATGCTCCTGTCCACATGCGATTCGGCTGCAAAGTTCACTACGGCGTCGACGCCCCTTTTCAGCACGTCGCCCACCAGATCCGGATCGCAGATGTCGCCGTGGAAAAATGTGTGGCGCGGATGATTCTCCAGGCCTTCGAGGTTTTCCAGATTCCCCGCGTATGTAAGCTTGTCCAGATTCAGGACCTCATAGTCGGCGTAACGGCTGAGCACGTAACGCACAAAGTTGGAACCGATGAACCCGGCTCCTCCTGTAACCAGCAACCGCAAGGTCAGCCGTCCTTTCTGCTCCAATCGTAAGGAATCTCGCCGCTATCAGGGGAGACCCGGTACTCATCCGGATCGCTGTATTTATAGAGTTCCGTCGGAACGTTGATTACCAGGGCTTCATACTCGCTGATGCATTTGAAGCCGTGATACACGTAGGGAGGGATCTGCAACACCATCTGATTATGCGTTCCCATGAAAAATTCATTGATCTCGCCAAAAGTGGGAGAGTCTTTTCGAGCGTCATAGAGGACGATCTTCATCATGCCATGGACAACAATAAAATGATCCCATTGAGTCTTATGATAGTGCCAGCCCTTTACAACTCCCGGGTAGGCGCTAGTCAGGTAAATCTGCCCGAACTTCATGAAGATCTCATCGTCGCACCGCAGAATCTCCATGAGGCGGCCGCGCTCGTCGGGAATGAGGCGTAACTTCTTGGTCCGTACCTGATGAATCATATCGAATGACGGATGACGGATGACGGATGACGAATCAGGTTTCCTGATTCGTCATCCGTCATCCGTCAATCACTGATCTCCTATCGGTCGGCTATTGCAGTTTGGCTCCCTTGCTGTGCCTTCGCCGCCACTAGATTGGAAGCGCGAAGCAGGGAATCGAACGTGCCCGCATCCGTCCACCATCCGTCCAGGGCATCGTAGGTCATTTTCCCCTTACGAATGTATTCGTTGTTCACATCGGTGATCTCCAACTCTCCCCGTCCGGAGGGCTTGAGGGTCTTTATGATATCGAAAACCTCGGCGTCGTACATGTAGATACCGGTCACCGCATAATTCGAGGCCGGAACGGCGGGTTTCTCATCGATGCGCACGATCTGGCTGCCTCGAATTTCCGGGACGCCGAACCGCTGCGGATCCTCGACTTCCTTCAACAGGATTCGCGCCCCCTCGCCCTGCTGCCGGAAATTCGCCGCATGGCGGGCGATGGAACCCTCGATGATATTGTCCCCGAGGATGACACAGACCAGCCCCCCGTCGGCAAAAAATTCCGCCAGCGCCAGAGCCGCCGCGATACCTCCTTCGCCTTCCTGGTACGCGTAGTTAAGATGCGCGAGCCCAAACTCCTTCCCATTGCCCAGCAACCGGAGGAAGTCACCGGCGTTCTTCCCTCCGGTGACGATCAATATTTCCCGCATACCTGCTTCCACGAGCGTTTCGATGGGATAGTAGATCATGGGCTTGTGATAGATGGGCAGCAGGTGTTTGTTCGTGACCTTGGTCAACGGAAACAGACGCGAGCCCAGTCCGCCTGCCAGAACGATTCCCTTCATAGTGGTCATCCTACGTTACAAAAGTCTACTAGTATATCACCGGTCTCCGGTTCCAAGCCAATCTTTCGAATGTGTAATTGGAAGTGTGAGTCCAATTCACGCTGCCGCGAACTCCTCAGAAGCTGTGGAGAATTTAATTCGTGTCAATTCGTGGAATTCGTGGCGGATTTATTGGCCACGAAGTTCACGAAAACGATCACTGGCCATTTTGGATGTCATCGATTTGAAATACAATTTTTCACAGTCTCTCCGACCGCGCCGCTTGACTCCCACTTCTAAATGGACCCTTTCGAATGGGGTGTAATTAAGTGGTAGTCAGTTTCTGCCGCGGGATGCGCGCAAAAACGGACAAATAACGAGTCCGATGGAGTGCGACGACTTGTCGCGCTTTCGTTCTGACGCCCGGGCCATAGCGGCGACGAGTCGACAAGTCGCCGCCCTCCAAAAGAGCTGTGACGGTTGTCTGCAGTTGACCAAAGCGGTGCCTGAGCCGACTCCCACTTCTAATTGCACCCTTTCGAGTGACGAATGAAAGGGCGGTATTTCATTCGTCACTCGTCATTCGTAATTCGTCATTCAAACATAGTTCGTAGAGTTTGGCGTATTTGAAATAGACAGAAATTGCAGCCATCACTGCGACCATGAGGCCGGGGACACCATCGAGGAAGCCGCCCCTGAAGAAGTAACCCTTGAGAAAAGTGGCGGGTGGGTCGCCCAGGAGTCTGAGCACCGAAGACCGGCGCCCCTTCTGGCGGTAATCCTGTGCGGCCAGTGTGGAGTACGTTTCGAGACGCTTCAGGTAGTCGGAGAGCCTGCGATACGTGAAATGCTGTATCTCGCCCTGAAGTTGTCCCGGGGATCCTTCTGTTTTGACCGACTCGTGAACGCGGCCGCCTTGCCAGCGGCCCCTGCGGCGGTCGAACAGACGCAGTTGGTAATCCGGGTACCAATCACCGTGGCGGATCCAGCGGCCCATGAAGTGGGCGACCCGCGGGATCCGATAACCGTCGCGCTTAAAACCGCCGCGCCGCAGGCTCTGGATTTCAGACTCGAGCTCGGCGCTGGGACGTTCGTCCGCGTCCAACGAGAGAATCCAGTCATTGGAGGCCCTTTCCACGGCGTAGTTTTTCTGGTCGACAAAGCCCGTCCAGTCACGGTGAAAAACCTTGTCCGTATAGAGGGCGCAAATATCCAGAGTGCGGTCCCTGCTTCCGCTGTCCACAACCACAATTTCGTTAACCCAGCCCAGACGTTCCAGGGCCTCCGCGATGTTACCCTCTTCGTTATGAGTAATAATCGTCGCGGAAATCCGTTCCATATCGATTTACAATTGACGATCTGCCGTTGTTTGGAGTTCAAGCTTTTAGCTTGCCCCGACAGCAGCCTGAAGGCTGAGCTGCAAAACTGCCCCTGAAAAACTGACCTGTTTGGGGTCCAGCTTTAGCCTGCAGCCTAAAGGCTCGCGCAGAAATAACTTCCCATTTTGCCGCAGGCCTGCGAGCCGCAGCCCGCAAGGGCGCGTATCGGCGTTGTTGCCGCTCCTCGACGATGTCCGACATCGCCTGCGTCGCGGCGCCTCGCATCTGCCCGCCCGGCGCTCGCCCCAAAATGGGAATTTATTTCTGCGCGAGCCCTAAAGCATGGTCCTGCGGTTCTCCCGCCTTTTCGCGCGGATATAGGAAAGGCGTCTCAAACCTGTAAAGATGCCCCAGTAAAAGCGCCAGTCCAGCAACAGCCAGCTTATCAGGAAGCGACCCGACAGCGTCAGCAGATGCGTCCAGAACATCCGGGGGTCGTGCAGCAGCATCCAGTGAAAGAGAATCCGGTTACGCCGGGAGAGCATCTCCACGGTCCGCCTCTTGAAAAACCGGCCGATCGTCTGGCTGGCGTCATGGTAGGCCACGCTCCGGGGTTCATACTTCACATACCAGCCACGTTTCCATGCCCGGTAGGAAATCTCGATATCCTCTACAGGAAAAAGAAGAGGGTCAAAACCACCAATCCGCAGAAATTTGTCGCGATCAAAGGCGGAGAAAGCGCCAACGGCGCTGAAGGAGAGCAAAGAGAGGTCGGGCCGCGCCCAGGGGAAGACGTCGTAGTTTTCGTAGGTGCTCCACATGCCGCGACGGAAGCGCGCAACTTTGCCACCATTGCAGAAAACATCCCCGTTCTGATTAAAGATCTTCCCGGTGACGGCGAACACCAGCGGATCCCTGAAATGTTCCGTCAGGGGCTCAATACAGTCTTCTTTCAAGCGTACGTCGTTGTTGAGGAGAAGCACGACGGGACAGCGTGCGGCAAGGAATCCCGTCTGGCATGCGGCGGCGAATCCCTGATTCCTTTTGTGCTCGAGCGTCAGGACCTCGCCGGAATAGCAAGACCGGAGCCAGTCCGGCGTATCATCTCCGCCTCCGTCTTCCACCACGAGGATCTCCGCCTGTGCGCCCTTTCTCCTGCGGTAAAACTCCGTTGCGGAGATTACGGAGGGGAGATAGGCTTCAAGCAAGTGCCTGCCCTTCCAGGTTGGTATGACGATCGAAACGTCCATGACCAGATTGTGCCACCTGTCACGTGCCAACACGACACATGACACGTGAAAACATGACACTCTAAGGGACGAAGGAGATAGGCCGGCCGTCCATGTCCGGTGGAATCCTGGCGCCGAAGATCTGAACGACTGTGGGTGCAATGTCCATGATCGTATACGCCCCCGGGGCCACTTTCCGGTTGGAGACCAGAATGCCGGCTGTATCAGACCGGTCGGAAGCGCAGTGATCGCCGCTCCATTTCTTGAGGTTGGCCACGACGATGCTCTCAGGAACCGCGCCCAGCGCGGTCTGCCAGGAAGTACGGTAGCCGTCATGGAAGGAGAGCTGTAGGTCGGGGGCGTGTTCCAGCTCTGGTCCGGTGAAAATATCTTCCCGGCGGTAGACGCCCTGGATCACGGGTGCCCCGGTGTCAGGGTCCCGGTATTCACGCATTCCGGCGATTATCTCGCGCCGCGCCTTCTCATAGTCCTCACCTGGCTTGACGCACCCTTTGCCTTCGCGACCCTGCAGGTTAATGAAAATTCCAGCCAACCCCAGGCTATACGCTTTCGTCTTGCTCCAGTCGACATTGGGAAAAAAGCTTCCACCGCTGAACATGTCGTCGAGCTTTTTCGCGGCAGAGTCCGAATCAGTTCCCTTGAGAGTCATGAACCCGTTGCGCGCGAGCCATGTGTTGGTGTTGAACTCTCGCCTCCACGTGTGGAATCCATGATCGCTGACCACCAGCAAAGTTCCATTGTCGCCCAACCGCTCCAGGACCCTGCCGATGATGCTGTCCATCTTGCGGTACACGCGAAGAATCGCATCTCCATACTGCTGCACCAACGCGTGGTCCCATCGCGGATGCTCAGGGTCCAGGAAGCGGTAACACATATGGGACACGCTGTCGGTGGCGGTAAATACAGCCACCAACAAGGCTGGCTTGTCGTTTGTGAGCTGCTCAATTACGGCCGCTTCCAGAGAATCCATGTTCCGGAAGAGATCCTCCAGGAACACCTTCTCGTCGATCTTCTCCTCATTCAATCCCCAGGTCTCATGGATCCAGCCGAGGGTTTTATACAGGCCGACACGCCTCGCGAGCTCTGAAGAGAATTCGGGCGGATACGAGATGGGAACCGGCGGCGAACGCGGATCCAGACTTATCGGTTCCAGATAGAGCCGGACTTCGGGATAGGTTTCCAGAACATAGAAGCGGCTGATCCCGCGTAAATCGACGAAGACTCCGCCGCGAAAGCGGAAATCAAACCAGTCGCTCCAGGTTCCCTCAGCGACGACCTGTTGCTGGCCCTGAAGGGAGATCTTCAAGGACTTGTCGTCCGGGGCAATATCGAGATCCACGGGTATGGAGAGACGGCGGAGATCGTCGTAGCGCGGGTCGTAGGGTCCGTCTACCTGCGTCTTGACGCTCCGATCGTGGCGCTCGAGGCGCACCAGGACCCCGCCAAACTCGGTGTTGCCGACGTCCCATTGAGTCAGATCGGTGGCGAAGTAGAAGAAGGTTCCCCAAGTCCTGCGGATGTCCGCCACTCCGAGGCCGCACAACAGCCTGCCGCCGGGTAATACTTCCGGAGGCATCGACAAGGGCATGCGCAGGATCGAAGCTCTGATACCCTCGTCGGCCACGATCTTGTAAAAAGGGGCGCCCTTGCGGTTGTTGGTGATCTTCGGGCGCCGGACGGGCAGACTGTGCCACAAGAACTTCGGTTTTTGAATGTCCACCAGGCCGATGTCCGGAATGTAACTCGCGCGGTCCACTTTAAGAAAATCGAAGATGCCGTGTTTGCCTGGATTCATGCCGGTTGCGAATGAAGCCCAGGCCACCGGGGATTCCGGAGGTTCCGTGGTCCCGAGATGTTCGACCGTTCCCGATCGGCTCAGCTTCTGGATGTTGGGCAGTTTGCCCTCACCCATCCATTGAGCGAGAAGCTTAGGGTCGGCGCCGTCGAACCCCAGCACCACAACCTGTTCCTTCACGTCCCTTTTGGCGGGAACGCGGGAGCATGAGGCGAACAATATGAGCACAAGACTGAGCGGGATTGACGATTGAAAAAGCGCCAATTTTCTGGGCTCCGAGAATTCGGAGTATAGAGAATCCGGACCGAATTGCAATAGCGGCGGCGACGCAGGCCGCGCCTACGGCTCGTGCATTTTTTCACAGCTTCTGAGGCATTACGCCTGAGGCAGCCCTAAAAGTTGACTCCGAACCTCGCAGGGGGTGTAAAAGTGCGAGTCGCCTCAGGTTCCGCTTTGGTCAGGTGAAGTTGAACAATCACAGCTCTTTTGGAGTGCGGCGACTTGTCGCCGCACTCCATAGCGCACTCGTCATTTGTCCGTCTTTTGCGCGCATCCTGACTTGCGCTTTTAATTGCACCCCCTCGCATGGCTGTACTTGCGCCCTGGAGAACCGTGTGTTAGCCTTCTCTATTGGTTCTTACGCCGCCTGTTTCAAAACTTGGATAGTCCGATCGACATGCGAACGAAGGTTTATTACCACGATAACTGCTTTGACGGACTTGCTTCCGCGGCCGTGTTCAGCAACTTCTATGGTTCTGCGATCCGGCAGGGTACGGAACTCGTATACGAAGGACTCGCTCACCGCGCTGGACAGCTTTTCATCGACGTGCAGTTCGACGGGGATGAGAATGCAATCGTGGATTTCAAATACTCCAGTGATCATCGTCTTACCTGGTGGTTCGATCATCACCAGAGCGCGTTCCTGAACCCTCAGGATGAAGCGCATTTTCGCGGGGATATGAGCGGCAAGAAATTTCATGACCCCACGTACAAGTCCTGCACGAAGTTCATCACCGAAACGGTTCGAGAGAAGTTCGGATTCGATTCAAGCCGGCTGGAGGAGCTAATTCGGTGGGCTGACATTATCGACGGCGCTCAATTCAAAGATGCCCGGGCCGCGGTCGAGCTGAAAGAGCCCGCAATGAAACTGATGATGGTCATCGAAGGTATTCGGAATCCGTCGCGCCTCCACGGTCTGATCGAGGAATTCCAGCAGAAGAAGCTCGAAGAAATCGTGGCTCTGGAATGGGTCCAGGAAGCCTTCAAGCCGTTGTACGAGCGCCACCTGAAATCAATCGGAATCATTCGTGAAAACGCCGAGTGCGCCGACGGCGCAGTATTTTTTGATGTGAGCGCGTTTGGCCTTGAGGGGTACAACAAATTCATTCCTTATTACCTCTTCCCGCAGGCTACGTACTGTGTGGGGTTGAGCCTTTCCAGCTACCGTTCGAAAATCTCCGTCGGTTCCAATCCCTGGAGCCCGCGACCGCGCACTCACAACCTGGCGGCCCTGTGTGAAAGATACGGCGGCGGCGGCCATCCGGTAGTAGGGGCAATTTCCTTTCCTCCGGAGGAATTGCCGCGCGCCAGAGAAATCGCCCGCGAAATTGTCCGTGAGCTGCGCAGCGAAAGCTAGCAGCAATGGAAGCACGCGAAAGAGTTACCCATCCGCGTTTGCGCCCGGTAGAGGCGTTTCCTGTGAGGTTGCAGGGGCAGGATTTAGTCTGCCTGCGCGATCCCGCCGCTTTGGCCGAGCAGCCCATATTTCTTAATGGCCCTCTGGTTCTGCTTGTCTCTCTAATGGATGGATCGAAATCGCTCCGTGACATCCAGGCGGAATTTATGCGCCAGACCGGAGAAATGCTGTTCATTGAAAACATCGAGGAGCTGGTCGGCCAACTGGAAAACCATCACTATCTCGACAGCCCTTCCTTCAGCGCCTACTACGAAGCTCTGGTTCAGGAATTTCGCAAGCTGCCGGTTCGCCCTGCGACGCATGCGGGTGCGGCCTACGAGGGGACCGCGGAGGGCCTCCGGCGCCAGATCGACACCTTCTTCGAGCATCCCGACGGCCCGGGCACGACGGGCGTCTCAGACCACGGAGAGCCTCTGCGGGGGCTGATCGCGCCTCATATTGATTTTCACCGGGGCGGGCCCGCGTACGCTCATGCCTACAAGGCGCTCGCCGAGCATCCGGGCGCGGACCGATTCATCATCTTCGGAACGTGCCACAATATGATCCAGAAGCGTTTTGCGTTGACCGAAAAAGGTTACGACACGCCCCTTGGCTGTGCGGAAACGGACCAGGAATTCGTGCGCAGGCTGGCAGCGAAACTTCCTGAGGATCCCTTCGTGGATGAGTTCGCCCACCGCGGCGAGCATTCGGTTGAATTTCAGGCTGTTTGCCTCAAATACCTTCTCGGTGACCGTCATCCTTTCAAAATCGTTCCCATCCTGGTGGGATCCTTCCACGATATTTACTCCGATGGGAAGACGGCCGTCCAAGATCCTGAGATTCAGGCGATGGTGGATGCGGTCGTGGAAGTCATGCAGGAAATGCCTGCCAGCTATTGCCTGATCGCCGGTGCAGACCTGGCGCACGTCGGCCGCCGCTTCGGAGACCCGTCGGGACCTACCGAGCGGTTCCTGAAAGAGGTGGAGGAAGACGACCGGGCCCTGCTCCACCTGGTAGAGGCCGGGGACGCCGAAGGAGTATTTCGATCCATCGCCGCCGATAACGATCGGAGACGGGTGTGCGGCTACCCGCCGATCTACATGACTCTCCGGTGCCTGGAAAATCCTCGCGGGAAACTCCTGCAGTACCGTCAATGGGCGGATCTCGAGGCTGGAGCGGCGGTGACCTACGCGAGCGTCGCCCTGTTCTGATTCGTTTTGTTTCTTCACCCCTCTTGCTTCGCTACTTACGTGGCGCGGCACAGCCGCAACCAAGTTAAGGTGCACCACGTTGTTGCCTGTGTGAATCTTCGTGTCTTCGTGGTGAGATTTTTGGGGTTGTGGCTCTGCTCCTGTACTACTAACCCGAAAATCCTTTGCTTTTTGCAAAGGATTCTTGTGCGCTCCCTGGGACGACCTCTGCGTTCTCCGCGTCTCTGCGGTGAAAGCCGTTTGGTTGCGGGTGGGCTGCTCTGTGTTTATCGGTGTTCATCTGTGGTTTCATTTTGTGCGAATTAAATCTCTCATTGGGGCGTGCCGTCGGGTCAGGGGTTCTTCGTGCCCATGGGTTTTGGCATGGCGGCTGTGACCTGAGAACTGGACTTGGCGATCTCGAAATCGTTCGCTTCCAGGAGCGTGTACATGGCCCGCTGCAGATCGATCGCCGACTTTTTGTAGTCAATCAGCGTCTGCAACTCGACCCCCTGCTGCTGCGAAAGCTGGCGCTGCCGGTCCAGGACGCGGAAGTTTTCGCTCAAGCCCGCCTGAAAGCGCTTGGTTTCACCGTCGAGTTGCTGCTCGGCAAGCTCGCGCGCTATTCGCGCGGTCTCCACGCGCTTCTTGTTGGTCTCGAGCGACTGGACGGCGTTTCGGACGTCGACGATGATCTGCTGCTCGATCTGCTTCAGGCTCATCAGCTGCTGCTGCTTCTGAACCTTGAGCTGCGCCAGTTGTGACTCCTGCGTGCGGTTGCGCAGGGGGATCTGGACGTTGAAGCCGACGAACCAGTTCGTGAGTCCCTGCGAAAAGAGGGTTCTGTACGCGTTGCCAACACCGCCTACAAAATCCGGCGCGACCCTGGGCTGGCCGTCTGGATCAAACGTCTGCGGTCCGGCGACCCCGACGGTTCCTATCGAAGCCACGAAGTCGACCTGCCACTTTTTCAGATTTTGCCCGAGGCGATAGTTGACGTCGGTCTGCTCGACGCGCGTGCGGACCTGCTCGAGCTCGGGCCGGTTCCCGAGCGCGGCGTTGATCGCTTCGTCCAGCGAGATCTGCACCTCTTTGAAGTCAACGGAATCGGTGGGGACGATCGTCTGGCGCCAGATATCGGCGTTGCGGTCGCTCGAGATCAGAGAGCGCAGGTTGTTCTCCACCGTGTTGATCCGCTCCTCGGCCTGGATCAGCTCGACCTCCCGCGCAGAGACCTCGGCGCGGGCTTCGGTGATACCGATCGTGGCCAGAGTGCCGACCTTCACCTTCATCTTGTTGTTCTCCAGCTGGGTCTGGGCCAGTTTCACCGACTCGCGCTGGATCTCGTAGTCCCGGATAGCCGCAACCAGGTCCCAGTGCTGCGCCTGGATGCGGGCGATCGTGTCGGTGACGTTTTTCCGGAACTGAGAGTCGTTGATCTTCAGGTCGAGGTTGGCGAGCGTTATGCTGGACCGGATCTGGTCCGTGCGGAAATTGCGGCGCAAGGGTTGAAGGAACTGCAGCGTCTGGCTCACGCTGTACTGCGGGGTGAAAAGCGCGAACGCCTGGTTCGTGTCGGAACGGCCGGTGTTGTAGGAATAGCTGAAACCGCCCCCGGTCGGGATGTTCTGCTGGAACTGGACGTTCCAGTAGGCCCGGTCAAACTGGCTGAAGGTCGAGACGCTCGAAGCCGTGGCGATGTTGGTGTTCGGGGATTTGCTCGAGCCCACGCCGAGGCCGATGCTGAGGGCGGGGTCGTAAGGACCGAAAGCCTGGATCAGTTTCTGCTGGTAGAAGACTTCGTTCGTGTCGGAGATGGCGATGTCCAGGTTGTTCTGTAGAGCAAGCTTGGTGATCTCTTTGAGAGAGATCCGCAGCGCCGTGCCGTCGCGCTCCGCCCGCTCGATCGGGCTCAGCAGCTCGCGCTGCGGGGGCTCTTCGGACTGCTCGTAAAATGCCTCGGCGGACACGGGGATCGACGGTACCGCCAGAAGGACGAACGTAATAGCCAGGAAAACCTTCCTCAATGAATCCGGTGTTTTGTGCACGGAATTCCTCCCTTTAGAAATAAGCTGCGTTCCAGCGACCGCTGTTTTCCAGAATGCAAGAGCATGTCCACGACGCGCAACCGATTCAGCGGCTATGCGTTAAGGTGAATTGCGCGAGAAATCCGTCGATGGCCCGGCGTCCGGAAGCGGTACCGCCGTGTCCGAAATCGCACAGGCGACAGGATAACAGGATGGACAGGATGGCGGAAAGCAGCGGGACAGAAGGGCAGAGGGGCGGAGGGGCAGAGGAGCAAGGGGGCAACGCGCGTCGGTCGACCACTAGCTGCGGCGGTGAGGGAAATCAACTGCATAGCCCTGTACACATGATTTCCCCCCTGCCCTTCTGTGCCCCTCTGCTCCTCCGCTCCTCTGGGCAGGGTATAATCGCAAAGACAGATACCATGGACGTACTGGTGCTTGCGGATGATCTGACCGGTGCGCTCGAAGCCGGCGCCAGGTTTGCCGGTTGCGGCATCGAAGCCCGTGTGACCGCCGATACGGGTCTCATGGAAACGCTCGCGCCTGTGCTCGTTGTCGATACGGAAACCAGACACGCGCGCCCCGCCGAAGCGGCGCGGACCATTTACGCCCTGGCGCGCGAGGGACGCGACCGTGGAGCCCGCTATCTCTACAAGAAAACCGATTCCACGCTGCGGGGCAACATAGGAAGCGAACTGGGCGCGGCGCTCCGCGCGTCCCCGGGCTCGCCGCTCCTTTATGTGCCTGCCTATCCGCAAATGGGAAGCACGGTCAAAGGCGCCCGCCTTTACGTACGTGGCGTGCCCGTCGCAGAAACGGGCTTTGCCTCCGACACATTGAATCCGATCGCGGAAAGCAATATTCTTGCTGTTTTGTCGGAGCAATGCCGGTCTCCGATGTTTTCCGTCTCCGTGAGCGAGCTTCAGGCGCTGAGTCCCGGCGCCATCTATGTCTGCGACGGCGAGACCGACGCCGATGTCGACGCGGCGGCCAGAGCTTTTGCAGGGTCGAACCAACTCAGGCTGGCAGCCGGTCCGGCTGCCTTCGCCGGTGCCATAGCCACGCGCGTGGATCTGCCGCGGCGCCGGCGCGCCGGGTTTCCACGTGTCGCGAAAGCTCTGATAGTGAACGGGAGCTTGCACGAAACGTCTTTGAGTCAAGTGCGTCGTGCCGAAGCATGCGGATTCGAGACCGTGGAGCCTGTGTGGGAAGACGCGCCGGGCTGGAGAATCCTAAAAGTTCCAGCCGCGGGGCAGGAGTCACCGTTACAGAGGGCAAAACGTGCGGGCGAACTGGTAAGACAAATCCTCCGTGAGACCGACTTCGACGCCCTTGTGGTTTTTGGAGGGGACACCGCCTTCGGTATTCTTGATGCTTTGGGAAAACCCTGGATCCTTCCCATCGGTGAAGTGCTTCCAGGTGTTCCGCTCGCTATGTTAAATCTCGGAACAACGCGGCCCATGTATCTGCTGACGAAGGCGGGAGGTTTCGGACCGGTGGATGTTCTTGAAAAGCTTCGAAGATCCCTGGACAAGGAGACCGGTCTCGGCGGCCAATTTCTTGAAAATGACCAATGACCAATGAAAAATGACAAATGACCAATCCAGCGGGTCAAGCCGTCTATTTGTCATTTGTCATCGGCCATCTGTCATTGGTGATTTTTTTGAGTTGAGGGGGCGTAAGAATCTATGCTTTTCGGAATCACCATGGGAGACTCCTGCGGGATTGGCCCGGAAGTACTCCTGAAGGCGTTCCGCGGCGGTGAGATCACCCACCCCGCAGTCGTGTACAGAGATCTGGAAGTGCTGGAGTTCTTCAACGCGTCGCTCAGCTTCGGTGTCGTCTTTCGCGGGATATCCGGGCCGGAGGAATACCGCGAGGGCCGGCTGAACGTGATCGATCACGGCATCATGCGGCGCGAGGATCTGACCATAGGCAGGGTGAATGCCAAATCGGGACGCGCGGCGCGGGAATACGTGGTTGCCGCCACGCGGGCCGCACTCGATGGACGGATTACCGCCGTTGTTACACTGCCGATCAACAAGGAGGCAACCCAGCTCTCGGACCCGGATTTTGTCGGCCACACGGAGCTCATTGGGGATTTGTGCGGCGTTAAGGACGTAACCATCATGCTGGCGTCGAAGCAGCTGATTGTGACGCATGTGAGCACGCACATGTCACTGGCCAGGGCGATCGAACGCGTAAAGAAGGAACGCATCTGTACGATTCTGCAACTGACCTTCGACGCGGTGCGCCGGCTAAGGGATAATCCGCGTATCGCGGTTGCCGGTCTCAATCCGCATGCCGGGGAAAACGGCCTCTTCGGAGATGAGGAGATTCGGGAAATCCGGCCGGCGATCGAGTGGGCGCAAAGCCGTGGAATGCCCGTCGAAGGCCCTTTCCCCGCCGACACCCTGTTTTACATGGCGGTGCGGAAGAAGAGATTCGACGCGGTCGTCTGCATGTATCACGACCAGGGGCACGTTCCGCTCAAGCTGCTCGATTTCGAGGGAGGGGTCAACGTGGCGCTGGGTCTGCCGATCCTGCGCACCTCTGTCGACCATGGCACCGCGTTCGACATCGCAGGACAGGGCGTGGCTTCGAGCGCCAGCCTTATTCACGCGCTCAAATTCGCCGTCCGCCTGGCCACTACGCAGAAGTGAGACAGTTCTGCAATAAACACCGATCAGACCTCAGACCCCAGAGTTCAGGTTGCCGGGTCCGAGGTCTGATTCGCATTACGCGAGAATTGCTATTCCCTTTTTTATTCGGGGCGGCTTAATCTTAAGAGGGTCTGGGTCGGTTGAGATGTTAACCTAACAATTCCTACGGAAAAATGTGATGAGCTATCTGTATTGGAATCGGTTCAAAAGACTTTCTCTCCCGGTCTTTTTCTTGGCGGCGCCTGCTTTCGCCGGGGCAGGCGCACTCGATGTAAAGTGCGTGGACCAGGGCGGCAATGCGCTTTCCGGAGTCCAGGTCCTGGTTCAACAGTTAGGGAGCGGAAAATGGAAAGACAAGAAGTCGGACGGCAAGGGCGTGGCTCGTTTTGACAAACTGGACGGGGGCATTTATCGAGTCGTCGCGCGTCAGCAGGGGTTTGCGCCCGCTTTCTATGAGTTCGCGCGGATCAAGGAGGGCGCCCAGGAAACGGTTTCGCTCAATTTCGCGCCCGGCGACAGTGCCAGAAAGCTCTATTTCGAGGACCAGTCGCTGAGCCAGAAGTCCATGGAGGCGCTCCAGCAGGGCGTGGAAGCGTTGAAGGCCGGCAAATTTGACGAGGCCGAGAAGCAGATCCGAGCGGCGATCGAGCTGAACCCGTCAAATCCGGAAGCTCACTTCAACCTGGCGATCGGTTACGCGCAGCAGAACAAGTGGGAGCCGGCCGAGAACGCTTTGCGCAAGGCGTCCGAGCTGTCCGGCATGCTGGCAGAGATCCAGCAGTCCTTGAAGCCTTCCGAGCCCAACCCTTATGCGGAGATACAGCAGAGGGCTGAAGGGTTGCGCGCGAAACTTCCGGGTCTGAAACTGAGGATGGAAGCGAACGAACAGTTGACCAAGCGCAATTTCAAGGAGGCTGTTGCCAAGTTCCAGGAAGTGCTTAAGAGCACCCCGGATGATCCAGATGTGTATTACAGCCTGGCGGTCGCGCAGGCGCATGCCGAGCTGTACGACGAGGCGACCCAGTCTGTCGAGAAGGCCATGCAGTTGAAACCGGAAGAGAAGGCCTATGGAGACTTGAAGAAGCAGATCGCGGACCGCAAAGTGAACGCGGTTCTGATCAAGGCGCAGTCCGTCCTGGAGCAGGGGCAGGAACTGTACAAGAAAGGGGACTATGCGGGGGCGCTCCAGAAATACGAGGAGGCCCGGGCCATGATTCAAGGGAAGAAGCAGGCGATTGCGTGGTCGCTGATTGCCAAGGCGCACGCTCAGCTCAATCATCCCGACCAGGCGATTGAAGCGTTCAAGCAGGCGATGGATCTGGCCCCCGACGAGGCGAACCGCCGGAACGAGCTCGCGCAGTACTACCTGAGCCAGAAGCGATACGACCAGGCTCTGGAGCTCTACTCCGATCCGCGCGGCGCGGGTTCAGAGCAGGTGGATCAGACGCTGTTCGCTCTAGGGCAGAAGATGTCGAAGGAGGGGAACGCTGAGGTCGCTCAGCTCGCGTACGAAAAGGCTCTCAAGGCCAACCCGAACAACGCGGAGGTCTACTACGAGTTAGGCATGACGTACTTCTACAACAAGAAGGACGCCAAGCGCGCGAAGGAAATGCTTACCAAGTACCTGGAGATCGGAAAGGACAAGGACCATTTGAATAATACGCACTCGGTTCTCGTTGTAATCGCGCGCCGCAAGTGACCCGAGCGTCATCCCGTTTGCGGTGCCGCGGGGAACCTAAACAAGGGTCCGCAGCAACTCAAGCGCGTGACAGACGCGGATCCCATCCGGCGACTGGTAGTCCTTGACACCCGTGGCGCTGACTTGGTACGCCTCGCATTCCGGAAAGCGCGTCTTCAAATACTTGAGCGCAGGGCTAATCTCCGCGTCCCCCCACTTGCATTCAATCAGCCGGATGGGTTGCCGTTTCTCCACCACGACGAAGTCCACCTCGCGCTTGTCAACGTCCCTGAAATACAAAAGGTCCAGATCTCTCCCGCGAGCATCCTGTTCGAAGTGCACCCACTTCAGCAGGTGGCATGCCATCAAGTTTTCGAACCGCGCACCCTGGTTTGAAACCAGAGACCAGTCCAGATGGTAGTGCTTCTGTTCTTTCTTGACCGCGCGCAGCTTCGGACTCCCGAAGGGACGGATGCGCAGGATCGCGTAGAGCCTCTCCAGAACATTCATCCAGTTTGTAACGGTCTTATGGCTGACTTGAAGGTCCTCTCGAAGAGAATTCAGCGACAGAGGACTTCCGACTCTGTCGGGAAGACTAAGCATGAGAAGCTCCAAGTTGCCGAGGTCCGTTACGCGCTCGAGACTTGAAACCTCCTCGCGCACCAGTCGCGTCCGGTATTCTCGCGACCATCGGCGCGCTTCTTCTTCGGACCCCGACAGAAAGGGCTCCGGAAAGCCACTCAGCGTGAGGAGATCGTCCAATTCTTTCCGATTCTTCATCCCTAGCTCGGCCGCCGAGAACGGATGCAGCCTCAGCAAATGGTACCGGCCCTGAAGCGAGTCCCCGCCAAATCTGTAGAAATCCAGGCGCGCACTCCCGGTGACGAGGATGTGTTGACGGGGACCCGATGCGTCGTACAGCCCTTTCAGATAGTTGCGCCAGCTTCGGTACTTGTGGATTTCGTCAAATACCCACAGGCGACTGACAGGCATTTCACGCTTGAGGATCCGCTCGCGATGCTCCGGTACGTCCCAGTTTAGATAGCCTTCGTCTCCACCCAGGATCAGCTTCGCCAGTGTCGTCTTTCCGACCTGCCGCGCGCCGGATACAAAGACCATCTTTTTCTTGAGGTCTTTTTGTACTTGCTCGTGAAGGTAGCGTTTCATGCCGAAAAGATACTGCTGTTTTGGATCGCAGTCAAAAATACTCGCGAGTAATTTCGACCGGTGTGAAAATAACTCACAGGGCGGCATCCGGAGCTCTAGGGGCGGCCAGTTCCGAGTTCAGCCTTCAGGCTGCACCGGGCGCGGGCAGGCTAAAGCCTGAACTCCAAACAACACGGGGTTCCCGAAGAAGATGTGAGGAAAAACACTTCGTGATTCTTCGCGTCTTCGTGGTGGATTAAGTGGAGTTGAGTTTACCGGGTCTTCAGTCCGAACTTCTGCAGTTTGGCGCGGAGTGTCTTTGGGTCTACCTGGAGGAGGGCGGACAGTTCGGCCTGGGTGAAGTTCCGTTTGTGCAAGAGCTCTGACAGAACTTGCTCCTCGATTTCTTCCGAGTAACGCGCTACCAGAGTCTTGAGGTCAAGCAAGCCCTTTTCCAGGCCTTCGTCTATTTGTTTTCGAATGCTGTCGCTGGAGAGGCCAGAAGCGGCTTCCATCACAACCGGCGGAAAGGAGGCTCGTGACAAGTACTCCGGGAGATGCTCTCCCGAGATCACGTCGTCCGCAGCAAGGAGTGACGATTTTATGACATTTTCAAGCTCTCGCACGTTTCCAGGCCAGCGATAGCCGCGAAGTATGGACCAGGCGGATTCGGCAATCCCGCCGATGTTGCGCTCGAACTTACGATTGAACTCCTGGACGAAGTAGTCGGCCAGAACCTCGATGTCCCCGATTCTTTCCCTCAACGGGGGCAAACGGATCACAATTTCTGCCAGCCTGTAGTAAAGGTCCTCGCGGAAGGTTCCTTTTCGCATCGCCTGTTCCATGTCCAGATTCGTGGCAGAGATTATACGGACGTCTATAGGGATCGGCTTGTTGCCGCCCAGACGCTCCAGGTGTCGCTCCTGAAGAACACGGAGCAGTTTCGCTTGAAAATGGAGAGGAAGATTGCCGATCTCGTCCAGAAAAAGCGTGCCGCCGTTGGCCACTTCGAACTTTCCTACTTTTCGGTCCACCGCCCCGGTGAAGGCGCCCTTCTCGTGCCCGAAGATCTCACTCTCGACCAGCGTATCCGGGAGAGTCGCACAGTCCAGCGCTACATAGGGCCCTTCACGGCGTTTGCTTTGTTCGTGCACGGCACGGGCGAATAACTCCTTTCCGGTACCGCTTTCGCCGAGGAAGAGAATGGAAACGTCCGGAAGGGCGTAGCGCCGGAGCTGGGCCCAGACTTCCCGCATTTGAGGGCTGTCGCCAATGGCACGCTTGGACACGCTCCCCGGATCGCGCTCCGCCCCGGCGCGAAAAAGCGCCCGCACTGAAGATCTCAGGCGCTCTATCTCGAACGGCTTGACGAGGTAATCCACCGCTCCCCGTTTCATCGCCTCGACGGCGGTTTCCACCTCACCGCGGCCGGTCATTATCACCACCAACGCCGCGGGACATATCTTGAGGACGCGTGGCAGGAGATCCAGCCCCGAGGTGTCGGGAAGGTACAGGTCAAGAAGCACGAGATCCGGCACCGTGGCGCGCGCAATCTCCAGGCCCTGCTTGCCGGTGTCTGCTTCTTCGACGTTGTAACCTTCCTTTCTAAGCACTCTGGCAAAGAGCTGGCGCGGTTCCGGCTCGTCATCGACAATCAGAATCTTGGAGGGGCCCATACAGGCCTCCACTATAATCAGGGAAACACCATGGAATCAATACAGACTCCAAGGGTCTCGGGAAGTCAGCAATTTCTCGAAAATGACAAATGACCAAAGACAAATCCGGGGCAAGCTACGCCGTCCAGTTTTATTTGTCATTTATCATCGGTCATGATCGGTCATTTGTCATTGGTCATTTCAGTTCGGGGCAGGTTCTCAAGCCTTGGAAATCCCAGGTAAATTAAATTGCGGATTGATTCGTATCATTCGTGAAATTCGTGGCGCAGGTCTTTCCGTCGTTGGGAAGGAGCGCGCCCGGAAGTCATGAGCGCAGTTCGGTGGTGAAGGTGGGGCCGGAGGTTCCGCCTCGGGGAAGGTGAAGTTTCCCTGAGTTCATCCTTTTGGTCGTGGAGTTGGACCCCTTGCTGGAGAGTCTTCCGGTCCGCGGAATGAAGATTGGAGCTTCACCATGAATCAGGGGCATGCGCAAACTCAGAAGCCCTGTGAAGTCTCTTGAATAAAACTAAAATTCTATGAAAATGGGACCAAGACGTTTTCTCCCCGAGGGGTCCGTGCTTTCCACACTCGGTACAGTCATGGCAAGTCCTGTGCCATCGAGCCGCCGGAGCTGGAAGGTTTGTTGGTACTTTTGCGGTGAGCGTGTAAACCATTGAAGAATCAGTGCGGAAGGAGCTCTTGAGACGTGTTGCCCGCAGCCGTGTGACCCGATCGGGGGGCGCGAGCCCAATACTTTTCGGGAACAGTCTCCCGCTTTCCACGGGGAATCGCCTCCCGAAAAAACAGGAACCAAAGGGGCCGAGGGGCCAAGGGACGAAGGGGGTGGAAGTCGCTCCCCTTTTTTCCTTTTTTTTTAGGGGTTCTTCGCGTCTTGGCGGTAAAGGGGGGCGCGGTTCAATTGACGTAGCGGCGCACGCGGACGTTCATGCAGAGGCTCATTCCGATCAGGAAGGAAATCAGCGAGGAGCCGCCTGCGCTGACAAACGGGAGCGGGATGCCGGCAATCGGCACTAAGCCCAGCACCATGCCGATGTTGATCATGAGGTGGAAAAGAAGAAGGGCAAGAACTCCGAGCACCAGCATTGCGCCGACCGTGTCTTTTGCTTCCCGGGCCGTTCTAATAAGTCTTAGCGAAACGAACAGAAATAGACCCAGGACCGTG
>QHZE01000264.1 GCA_003225335.1 Acidobacteriota bacterium
CTAGCGGCTTTGACCAGCTTCTGCCATTTAATCGTAGGATTCAGGAACCATCAGCTTGTCGAGCGTGTCCGTGCCCTCCTGCAGGCGTCCTACACCTGCCGACAGGCCACGTATGACCTACGTCGGCTCAAGCGCAAGGGGCTCATCGTGAAGGTCCCGCATTCGCACCGGTATCAGCTCTCCAGCCATGGTCGCAAGATAGCGGTGTTGTTCACTAAAGCATTCGGTCGCGTGCTTGCCCCCGGCCTGACCGCGCTTGATCTCAGGCTACCTGAAGACGTGGCTGCACGCTCCAAACTGGCGACAGCGTGGCGGCAGCTTGAACGAGCGATTGATGACTTCATGGAACGCGAGATGATTGCAGCATGAGTGCCATGAACGAAATTTGACCATTTTGTGAACTTTGTTCGCAGCAAGAGGACCTAGTCCGGCTTCTTGATCCACATTTCGTAAAGAGGCAGCAGTATCATCACGGCAAAGGAGAAGCCAAGTAATGCGCCGGATACCATCATCAGATAGACCAGATTGGGGTAGTACTTGGCCAGGAATCGGGACCCGAAATCGAGTGGCAGCGAAAGAAACGACACGCTTACGGTAAAGTATTTCAGCCCGTTCCCTACGGACGTAAACGAAAAGACGAGCCCGAGAACGAAAAAGATAAGGGCTATTGACTGGATGTGGGTGTGCGCCACACGAGCCCAGAGTCCAACCGGTTCGCCCCGATCGATCTGAACGACGGTCATTACCTCTTCGTAATTCGTAAGGGGCCGGAACCGCTGGAGTCCTTCAGGGCTATGACAGCGAACGCAGTTCTGCATCAAAATGGGTTTTGTGACAGTGTCGTACTTTTCCTTGGATGCTCCATCCTGAATCCAGCTCAGAATCTTCTCCTTGTCTCCGGGTCTGGGAAGAAACTGCTCCATGCTGCCGCCATGGATCTTCGCGGCCAGGCGGGTATTGTCCCTGTTACCGTAGAAAGCGCGCTTGAGGTCGCCGACCGTGAGGCCAGGCTGGCCATCGGTCAGGCTGTAGGTCACATACAGGTTGAAGAGTGCTATCAAATAACCTATCCCCAGCATTACGATCGTGTAGCTGATCACTAACCTGACACTGAGGGGTAGATCCGAAAGCCTGGCGGAAGAAAGGTCTTTCATAGAAGTAGCCTCCCTTTTCGGAACCTGACACGGCAACCCGTTAGTGTAGGGCCGACCCTGTATGACCGCTGGCCCGACAATGGCGGCGACATCCCAGGCGGCCACGCAGGGCCACCCCTGGGATCTTTTTTCACAGCTTCTCTAACGGATTACCTGACACGGCAGTTTCAGTTGGACATTGGCGATTGGAAAGAGTCACTTCCCCTTTCCAACGGATAGAACTTCCAGGATCAGCTGACCGCCTTTCTCATAGGTCCTTCCTCTTATGGCAATGGATTTCTGGGCGACCGACTTTTCCAGGGGCTGCAGTTTGACATTGACGCTCTCGAACTCCTTATCCGAAACCAGCAGGTAGACCTTGCTTGTTTTGTCTTCAAGGAGCGCCAGAGGCATGCCGGCCTTTGCGCATCCAAGCGCGCATTCCTTATGGTCCATGCCCAGGGCTCCCATCTTGACATAGCAGGATACATCCACGATCTCGCCCGTTATGGTCACCTCTTTGGTGGTCTGACCCTGAAGATTTAATTTTCCTATGTCTTTCTCGGCAGAGAGTAGGAGCATGGCTTGGAGCAACAAAGCGAAAGTCGCAAACCGAAGGGAAAGGCGGCCCGCCGTGTTCGGTCGTCGTCCTGGCATTTGTTTTTTCCCTCCTTTATAGTGAGCCCGGTGGCCTGACTCTTCGGTCTTCGCGGCACCGTTCCCTCTTAGAACTTGGCCAGAGATTACACAAATTAGACGAAAGCAGCATAGAGCCTGATGCGCCAGATTTGGAGAGATTTTCGCTGTTGCGGGCCGGGGATAAACTGCATTGGTAAGCAGGCCTTTGTGATTTCTTCAAAATCCTATCTTCAGCCACAGAGGGACGGAGACAAGAGATTTCTCTGTGTCTCCGTGCCTCCGTCTGCACGCTGGCCGATCAACTGCCGGGCGAGCTGCGAGTTGAACGAGGAGCGGGCCCGGCGTTTCGCCTTGAGTTCGACGGGCATGCGTAGACGGCATCCTTGAAAAACTTCGCCACGAATTGCACGAAGACGCGGCTCAAGTGCGGATTTCGGATTGTGGATTACAATTAACGCCGCAAACACTTGCCACGAATTACACGAAGGTTCCCACGGGGATCAGGGCTTCCGCGCCAAGAGGCCGAGGTGGCCGGGTGGAAACCGCATCCGCCCATAACCCGCAAGCATGCGAACACGAAAGCCCATGTCCCGGAGTTGCTCCGCCAGCTCCGGCCCTTTGAACAGCCGTAACCGGTGCACCTCGTAGTCGCGTCGATAAAGCTCTCCGACCCTCCGGAAGATTGTGATCCGGCGCGTCAGGAGTTTGTGGTCTTCCTGGGCCGCAACCAGGACAACCCAGTCGTCCCCTTCCCGGTAACTCCTTTGCGGACCCGGTCCGGGGACGCGTCCCGGCGCTGCCACATCGAAAATCAACAGGCCCCCTGGCTGAAGAACCTCGTGGACTCTGCGAAACAAGCTCGAGAGCCCCCGTTTTGTATTGCTCGCGTCGAAAAGGTAGCTGAAACACTCTCCCATTGCAGTAACAGCCGCGCACGGAGGGATCTCCGCGGTCAGGAACGACGCCCTGCGGAACTCCGCTTTGGGCGCGCGTTTGCGAGCGAGGGTGATCATGGCGTCCGAAATGTCGATACCCAGGACATCGTAGCCGGCGGAGCAGAGCTCCCGTGCCCATATGCCGCTGCCGCAGCCAAGGTCAACCACCAGACCGCGCACCTTTCGTCCCTGTCTTATTAGTTTCAGCAGTCCGGGCGCGGCGCTTCGCGCAAAATGACCGAAGCCAACGTCGTGTATATATGCCAGATCGCTACCGTAGGCGTTGACCATGGGCATTTTCGCGGGGGTCGGTCTATCCATATCACTGATGGCAGAAATCCTTCGCTAGCTGCAAAGGATTTTCGTCTGCGCAAACCGCACAGAATGAAACCACCGATATCCTTCAATTTACTCTTACGCTGTCGGACGGAATCAGCTCAAATGCAGGGTACTGCCCGGCCACATCTACAAAAGCCTGCGGGGCGGAACCGGCCGGCACCGGAAAATAGCGTTGCACCGTCAGCTTGAAACGGTCCAGATAAGCCTTCAATATTTCCGGCTTCTCTCCGTCGGGGACGGGTCGAAGCCGAAATCTCTGCCGTGTCCTTCCCTTCTTGAGAGTGACTTCTCCCACGGCTTCCGCATTGCGGACCCATTGCGTCCGCCCCCGGCCGGCAACGAGGAACCGCCTTCCCCTGAATTCCAGCAGATTGACCGGCGTGGAGTACAGACGTCCGCTCTTACGGCCGCGGACCTCGAGCAGGTAGTTGTGTGGCAGCCCGAACCCGAGTCCGACCAGAAATCCAAACACCCTGTTGACGGCGCGATCCATCGGATTTGGTTTGCGAAACTTAGGTGTCTCGGAGTTCATGTGAGAAACTCTGCGTAAACTGCAGAAAATGAGACCACCGATAAAACACAGATCGCCGGGTTGATGCGCTTGTCAGGCACCGGACCTGCCCACGGCGGCCGCCATCGCACCCATGGAGTCTCTGGCGAACCGCCGCTGGAGCCTGCGGGTCAGTGGGTAGCCGGCCCGTACCAACCACTGATTCGGTCGCGAAAAGGCAAGAATGTCATACCACACAGAGTCATCGCCGGAGTGCCACTCGACCGAGAACCTCTCTTCCCCCTGCTCCGCATGTTCCGCCAGCGTTCCGTAGCCGAATCCATATCTTCGGATGGGTGCATCCTCTTCGAGCACGTACACGATGCGGCAGGCGTTGAGGGACCACAGGCCGAAGGTGCGGGCAAGCACTGCTACCGTGGAACCGGCCCGGATGGGTGTGTCCGGCCAAAAGAGCTGCAGCCACCCGAGCTCGAACATTCGCCAGCGGCGAAGGGACTCCGCGGCGCGAGCGAAATCGCCGGCCCCGCGGCCAAGCTGGACTCGATGGTGGTCGACTGTGTAACCGGCCGGAGAGGTATTGCGAGAAGCGCCGACTTCAGGGTACGAGAAACCTTGGCTTCGTTGCGAATCAAGGAATGAATGGATCATGGCCTCAGACGGCCTTCTCGTCATAAACACTTGCCCACCAGTCCTCAGGCATGGAGTTCAGGCTTTAGCCTGCACTAGCCGCGAGCGGCGATCCACCGCCAGAAAGACCTGAACGCAAAAGGCAAGCGCCAGGAGCACAACGACGGCACCGGGCCAGGACACGGGCCGGTAAGACCAACCGAAGCGTTTGAACCAAACGGTTTTCACGACGTTGCTCCTTTCTCGCGCTAACGGTTTCGCCTTGACTTGCATCAGGTCGTGGCGCGGGCGTCCCGCCCGTGGGAAGTGAGTATCTAACCTGGGTCATGGCCGAGACGGCCATGACACGAGGATCGATCGCCCACGACTGATTCCAAATTACCGCACCGGGGTCGGGGGGGCGTCGGCGAGGCCGCAGCCACGGTGCTACTCTTCCTTCTCTGGGAGAGGATGTTGTGTTTCGACTTCCTCGGCTTCCCTTGTCCGGATCGGTATCGG
>QHZE01000265.1 GCA_003225335.1 Acidobacteriota bacterium
ACTCCTATCCCCTTAAAATCCGTTCGGACATACAGTTTATTCCCGTCACGCTCCTTTAGGGAACTGCTCGAATGAAGAAGTGAAGGAATGCAGTTCATTCGGCACTTCGGGGCCGGCCCGCGTCTTACGATAGCTGTTTCCCGCTGCTGCGCTGGCTCGAAGTACTCACGTATAAGCTAATCGGAGTGCGTGAGGAGGTAGAGCAGCGCTGGACGCAGTACACGGCGTCCCTGCTGAGCTTCAGCATCTTCGGGTTCGTGCTCGTATACCTGTTGCAGCGC
The DNA here is from genome assembly GCA_003225335.1 of Acidobacteriota bacterium. Lineage (GTDB taxonomy): Bacteria > Acidobacteriota > UBA6911 > UBA6911 > UBA6911 > Gp18-AA60. The sequence goes on from QHZE01000265.1 coordinate 282, forward strand.
GCGCAAGCGATCCTGCCTTTCAACCCGCAGAACTTCAGCGCGGCCAATGTCACTCCCGATTCCGCATTCAACACGGCCGTCAGCTTCACGACCAACACCAATTGGCAATCCTATGTGCCCGAGGTGACGCTCGGCTATTTCGTTGAAATGGCGGCTCTCACGGTTCAGAACTTCGCTTCGGCCGCCGCCGGCATTGCGGTCGCGATTGCTCTGGTTCGCGGGTTTGCGCGCCAGGAAAAGCAAACGATAGGCAACTTCTGGGTCGACGTTACGCGCGCGACAGTGTACGTCCTGCTGCCGATTTGTATTGTCGGCGCTCTGTTCTTGTGCTCGCAGGGTGTGATTCAGAACTTGAAGCCTTACACCACCGTGACCACCGTTGAAGGCGGGAAACAGACGATCGCGCAGGGGCCGGTAGCATCTCAGGAAATCATCAAGGAGCTCGGCACAAATGGCGGAGGCTTCTTCAACGCCAACTCCTCCCATCCGTTCGAGAACCCGACGCCGATCACCAATCTGTTCGAAATGCTGTTGATCTTCGTCATTTCTGCGGGATTGACCTACACATTCGGACGGATGGTAGGCGACACAAGGCAGGGCTGGGCCGTTTTCGCGGCAATGTCGGTCATGTTTTTTATTGGAGTATTCGTTGCGTATGGATTCGAGCAGTCTGGCAATCCCATTCTGGCGCAGCTCGGAATACAAACCGAAGCCACATCCGGGCAGGCCGGCGGCAACATGGAGGGGAAGGAAGTGCGATTCGGAATCGCAAATTCTGCGTTGTTCGCCACCGTTACCACCGATGCCAGCTGCGGCGCGGTCAACAGCATGCATGACAGCTATACGCCAATCGGAGGCTTGGTGCCGCTGTTCAACATCATGACGGGAGAGGTGATTTTTGGCGGAACGGGAGCGGGCCTGTACGGCATTCTGCTCTACTGCATCGTCGCCGTGTTCATTGCGGGCCTGATGGTCGGCCGCACGCCCGAGTACCTGGGCAAGAAAATAGAACAGAAAGAGGTCAAGATGGCAATGCTGGCCATCGTCTTTACCGCGGCAAGCATTCTCGTCTTCACCGGCATCAGTTCGGTCATCGATTTCCCCGCCAAAGGCTACTGGAATCCGCAGGGCGCTGCGACTGCGAACATCAATAACAGCGGCCCGCATGGGTTGAGCGAGATTCTTTACGCCTACACCAGCGGCACAGGCAACAACGGCAGTGCGTTTGCCGGCATCAGCGCCAACACGCCGTGGTACAACCTGACTATCGGATTAGCGATGCTCATTGGCCGGTTCCTGTTCCTGATTCCACTTCTCGCGGTGGCGGGCAGCCTGGCAGCCAAGAAGAAGGTCCCCTTCACGAGCGGCACGTTCCCAACGCACGGTCCGCTCTTCGTCGGGCTGCTCGTCGGCACAGTTCTGATTGTCGGCGCGCTTACCTTCTTCCCTGCGCTTTCGCTGAGCCCGATCATCGAGCACTACCTGATGCACAGCGGAAAGCTCTTTTGATACGGTTACGACCCTGGAGTTTACTCATGTCTACATTGACTACGGCACCGCAACCAACCCGAAAGCCTCCGCCGGAAGATCCTAAATCGCTCCTTCCCAAGAAGCTCGGCCGGGCACGCCCGCTGTTTGATCCCGAAATCGTCCATCGGGCCACCCGCGCGTCCTTCACAAAGCTGAACCCGATCACCTTGATGAAGAACCCGGTCATGTTTGTCGTCGAGGTCGGCGCGGCACTGACGACGGTTTTCCTCCTCCGCGACCTGATTACAGGCGCCGGCGGCATCGGATTCTCGATACAGATCACGCTGTGGCTCTGGTTCACGGTTCTGTTTGCCAATTTCGCCGAAGCGATGGCAGAGGCGCGCGGAAAAGCTCAGGCGGACACGCTGCGGAAAACCAAGACGGACGTGCTGGCCAAGCGTTTGACCTCGAACGGGAAAATCGATCAGGTTCCTGGCTCCGCACTGCGGGCCGGCGATGTCGTGCAGTGTGAGGCCGGCGACCTGATTCCGGGAGATGGCGAGGTCATCGAGGGCATTGCGACCGTGGACGAGTCCGTGATCACGGGCGAGAGCGCCCCTGTTATCCGCGAATCCGGCGGCGACCGAAGCGCCGTCACCGGCGGCACGAAGGTGTTATCGGACCAGATCAAGATCCGGATCACATCGAATCCGGGCGAGACCTTCCTCGATCGTATGATCGCGCTCGTCGAAGGTGCGGAGCGGCAAAAAACACCGAATGAGATCGCGCTCAATATCCTGATCGCGGGTCTGACGATAATTTTTTTGCTTGCCGTTATCACCTTACAGCCTTATTCCGTCTTCAGCGTTGCGCAGGCTGGTTCAGGGGCGGTGCCGAGCGTGGCGGTCCTGGTGTCCTTGCTCGTCTGCCTGATTCCGACGACCATCGGCGGCCTGCTTTCCGCCATCGGCATCGCCGGTATGGATCGTGTCATGCAGCACAACGTCCTGGCAATGAGTGGAAAGGCGGTAGAAGCTGCCGGTGACGTCAATTCGTTACTGCTGGACAAGACCGGCACCATCACGTTGGGTAATCGGCAAGCGGTGGAATTCTTGACGATCGATGGCGTCACCGTGCGGGAACTGGCCGATGCAGCTCAGTTGGCCAGCCTGGCCGACGAGACACCGGAGGGCAGGTCCATCGTAGTCCTGGCCAAAAGCCGGTATGGACTGCGGGGCCGCCATATTCCGGAGCGCGAGGCCAAGTTCATTCCATTCTCCGCCTACACGCGCATGAGCGGGGTCGACTTCGAAGGACGGCAACTTCGGAAGGGAGCCACCGATGCAGTTTGCGCGTTTGTCGCGGAGCGTGGCGGCGATGTTCCCGGCTACATTCAAGACATGAGTGATCGAATTTCGCGGCAGGGTGGCACGCCGCTCGCCGTGGCCGACGGGAATCGCTTGCTTGGCGTCATCCACCTGAAAGATATCGTGAAAGGCGGGATGAAGGAGCGCCTGGCCCAGCTTCGGCTCATGGGGATTCGCACGGTGATGATCACGGGAGACAATCCGCTCACGGCCGCTGCAATTGCAGCGGAAGCCGGCGTGGACGACTTCCTGGCTCAAGCGACGCCCAAGGACAAGCTCGAATACATCAAGAAGGAACAGGTCGCCGGCCGTCTCGTCGCGATGACCGGCGATGGCACCAATGACGCGCCCGCGCTCGCTCAGGCTGATGTCGGAGTGGCCATGAATACCGGCACCATGGCGGCCAAGGAAGCCGGCAATATGGTGGATCTGGACAGCAATCCCACGAAGCTCATTGAGATCGTCGCGATCGGCAAACAGTTGCTGATCACGCGCGGGGCCCTGACGACTTTTTCCATCGCGAACGACGTGGCGAAATACTTCGCGATTATTCCCGCGATGTTCATGGCGACCTACCCAACGCTGGCCAGGCTCAACATCATGGGGCTGCACACGCCCCAGAGCGCAGTCTTGGCGGCCGTAATCTTCAATGCCTTAATCATCATCGCGCTGGTTCCGCTCGCACTGCGCGGCGTGAAATACCGGCCCCTGAACGCCGCCAGCCTGCTCCGCCGGAATCTCCTGATCTACGGCATTGGCGGGATCATCGCGCCATTCCCGGGCATCTGGCTCATCGACCAATTACTCGTGCTGTTTCGGCTCGCCTAGGAGAAATCACAAATGTGGCAAGAAATTCTTCCCGGACTTCGCATCAAGTTGTTCATGACAGTCCTGCTTGGTATCGGATATCCACTGGCCCTCACCGGCATCTGTCAGGTTCTCTTCCCGCATCAGGCCAACGGGAGCCTGGTAACGGCAGGTGACAAGGTAGTCGGCTCGGAATTGATCGGCCAGAGCTTTACCAGACCCGAGTACTTCGAGCCGCGCCCGTCGGCGGCCGGCGCGGACGGATATGACGCCGCGAACTCGAGCGGGTCGAATTACGGGCCCACGAACCAGAAGCTCATCGACCGTGTCAAGGCTTCGATCGAGAAGTTCCGAAAAGACAACCCGGAGTACACCCAGCCCGTACCGGCCGACTTGCTGACGGCTTCCTCCAGCGGTCTGGACCCCCACATCAGCCCCGATTCTGCGCAGGCACAGGCGCCGCGCGTAGCGAAGGCTCGTGAAGTATCAACAGACCAGGTGCATCGCTTGATCGCTCAGTTCACCGATGACCCGGATCTCGGTTTGCTCGGTGAGCCGCGCGTCAACGTCCTGAAACTGAACTTGGCTCTGGATCGGCAGTTCCCGCGGAAGTAGGCAAACTGCTGCTGTTTGTCTATTACGGTGTTACGTTCTAGGTTTTCTTGGCGAACAAAGCTCACAATTCGGTCAAATTTGCATTCATGGCCTCAGAATGGAAGGGCACGGCTTCGGTCGTG
>QHZE01000266.1 GCA_003225335.1 Acidobacteriota bacterium
AGCCTATGTGGGCGCCCCGGCCGGCCAATGATAGCGCGGACTTGCGGGCGGCCACGCAGGGCCGCCCCAACCTGGCAATCCCCCGATCGACGAAACTGGGTAATAACAAGCCCGCGTCCTTTGTTTCTCCTCAAAGGGAAGAAAAACTTCCGCCAGCGGTAACAAACCTTTCGGCATTCGTAATCAGATAGCGTCAATGCAATCCAGGCATTTGGCCTCGACGGGCGCGAACTGTCCAAACGGAGGGCTATTCTATGAGGCGGCGGTCTGTCGTGGCGCCCGCACTGTTCCTGAGTTTTGTATTGCTTCCTTCCTCGGGACTGAGCGAGAGCAATCGCCCCAAGAGAGCCGGTGAATTCATCTGCGGCACGAGCGCCGAACGCAAGCGGGATGCCCTCGCCCGGGGGTTGTACCACGAGAGCCTGCTGCGCCAGCGGGGCGTGGATCGGGGCGCGGCCCGAGCCCTTGCGACGACGGAGCGCGCCATTTCTGCGACGGATGTGGGGGACGTTGCTGTCCTCGAGGACGATGGGACACTGCTTCTCGAACCGCGCTCGTTCGACCTGGCCGGCATGTCCTTCCGCTTCGAGCCTGCGGGGGTATCGAGCTACGGCGTCGTCGCGAGCACGGCCGTGTTTGGCGGTCAAAGCGGCGCCAACGTCGCGCTGGGCGACGATGACACGTCTTCTCAGGACCTGGGTTTCACGTTTCCCTTCTTTGGAAAGAGCTACACGGCGGTCCAGCTCAACTCTGACGGAAACCTCACTTTCGAACAGTCCGACACCGCACAGACGGAGAGGGATTTGGGCCGCTTCGACTCGGGTCCGCCTCGTATCGGCCCGCTTTTCGCGGACCTCGATCCGCCGGCCGGGGGCTCGGTTTCGATCCGCAAGGATGTCGACGCTATTCTGTTCGCCTGGACGAACGTGAGGAACTTCGGGTCCACGCGCTCGAACAGCTTCAGCGTGAAACTTTTCAGGAGCGGCACGATCGAGTTCGCTTATGGCACGAGCGTCAACACCGCGGAAGCCGTGGTGGGGATCTCTCCAGGGGCAGCAGTCAGCCACGTATCTGCGGTGGAGTTCGCTTCGGCTCTGCCCACCGGCAGCCTGGAAGGGAGCATCGTCGACGTGTTCTCCGCAACGGCAACGATCTCGGAGACGGAAATTGGCCGGCGATTCTTCGAGAACCATCCGGACCGTTTCGACGAGGTCACGCTCTTTCTCGGGTTTGACTTTGATCTGGACGGCAACGCATACGCTTACGAGATTGCGGTGAAGAACGACGTCCAGGGAATCGGGCTCGGCCAGGGCGACGACGGCGCTGTTTTCGGCAGCCACGGCGCCCTTCGGGGCTTCCTCAACATGGGGAGCCTGGACGGCACTGACCGGTACCCGGCTGATCCCGCTCAGGTGTATCTCGGCACGAACAGTACCCTGAGCCTCATGGGTCACGAATTCGGGCACCAGTGGCTCGCCTACGCCGCCTTCAGGGACGGTTCCGCTAGCTCGAGGGCGATCCTGGGACGCGACAACGCTCACTGGAGCTTCTTTTTCAACTCCGGCGCATCTGTAATGGAAGGCAATGCCATACAGGACAACGGAGCGAGTCGAGGGGACTCGCGCTTCGTCACGGTTGCCGCCACCAACACCTACAGCGCCCTGGACCGCTATCTGATGGGGCTTGCGCGCCCCGGCGAGGTTCCGCCCTCCTTCGTGGTTCAGAACCCGGTGGGAACGACAAAGGAGCGCGCGAGCAGCCCGCAAGTGGGTGTGACCTTCGGCGGCGAGCGCACGGACGTCACGATCGACAGCATCGTCGCGGCACTCGGCCCTCGCGCTCCATCCGTCTTCGAAACCCCGAAGGTTTTTCGCCAGGCATTCATTCTGCTTACTCAGAAAGGGAAGCCCGCGACGCCCGAGCAAATCGAGAAAGTGCAAAGGATCCGAGATGCCTGGGTCGCTTTCTTCCACGAGCAGACCGGTGGACGCGGCTGGATCGTCACGGACCTGCAGGATACCGCCGGGACGACATCGAGTCGCATGCTGTTTCCTCACTTTCAAGGCGACAGCCGCAGCTTTACGGGGGTCGCCCTGGCGAACTGGGGCCAGACACCTGCGGACGTGCGCTTCCAGGCCTATGACGACAGCGGGGAGAGTCTCGCCCCCTCCGGAATCATCAATCCACGCGTCGTCACGATCCCCGCGCGCGCCCAGATCGCCATGCTGGCGGAAGAAATCCACGGCCTTTCGTTGGACAGTCCACGGAACGGTTGGATCGAAGCCCAGTCATCGAGCAGCGAAATCAGCGGCTTCTTCCTCAACGGCGACGTCGATCAGACCTTTCTCAGCGGCGCCGTTGCCGACGGCCACACCGGCACGAAGCTTTACTTCACGCGCGGCCAGTTCCTCTCCTCGAACCTGATCGACGTTGTCAACCCCAACAGCGCCAGCGCAACACTGACCTACAGCCTGGTGGATGAGCTGGGGAACGTGCAGGCTACGGCGACGCGGACGTTGAACCCATCGGGGCGCGCCGCCGAAGAGCTTTCTTCCCTTTTCCCCGGTTTGGCGGCGTCTCCCGGCAGCGGCTACGTCGTCCTCTCCAGCGAACAGGGCCTCGCCGGATACCAGTTGCTTAAGGGCGGAGCGTCGGTCTACTCGCTGCCGGCGCAGCCCGGTTCGGAAAAAACGACACTCTATTCCGCTCAGTTCGCTTCCGGCCGGGTGGGCAACATCCAGTGCCTGACAGAATTCAACCTCATCAACACTTCCACTCAAATCCGAAATCTGCAGCTCGTCCTCGTCGGCGATGACGGCTCTCCCCGCGTCGCCCCGCATAACCCGGCCGGCTTCACCCTAGCCCCAGGGCAGCAGATGCTCCTGCGAGGGGACGACGCCTTCGGGCTTTCGAACGCGGCTTTTTCCTTGAGCCTGGTTCAGGGTTCCGTGGTCATGACGGCCGACGGCCCCGGCATCATCGGCGACGTGCTTTTCGGCAACGCCATCGGCGGAGGATTCGTCGCCAGCCTTCCTCTCGAGTCAACTCCGGCATCCGATCTCATTCTCGCGCAGGTTGTGCAGGGGAGCGTGGGTTTCGGCAAGGCCTGCTTCACCGGCGCGGCCCTTTATAACCCGAGTTCAAGCGATCTCACCGTCACGGTAGACGTTTATTCCGAGGACGGCTCGAAAACCGGGACGTCCACATTTCGCCTTGTCAAAGGCGGGCGGGTTTCCAAAACGCTGCCTGAGCTGGTGCCGTCGATCACCAACCAGATAAGGGGTTACATCCGCATCCACGCCGCGGGAGGCTCCCTCGTCGCCTTCGAGCTCTTCGGGGCGCAAGATCTCAGCTTTCTGACGGCCGTGCCCGCACAGCCGATCGCGCCATAGACCTGAGGCATGTTCGGAGTTCGTTTTCGTGAAATTCGTAGTACTACGCTGTGAATTCGTGTTTTCCTTACAAGATTTTTGCGGCTCTTCTTTGGAGTGCGCAAGCTTGCTTGCGCTTTAAGGGCGATGGAACATTCCATCCGCACCAAAGCGGCGGCAAGCTGCCGCACTCCAAAGAGATCAGTGGGGTGTGATTTTACTTTTGGTTGCGGCTCGGCTGCTTCGTGGAATTCGTGGCCAACAAAACCGCCACGAATTCCACGAATTGCCACGAATTAGATTCTCCACACCTTCTGAGGAGTTCACGGCAGCGTGAACTGACCTCGAATCCGATGAGTTTCGTCAGCGAAGCTAATTCGCGCTTTGCGCCCGGACGATCACAAGCTGGGAGAGGTCCTCGGTAAAGAAGACCTCCAATCCCATCAGTCCATAGTCCGTCAGGACTTCGATGTGCCCGCTGGACAAGGGAAGAGACTGAGTGAAGAATCCTGCCCATGCCACCGGATGGCTAAGAATCTTTGCGACCTTCTGCCGGGGCCCGAGAATATCCTTCCTCTCCGCGACGACGTTCGGCGACCCAGGGCATAGACCATTTCGCCGACAGAGCTGGGTTTTCGTAAGATCTCACGCAAGCCCAATCGCTGAGCCGTCTGCCGGTCCTCGGGACGGAGATGGCCGGACATCAAAACCACAGGGATGGTCGATCGAATGCGAAGGATCGACTCCGCCAATTCAAGTCCGGAGAACTGCGGCATGGCGAAGTCGGTCAAAACGGCATCGAATTCGTCGGGTGTTGTTTGAAAAGCCCGAAGAGCGTCGAGGGGGTCGGTAAAGCCGGCGACGCGATAACCGCAACCCTCGAGGATATGCTTGCTTAGCGCCAAGATAGACGCCTCATCATCGACATAGAGGATGCGCTCGCCGCGACCCAAAGGAGGTTCGGCCAGCGGCAAGGCCGTTTTTGCCGCGGTGCGGATATCGACGGCAGGAAAATAAATCTCAAATTTCGTGCCGGCTCCCGGCCGGCTCGTGACGACTATCGCTCCTCCATGATCCTTCACGATTCCATGAACGACCGCGAGGCCCAGGCCCGTTCCTCGACCCGGAGCTTTGGTCGTGAAGAATGGCTCGAGTATGTGCGCCAGCGTAGATCCATTCATTCCACAACCGGTGTCTCCGACGGAAAGCTTCGCATACCGCCCCGGAGGAAGCTCGGCCGAGGCGCCCGCGAGGGGAACATCGAGCGAAACAGGCTCCAAGCGGACGGTGAGAGCACCGTGATCCCCCATCGCATGGGACGCAGTTGGTCGCCAGGTTCATGACGATCTGATGGATTTGAGAAGCGTCGGCCAAAATGGCGGGAATATCCGGAGCCCATGACATACGGAGATCGATCATCGCTGGGAGCGTTGATCTGAGCAACTGCAAAGCTTCCTCGACCACCGGCTGCAAGAGAAGGGGAATTCGTTGATTTTCGGGGCAGCGGCTAAACGTGAGTATCCTCTGAACGAGCTCCCCCGCGCGCGTACAGGCCGAGCTCGCAATCGCCAAATTCTTCTGGGCGTTATGATCTGAGGGTATGCATAGTTGCGCCAAGCCGATGTTACCCATGACAGCCGTGAGAATGTTGTTAAAGTCGTGCGCAATTCCGCCCGCCAGCGTTCCCAGGCCTTCCATGCGCTGCGCAAGCGCGATTTGGGCCCGCAGCTTCTTTTTCTCGGTGATGTCCGTGTTGATCGCGAGAATGCTCTGGGGCCGGCCTTGTGAGTCGCGCATAAGTGTCCAGCTCCCCTCAATGGCGACCTCGCAGCCGTCTTTGGTG
>QHZE01000267.1 GCA_003225335.1 Acidobacteriota bacterium
TCATAACCGAGTTTTTCCGCTGGGAAGTGGATCATCGAAAGCACCCGTGCTCTGCGCTGTCGCTGCAACGCCGTTTCCGGCGGCGCCGGTGCTTCCTCGAGCGAAGGAATGCGCTGTCCCTCATCAATCGCCGCAACTGATGGCGCCTCGGCTTCGGCTCTCGCTCGCATCTGCGCTTTGGGCTGAGCTCGTCCCGGCGCGAACGCGCTTCGGACCGGTCCCGGAACAAACAATCCGACCAAAAAAACAGTGATATGTAGACTTCTTCCCTTATAAGTCAACCAGATAATCCTTTTCCGAAACGGTAAACTTCAGCCCAGAGTTACAGGCGCCAAATCTGTGGCGGATGCCTGAGATGGCGGCCCCGACGACCTGCACGAGGAAGCCTTCGGGAGCCTTCCTGCGGACAGAATGCTTATCGGCCGCGATTTCGGGATCATCTACATATGCGGAAGAAAAATCACTGTCTATCGAAGTTGCAGGGCTGCAGGATAAGAAATGTGGGCGGTTCCCGTACCGAAAGGCGGGACGTACCGCGGCGGGGCGTACCGAAAGGAGGCAGGCACGTAACGAGGCTTACAGGAATTTCAGGGGCGCAGCGACGAGTCGTTCATCAGCGGTCGCACACAGAAGAACGATATCGAGTAAGAGGGGTTCCGGCTGGCGGCGTCTGCCCGGAAGCTTAAGGAATGCGGGAGAAACTAAACAACCGCCGGGCGGCGTGGATAGTCTGAAGCGCGAAACAAAGGCGTTCCGACAGTCCGCGCCGACCTGCGGCTGTAAGGACAATCCGCAACTGCGTTACGGACAGGTCTCAGAAACTTGTTTGATGGACTTGACCTTGAACTGTGACATGCGGGCGGCCTCACTCGCGGCAGATCTCTCCTGCGTCTGGCCCGTGATGATGCCGCTCACTTCAACTTTTTGCCCCACATGGTCCTTCAAATTGACGGTGGCGTCGGCGGTTAACCTGTACTCGGTGTCTGCCTTTGCCAGCTCGGCGGGTCTTGTCTCGCTCCCCGCGGCCGCCTGCGTGCTCACGTTCTTCAGAATAAAGGTGTTGGGCTCCATGCCCGCCTGAAGACAGCCCGTCAGGTTTACGTCCTTGCCGCGACCGGTCGGAAACTGGGCGGCCACGGCCAACGCAAGGCAGCACACCAAAGCCAGGCTTGTTACGATCACTTTCTGTCTCATACGTGTTCTCCTCACAGAAGGTTGGATGTAACGGGATTCACTACTCACCGCTGTGTTCTTATGAACACACCCGTCGTCCGATTCAAGATACAAGCAACCTGGGTTCCATTCCCAGTTGCCCCGGGAGGATTCTGGGCGTCGGAGAGCCGCATCCTTTTGGTTGGGCTTTGCTTAGGCCAGTCAGGTTAAAATGAGGCGGTCGTCAAATGGATCCCTGCGTCCGTCAAGACGTCCAAGCGAAAATCAGGGAAAAAATGTCCGGCCCCTCTGCCCCTCTGCCGTTGAAGTCGGAGCTAGTCGGAGCTCTGAAGTCTGGCTGATACCCTGCCCCAGGTGGTAGAATTCGGGGCGTTTCGTTATTTCCAGGAAGGCTTGGGGAATCCTGTTCCAAAGCCCACGACTGACTTGAAGGGATGGCCGTGTCTGGAAACGGAGGAGCGAAGCTATCCGCCTTTGCCCGGCTGTACGATAAGATCATCCTCAGTCATCCCCGCCTCGTGGTACCCGCCTATATAGCGGCAATAATCTTCTTCGGCCATCACCTGAAATACTTCCGCCTGGACGCATCCAGCGACTCCATCGTTCTCGAGAATGATGCGGACCTGAAATACTACGAGGCGACGCGCGAAACCTTCGGGTCCGACGATTACATCCTGCTCGCCTTCACCCTGGAGGAAGGCGTTCTTTCCGAAGACACGTTGCGGGTTCTCGAGAGTCTGAGCCGGGAACTGCAAAGGCTCCCCACCGTCGAATCGGTCAACAGCATCATCACCGTCCCTCTGTTCCTTAGCCCAAAGGTATCGCTGGTCGAGATGGGGACCAAGAGTAAGACGCTCCTGATGCCGGAATGCGATCGGGCGCTGGCGTTTCAGGAACTGACCCAGAGCCCGCTGTACCGCAATAACTTGATCTCTTCCGACGGGAACACGACGGCGGTTGTCATTACGTTCAAACCCGATCCTGAATACAACGACCTGTCGAAGGAGCGCTACACGCTCCGGCGCAAGCAGGCGTTCGACTCGCTCACTCGCGAGGAAACAGCGAGACTGAAAACCGTAACCCGCCGGTACAATGAAAAGCACTCGGATCTCTCCGCCCAGCGGCGCGCCGATGTGAAGGAAATTCGCGCGATCCTGGCCAGATACCGATCCCGGGGCTACGACTTCGTGGAGTCCGGTCTGCCCATGATCGTCGCCGACATGGTCAGTTACATCGAGAAGGACATCCTGGTGTTCGGCATTGCGGTTCTAGTTTTCCTTACCATGGTCCTGGCCATCCTGTTTCGCGAGCTCCGATGGGTACTGCTGCCGCTGATGACCTGTGCGGCGACGGTTATTTTCATGATGGGTTATCTGGGATTGACCGGCTGGGAAACGACCGTCGTCAGTGGGAACATGTCTTCCCTGCTCCTCATTGTGAACATGCAAAACGCCATTTACCTGACGATGCGGTGCCGCGAGATCCACGCGCGTCACCCCGAGCTCGACATGAAGAGCATCGTCTTTCAGGCGGTCCGCGAAATCAGCGTCCCGTGCTTCTATACCTCCGCAACGATGGTCGCTGGTTTCGCCACACTGATCGTTAGCGGCATCCGGCCGGTGATCGACTTCGGCATCCTCATGGGGACGGGCGTGAGCGTGGCCTACTTCGTCAACTTCACCTTCTTTCCCGCAGCCATTCTTCTGTTTCCCAAGGGAGTGCCCCCGCCCGCGCATCTTGCCACACTGGAAAAGTCTCCTGTCGCATTTCTGGCTGCCTTCACGCAGCGTCGCCGGGTCATCATTGCGGCCATCAGCGTCACCCTTCTCGTAGTCTCCGTTCGGGGTATGACCAGGCTTTCGGTCGAGAATCGATTCATTGATTTCTTCCGCAAGACGACACCGATCTCGCGCGGACTGACAGTCATTGACAAACGTTTGGGAGGGACGACCTCGCTCGAAGTCGTGCTGGACGGCAAGCAGAAGGACTACTGGCTCGAACCACAGAATCTCAGCGTGCTACACAAGATTCACAAATACGTCGAGGGACTGCCAAACATCGGAAAGGTTCTTTCACTTGACACCCTGATCGAGATCCTCACACGGGTCAACGACGGCAGGCCTCCGAACAAATTCATTCTAAACCTCGCGCGCGCCTCGCTCTCGGAAAACGTGCAGCAGGCGATCCTGCTCCCCTATGTGACTAAGGACTTCTCCCAGGCCAGGATCTTCGTCCGCATCCGGGAGTCCAGCCCGACCCTGAGACGGGACGAAATGTTGGCGCAGCTCCAGAGATACTTGAGAACCGATCTGCACCTTTCGGAAGACCAGGCTCGCGTCACCGGTCTGTTCGTTCTCTTCAACAACCTCCTGAAGAGCCTTTTTGATTCGCAAATCAAGACACTGTACCTGGTCTTTGCCGTCATTTATGCAATGCTGGTTGCTCTTTTCCGGTCTCCCCGCCTGGCCGTACTGGCGATTCTCCCTGCGGCTCTTCCGGTACTCTTCATTCTGGGAACCATGGGATGGGCGCGAATTTCGCTCGACATGATGACGATCATGATTGCCTCGGTGACGATGGGAATCGCGGTCGACAACATGATCCAGTACACGTTTCGATACCGTCAGGAGTTCGACGTGACAAAGGACTACAGGACTGCGATGTACAGAACCCACAACAGCATCGGCCTGGCGATCCTCTATTCTAATTTCACCATCATTACCGGTTTCGCCATCCTGACACTGTCCAACTTCATCCCAACGATTTATTTCGGCTTGTTTACCAGTCTGGCGATGGCCGCGGGATTCTTCGGATCCCTTACCCTGCTCCCGATGCTGATATCGACGTTGAAACCCTTTACCGCTCGATCCCGGTAAACGTCATCCTCTCGTTACGCTCCAGCAACCTGGCCACGAATTTCACGAATTACACGAAAACAGGCTGGCGGATAATGGGCTTGAAAGGCGTTTGCCTGTACGCCGTCTTTCGCGCCACGCTCCCCAACGCAAGACTCAATGTGCCAAAAAAAATGCGTGGAATTCGTGGCAAGCCGTTTGAAACCGTTGGCGACACCGCTGTAGGGATTAACGGGTTATGCTGGTTACTTGGCGCGGGTGACTGGGGAGTCCTTGGTAATCGAGAAGGTTCCCTCCCCGATTTTTTCTCCTTTGGAAGTGACCAGGAAAGTACCGTCGATGGTGTTGCGCTTCAGGGGTCCCGTAACGGTGGCCACGAGCGGATTTTCACCCAGCTTGAACGTTGCCTTTGCGGACACCACCTTCTTCTTGACGGTGATGTCGGACATCTCACCGGAGTATTGAAGACCTCCTTCCCCTTTCACGAAAATCTTGCCCTTGAGGTTTCCGCCTTCACCCTTGGCAAATGTGACCTGAATGTCGCCCGAAGGCGGGCCGCCGCCGGCGCCGGTGGCCTTTCCTGACCAGGAACCAATGAGGACCTTTGTACTTTCCGCACCTGCCAGGCCGCGAGGCAGAAAACAAACGAGCATGATAACAACTGAAACCCTGTTCATGGCGCACCCAACCTTTTTCATCTTTTTCATATTCAAAAGCGACCAGGTGCTTGTACTTCACCTCGACGAGCGCGCTCAAGATCGACTTGATGTCGAGGACGCCGCGCCCAACTTCCCTGGCCGTGTTCTTGGGCCCAATCTCAGCGATGTCTTTCAGGTGCAGATCGTACAGCCGGGCATGGCATTTCCGAATGGCCTCGGCCGGATCAACCTTGGCTCGCGCCGTGTGTCCGACATCGATGCACAGGCCAATGCGCGGGTCGTGGCCTTCCACCGCCTTCCAGACATCGTAGGGAGAGGGAAACTTCTTGTCCTCCGGTCCATGGTTGTGGATAGCCAGATTGATGTCAAACTCCTTCACCATCCGGTCCAGGATCGCCATGGAATTCGGTTCGGGGCTGCACACGATTGTGGGCAGTCCGGTATCCCGGGCATATTCAAACACTGCGCGTATAGCGGCCTCGTCGTTCGGCATCGTGATATTCCCGCAACTCATGGGAGTGATCCCCGCATCCTTGAACTTCCGAGCCACCGCGCGGCGCTCTTCTGGAAAGCTCTTTAGAGAAAGATGCGCATCCTTGATAGAGACATATTTCAGGCCCACACGCTGGATCGCGCTGACGGCGGCTTCGAGAGGTAGTTTTCTCAAAGTATACGAGGCCACACCCACTTTCAGGCCTCGCCAGCGATCGGCATTCGGCGCGGGCCTATCGGTCGCTGTTGCGAGCGCATCCCATCGCAGTGCGGGGATCATTGCAGCTGCGGCGGCGCTCTTTTGAATAACGGCCCTTCGCGAGACAACGCTCATTCCGCTCATGAGTGTTCTCCTTCCAGGTTTCAGGGCGCTATCGTACCTTCTGCACATATTTTTTTCACCACAAAGAGCACGAAGATTCACACAGACAACAACCTCGCAAGTCTTCGCGTTCTTCCTCTGTTCCGAAAATACCGAGTGGGGCGACTAGGTCCACTTGGTGGACACAAAGTCACAAATCGGTCAAGTTTTGCATCATGGCCGGGACGGCCATGCCACGAAATCATCGTGGCACGGGCGTCTCGCCCGTGAATGACTGGGGCGGTATGAGGCTCACTCTTTATCACTAGGTGCGCCATTGCTTCACCATTCCCCGGGGACAGCGGGGCCGCATTCTCATGTGCTTTGGGTGTGCGCCGCACATGTGAGACTGTGGCGAAGCTTTTTCGTAGAAGGAACTGATCTCAGCGCTGAGTCTCGGGATGCTTTTCTTCCCTGGCTTTGAGGTAACGCGCGGCGCGAGGATTATTGGCATTCCATCGGGGGGGGTCTGCGTCTTGAGCCAGCATCAGCAAAGCCAGCGCAACCATGCGATCCGTGCGCGCCATATTTTCGTAATCGATCTTGTCCCAGTGGTCTGTCGGGCGGTGGTAATCCGGGTAATCGAAGGCCACGCAGAGCGTGTGTGATGGGATCCCCACGTCGGCCAAGGCCTGGTTGTCACTGCGACTGAAGTAGTCATCCGACGTCTCCCCGTCCTTGTAAACGGAGATCCCAGCCTGCTCTCCTGCCGCCCGGATCACCTTGCTCACTTCTGAGTAGTCGAATCCCGTGATTCTCGCCTTTCCGTGCTGATCCCCTTCAGGACTGTCGGTTCTCCCCACTTGCTCGAGATTGATTGCTGCCGCGGTTTTCTCCAGAGGGAACACGGGATGCTTTGCGTAAAAACGCGACCCGAGGAGTCCGTGTTCTTCGCCAAAAAAAGCGACAAAGGCGATGGATCGGCGCGGCCTCTCGCGGAGAGTCGCCAGAGCGGAGGCAATCTCAATCACCGACACGGTTCCGCTGCCATTGTCATTCGCGCCGTTCCAGATGTTGTCTCCTTCGAGTTGCGGGCGTGTTCCCAGGTGGTCATAGTGAGCCGACAACAGGATGTAGCTGTCCTTGAGAACCGGATCGGATCCTTGAAGCAAACCTATCACGTTACGCAGGACCGCTTCTTGGGTCAGGGGAGCGCTCAAGTTGAGGGAGATCGTTGCATGGGTATCCCCGGGGGCCATAGCGTCAAAGGCCGCATTCACGGAAGCATCGTCGACAGTAATCCTCAGAGGCGGAGCCGGAACCGAAACCAGACCTACAAACTCCGGATGCCTCACCGCTCGGGAACTAAAATAGCCGCTGTCCCGGCGCTCACCGCGGTCGATCCCAACAATTGCCGCGGGCCTGAGGGCCGCCACTCGATTGATGAACTCCTGCCTGCGCCGTGAGACCTGTGATGCAGCCGGCGGCTCCTGAGCGGTGGCGGGCAGTTCCGTGATAACCGCTTTCCCCTCGACGGCTCCGGTCCCACGCAGAGAGTGTTCCTCGAACGGAATCTTCACGACAGCGACTCGGTCAAGG
Source organism: Acidobacteriota bacterium (assembly GCA_003225335.1). Lineage (GTDB taxonomy): Bacteria > Acidobacteriota > UBA6911 > UBA6911 > UBA6911 > Gp18-AA60. The sequence goes on from QHZE01000267.1 coordinate 7,080, forward strand.
CTGGCAGCGCCTATCCCGAGCATGCTGAATTTTGACGCCGGGATGTCCAGCGTTTTTCCCGAGTCCGTCAGAGTAAAGCGGAAGTTTTTCGGGTTTGGGCTTATCATCGTCCAACGAGAAGACTGGAAGTACCCGTCATCACCCGCCGGCTCGAGGCCTGAGCGGCGGAACTGTGCGGCAATATACTCGGCAGCAATCTCGAGGCCGGCCGAGGGGGTGTCGCGCCCTTCGAGCGCGTCCGAAGCGATGAAGGAGAGGTGGCCCCGCATCGAGCCGGCCGAAATCCGCGCAAGGGCTTCGCTCTGATCGGGGGTGAGCGTGAATGACGGATTTTGTTCTCTTGGTTGACCCGCTGCTCCAAGCAGCAGCGACAGTGAGAACACCCATGCGCTTGGACGGAATCCGGATTTCTTCATGCTTTTGAGGATCTCGTCAAGGGCAGCAATGTGCGAGGGGAAAACGGATGCTGCTGCCTCAGTGAAAGCTAACGGGTATTGTGGAACCTCTCCGATCCGCGGCGACTGCCCAACCGTTCTCGCCGATCTGGAAGATCATGCCGTGAAATCGGACATCTGTGCCATCGAGGACTACGAGAACATCGCCGATTTTCACGGTCGGGTTACACAATTCAAAACGAATCACCGTGGCAAGCCCGTTGTTCTGCTCCAGGACCTGAAATCTCAGTTCCGCGAAATCGGTCCAGAGCGTCTGAGCGTTTCCTCCCTGCTTTTGTGTGTCTGGCATGGCGAAAAAGGTTAGCATGACCCCGGCATCCGGAAAAGCATAATCATTCCGGCTCAGTCACGGGCCGATAAGCTGCCGCAAGCCAAGCTCGTTGAAGAATTCTCTATTCACCACGGAGACAAGGAGTACACGGAGCAGCGGAGCCGGAACCAAACCTATGGTCCACTGTGCTTTTTGGAGTGCGGCAGCTTGCTAAGCTTGCTGCCGCCTTCGTTCGCGTGGAGTTGCTCCGGCTCCGAAAAGGCGCAAGCAAGCTTAGCAAGCTTGCGCACTCCAAAAAGGACGCCCCAAGATGGTTCGAAAAAATCCTTGTCAGGTTGCGAAGGATTTTCCGCGTAGTACTACAGAGAACCCTGATGCCTCTGCGAAATCTCCGTGCGCTCCGTGTCTCCGTGGTGAGGTTCTCGCGGCTCATGGGTGTTCGCGGATTTCTCAACGGTACCAGTAAGGCGTTTTCCTCGCCCAAGGGCTCGCAGGATAGTTCCTGTGGAGGAGCTG
>QHZE01000268.1 GCA_003225335.1 Acidobacteriota bacterium
CGCCGTCGACCGTCGGTTCCGGCCGTCCACCAAGCCTTCGAGAAGCACCGCACGGGGCGCCAGCGCGGAAACGATATCGCCCACATCGGCCGTCTCGAGAATGCCGGGCACGACCACGTCCTGGGGCACGTAGCAGAAGCGGTCCTGCAGCATCGAAAGGTACGAAACCAGGCCTCCGCGGGCGGCGACTGCCCGCACATCGTTTTCATAGAGCGCGACCATCAGCGCCAATACGCTCCCGAGCGGGTCGGCCTGCCGGATGGTCTGCGGGCCGGGCTGCTGCATCAGGCTCTGATCGAGCATCAGGTCCCGCGGGTTGGGATCGGTGAAGGAGTCGCCCCAGAGCACCACGCGCTTCGCGTCCACATCGGGGCGCGTAGCGAGATACCGCAGAACGGTGCGCACATCCTTCAACCGCGCGCCAAGCGCCGTGCCGCCGAGCATCAACTCGGTGGCCGCTTCCGACGTCGCCCGGTCGCGCCCGATCTCGCCGGTCCCCCGCACATCGGCCAGACAAACGGCCACACCCTGCTTGAGCAGCACGGATAATTCCGCGCGGCGGCCGGACAAGAACGCCTCGGTGCCGCCCTGCGCAAGGGCTAGTACGATCGGCAAACGCTTGCCGGAAGAACCAGCGGGCTTGATCAGCATCACGGGGCTGCCCAGCCCGGGCTCGGTTTCGACGGTGATCGCCTCCACCGCGAAGTTCGAAAATGGTTTTGTCCAGAGCACGCGTGCGGAGACGGCCGTCGCGGGTTCGATGTCCCCCAGCTTGTCGCGCAACGACGCGCGCAGACTGGCCAGCCGCTCGGCAGGTGCAAGAGCGGCGCGGCGGGCGCGGACGGCGTCGAGCCGCTCCCGCGCAAGGCCGGCGGCAATCTCGCTCGCGGTCTTCGGCCGGCGTTCGGCCGCGGCTTGCGGTGTCAGGCACATGAGGTCCGACTCGGGCCGCACGTTGTGATATTCCCTTGCGGGCGCCTGTATATCGAGCCAGCGCTTGAAAATCGGATACATCTGCTGGCGATGGAGCACGCCCACGTGCGTCACCTCGCCGGGCCCGGGAAAAGGTCCGTAGCCGTCCAGTTGATCCAGGTGATCGCGTTTGCCGTAAAGTTCGAAGACCTTCTTATATCGTGCCCAGGCCGGCTGCTTTTCCACGCCGCCCGGCCATTCCAATTCGAAGGAATACAGGAAATGGCGCGGCGCGACCGAGGCGCAGATGAACCAGGGGAAGAACTGGTCGGCGATGCTCCGGCGCAGGCCGCGCGTCGATTCCCACTCGCCCCAGCCCGGGTACGCGGTATCGAAATCGTAGGGCCGCGGGCCCTCAAGGTAATGTTCCTCCGGGCCGGCTTCGCCGAAATTGAACGGCACGACGGCCGCGATGCGTTCATCGAGCGCAGCGGTCACCGCCGCCGGGTCGCCGCCACCCGCGACGGAGCCCAGCATGACAATACGCTGCGGATCGATATAGGGTCGTTCCAGGAGCAGGTCGATGCCGCGCATCAGGTCCCAGACCATCCATTTCATCAGGCTCTCGCCGGCCACATAGAGCTGCATGCCCAATGCGTAACGCGAGTAGTAGCTCTCCCTGAGCCAGGGCTGCGACTGGATGCGCTCGCCGGCGCCGAGCTGGTCCATGATGAGCACGGCGGTCCCGGTTCGTGCCCACGTCATCCCGAGGTCTTGTAGTTCCCACCACGCTTTCGGCGAGTGGTGGGCGTGGACGACCACAATGGCCGGAACGCGCCCGGACATTTTGGCAGGCAGATAAAAATTCGCCGTAACGACCAGGCCCGGCCGGCTCTCGAAAAGCACGTTTTCGATCACAAAACCGTCACCGTAATCAAGCCGGCGGGTGACGGCAGCGCGCAGCGGCGTTCGCTCCGGGAATGGCTCCAGCGAGCGCCGCAGGGCGGCAAGCCGGCGGTCGCGGAATTTTTCCCAATCCGCAACCGTCGCGACCTTCTGCCAATCCTTTCTCTCGGCAACCGCGGCCTGCAGGACGCGCGAACGCAGGTGCTTGTCCCACATCCGGTCCGCCGCGACGCCCTTGCGCTCGGCATCCGTCCACACGTGACGGGGCACGGAGGCAAGCTCGGCGGCAAGCGAATCATACGGCTCGGGAACAGGGACGGAAGCCTTGGTCGCAGCGCTGAGGTCCCTGGAGACGACCTGTGGCGCCGGCACGTCGGAGCGTCCCGGCGCGAACCGGAATGCGAGGCGGTCGTTCAAGGCGGGCCAGTTCCAGCGCAACTCGGGAGCATCGGGCCTGGGAGCGCGAATTCTCTCGGCGTAGATGAATCCGATCGCGCCGATGTTGGCGAGGGGGATGGCCGCTTCTGCGCACCAGCCATCCGGACCCAACATCGCCTGGGCCAGCACGGGGCGGCTCTGCTCGGGCGCCTGCATCGGCGCCAGACGGTACGCGTAGCCGGCTGAATACGCGCCCAGCGGGTTCATCGTCACGGTGAACGTAGTGGAAAACGCTTTGAAGGCCACGGTGAATGCGACGAGGTCTTCTCTCCACCACACCGGATCGCGGCCGGTGGATCTCGCCACTACGCGGCCGGTCTCCGGAATGCGCGCGCTGAAGCACAGATAATCGCCGCGCAGTATGACGCGGATTTCTCCGGCGCCGGGAAACGGCGCTCCGAATTCGGGAGGCTTCACGGGCAGCACAGCCGCGCGTTGCCAAATCTCTTCGTTGATGACGCCATCGATCGTGAGCGGGCCATCGGCCGAAGGAATCGTCAGGGTGGCAGCGCCTGCGAGCGCGGCGAGCGGCAAACAGAGTGTCCCTAAAATGGCTTTCAACATATGTTTGAGTGTACTTCCAGCCCTCCAACAAGATGACCGGGGTGGGGCCAGAGTACGTCGAACCGCTAAGGCCGGCATTGCGCTGGAATCCGGATTGGGGAACGGAAGCGGCTTGAGGAAAACTGCGTCGACAATGCCGAAAATTGCGGTGTTCGCGCCTATTCCAAGTGTGAGTATGGCCAAAGCCGCCACGGCAAACCCGGGGGTCTTGCGCAAGCCTCGCACAACGTACACCAAGGCCTTACCGGACAACTTAATGTCACCTCCTGGTCCACTTAAGCCCTTACTTCGGCAACGTGTAGAACTCGTAAAGGATGCGCCAGGTCGATTCTTTGCCGGGTTCAACTCGCATGTCGATGTAGGGTTCCGGGGAGATGTTACTGCGGATGGACCAGAATACGACTTTCAACAGCGGACGGTCTCCCGTCAGCCGCACGCCTGCGCCAGTCTTGCGGTTCTCGACGCGGATGTCATAGTCGCTCGACGTGCCGCCGTGTCCTTCCAGGTTTGTAAACACCGTCTGGCCTTTCTGCAATTCCCGGAGATAGACCAGTTCCTTGCCGCGGATCTCCGCCAGCCCCTTCAAGTCAGCCGTCGCGCGCAGGTCGAAAGGGAATTTCACCACGAAGTCCGGACCCGTGGGCTGATCGTCCAGCATGAAGAAGTTGTGATCGTATACGCTGGTCGCGATCGCTTTCCGGCCGGTGTTCTTCAGAGTGTGTTCCAGCACTAGCTCTGGTTTGTTCTTAGATAGGTGCATTCGCTTCCGGTAGGTATAGGCGTAACCGGACGTATCGGGCAGTTCGTGAACGAACTCGATCCAATCCGATCCGTTCTTTACACTCCACTTGCCCGAGTCCACAATCTCGTAGGTGTTGAACGGGCTGTAACGCGGCTCGTCGGGTTTGCGGAGAGCGCCCACGCCAATCTTGACGAAACTCTCGCCCGGCTTCGCTTCCTCGTAGCCCAAGCCGGCGTTGTTTGTGGAAAACTCCTCCACCGGACCTGTGACAGCATCGTTAAGCTTCGGATCATGATGCTCAAACCACTTTCCGAAATAGTTGTGGCCGTTCCATTCCAGGCTGGCGACCACGCCGGACCAATCGAACCGGGTGCCACGGTAGTAGCCTTGGCTGGCGTCAGGCAGATAGAGCTTCGCGCGGAGGAGCGAGTTTGAGATCTCGGCTTGGGGAAACTCTGCTGCTGCGCTGAGATGAACCAACAGGAATGCGAGACACGGAAAGACAAAAGGCTTCACGGTCGGTACCTCCGTCGGATTTTGGTCTAAGGTCCAAGGATCTAAAGTCCCCCAGTGAGGATTCTAAGGTAAAAAGTTAGAGCGTCAAGGCCGGCCTGCAGCATGGCCCGGGCGTACCGCACGTTATAGATTTCTCCGGCGAATCCTCCTCCAGACGAGCCAGAATTTTTCTGAGCAGGTGGCACATCCAGGCGTGCCGGATGCGAACGGTGTGCGCAAATTCCACGCCGATGGCGTCAATGGGCGTAAAATGGCGGTTGCCGACGCGAGGGGGACGCCGGAGCGGGCGTAGAAAGTTGACATAAGACCTAACGCACTGTGAACCCCTTTTGCCTCTGTGAATCTCTGCGTCCTGCGTGTTCTCCGTGGTGAAGCTGGGTGCAAATGTCTCGACTGCCCGTTTTGATTGGAGAGAATGACAAAAGGGTAAATGATAAATGACGAATACCGGTGACATGATAATGGGAGTGGGCCTGTTGGGGCGGTGTAACTGAGGGATTACAAGTGTATGCATATAATCCAACTCAGATGCGACTCATGACATAGCAGGGAGTTGGATGCTTCTCACAATCACGAATACTAACTGGCCGGCAACAGACCTGGGGTACTTGCTTC
>QHZE01000247.1 GCA_003225335.1 Acidobacteriota bacterium
CGGGACCAGTAGGTCGAAGTAGATCGAGATTAACCATCCTCTCAGACTTCAGACCTCAGGGGTCAGACCTCAGGGATCAGACCTGAAGTCTGAGGTCTGAAGTCTGGATACCTATTCGCCACTCAGACCCAGGGCGACCCCGATCAGGGCGACCTCCATCCCCTGGCGCAGAACCAGGCCGAGCACGTCGCCGCGCCGGGCCCCCAACGCCATCCGGATCCCCATCTCATGGGTGCGCCGAGTTACGAAGAACGACATCACGCTGAAGATCGCGCTGTTCGCGCCGATCCCGAGCGCCAGGGCGATGACGGCCACGGTTGTAAACGCCGGAGTTTTCGCGAGCATTCGCAATCCATAGCGCAAATCCTGCCACATCGTGTCCATGTTGCCTCCACAGACCTCAGACTTCAGACCTCAGACTTCAGACCCTTAGATTCTTTGCGTCTTCGCGCCTTTGTGGTAAAGCCCGCCCCCAATTCACCACGAAGACGCGAAGAATCACGAAGCGTTTTCCATCAGCCGGAAAATCCTTTCCAAAAAACGAAGGATTTATTGGGTTAGCAGGTCTGAGGTCTGAGGTCTGAGGTCTGATTCGCCCTTCATCATTCGTCCTCGCTTGTATTGTGCGGTTGGTACCGCGCCCAGGTATTTGATGTTTCACTTACTCTAACGGCGACAACTTGCGGCCACAACGCGTGCGCCTTTTCAAAAAGCCACCTGGCAATGTTCTCGGCCGTGGTGCGATACGGAATGACTTCGTTGAGGTGGCGGTGATCCAGGCAGGTATCGATGATCTTCTTGAACGGCTCGAGGTCTCCGTAGTCCACGACAAAGTCGTTGCGATTGAGAGCCGGCGCGGACAGCACGATCTCGACCACGTAGTTATGTCCGTGCAGACGCGCACACTGGTGGTCCTCAGGCAGATGATCGAGTTGATGGCTCGCCGAGAACGTAAATTGTTTGGCAATGGTGTACATTGTTACTCTCTCCGATCGGGCGTCGCGGTTCACTCCTGATCGTCCATCGCCACTTGGCCTTCTCCGGGCGGCCACGGAGGGCTGCCCCTACCGGGCCCGTGTCATGGCGAGGCGGCTGCCGAGATACGCCAGCGGCACATGGAGCGCGAAGGGAACCACGACGAAAGAGGCGGGATGTGATTGGTGCGCAGGGGGAGGGATTGTCTGCGGCTGACCGCGTGTGTCCTCGCTGAACCGAAACGGCTCGTGGGCGCCGAAATCCACACTGGTGATCGTCGGGCACAAATACTTTTCCACATGTTCGATCATCAGATCGGTGCCTGCGAAGTGGCTCACATAGGGCCGCTTTCGCGAGTTGTACATCGTATCTGTGAGATCCCGCATCACCAGGACGTTTTTGCCCTGGTTCAGCATCTGGCGGACGGAGAACGGGCGCCCGAGGACGCACATGTTGAGATGCACGCCCATGACGATCAGGTTCTCGATGCCGCGCTGCTGTAAGAGATAGTAGGCTTCGGCAGAGTCCGTAACCGCATCCCCCGGCTGGATCTGGATCGTCTTTATCTGTCTCGTCCAGGCTAATCCCGTTTTGCATTGCGGAGTGTCGTCGCAACCGCCGTCTGAGTCATCAATCGGTAGCGGCGCCTCCCGTTGAGGATCCAGATTGCACCATCGCAAAAGGGGCGTTTTGGGAGCGACCTCAGGGGCTGCCCGCGCGAGCTCCCTTTCCGGCGTCCCCTCATAGAACTTCATGGTGTCGCTGGGTGCATGGATGATGAGAACTCCACGTTTGCGCGCCTCCTGGACCACCTGGTTTATCCGCGGAGCCATCTCGGCTACACGGCGCGACGCTCCCTTGCACCAGTGCTGGTCCCACATGTCGCAAATGACGATGGCCGTCCTTTTGGCGTCCCAGCCTCGTGTTTCCTCAACCACGCGGTAGACACCGCTCCCCGGGGAGATCTCGACGCGGCGGCGCGTATGAAGACTGAGCCTGTCGCCAGGTTCCGCGACAGACGCCGTCCAGGTCGCCAGAAACAATGCCGCGATGAGAGGGTACGCGCTCTTGCAAATCATCGACTCGGGCCTCACAAAGGCTTTTGCCGCACGGAACCTACCATGGAATCTGGCACAGACCGCGCCGAGCTGTCAATCGAGTTTGGACCAACAAGAAATATGCAGTCCTCTCTGTGTCTCGGTGTCTCTGTGGCTAAAGATTGGATGCCTCTAGGTTTTTCCCCGTTTGGAAGCTGGAGGGACAAGGGAGGCGCGGGTGATGGCGCTGTCTCCGAATCTCCCGGTAATGTCGTCCATGGCCGCGGCGAGATCGCGATCTTTGCTTCGTTCCGGGCCGAATAGAGGAAGCTGCCCGGTTTGATCCTCTACAAGATTGCTGCCGTAGATTCCGATCAGGCGAACCAATTTTCCCTTTCGCACCAAGGGGCGCATCAAGCGCTGCGCCACCGGGAAGATCCTCTCGGCTGTGTCCGCGGGAACCTGGAGGGTCGTCCTCCGCGTGTACGTCGTGAAATCGGCTTCGCGAAATTTCACCGCGATGGTGCGGGCCCGCACTTGATGAGATCTCAACCGCTGGGCCACCTTCTCCGTGAGCTCCAGAAGGGTGTCATGCAGCACATCGGGATCTGCGGTGTCCTTTTCAAAAGTTGTTTCATGCCCGATCGACTTGTATCCTTCCTCAGGCGAAACTGTGCGATCATCTATTCCCTGAGAGAGGCGCCAGAGGTCCTCTCCGCCCTTCCCCAGCGTGCGGATAAGCTTGGCGCGATCCGTATCCGCCAGCTGCCCGATCCGCTCGATTCCCATCTTTGTGAAGTACGTTGCGGTCTTCGCGCCCACTCCCCACAGGCGCGTCATGGGGAGCGGACTCAGAAACTCTTTCTCCTTGCCCGGCGGCACTATGACGAGTCCATCGGGCTTCTCGAGGTCCGATGCGACCTTGGCCACAAACTTGTTGCCGGCAACGCCGACGGACGCAGTCAACCTCTGATCTCCATAGATACGGGACTTGATCTTCCGGGCAATCTCCTCGCCGGAACCGTAAAGCTCCCGGCTTCCCGTAACATCCAGGAAAGCCTCATCGATGCTGACCTGCTCGACCAGATCGCTGAACTCCATCAAGAGAGACATTATGCGTTCGGAGACACGCGCGTATTTGGCCATGTCGGGACGCACGTAAATCCCTTGCGGGCAGAGGCGCCAGGCCTTGGAGATCGGCTGCGCGGAATGCACGCCGAATCTGCGCGCTTCGTAAGAGCAGGTCGAAACGATCCCGCGCCCCCGGCCGTTCTTGGGATCCGCTCCCACGATGACGGGCTTGCCGCGGAGTTGTATACGGTCCCGCTGCTCTATCGCGGCGTAGAAAGCATCCATGTCCACGTGCAAGATCGTCCGGCCCATTTCGAATTGACAATTGACGATTGGCGATTGACGATGGAACGGCCCTGGCAGGGGTCTCCAAAGGAATTATGCATGGCCGTGCCACGTGGCATGGCCGTCCCGGCCATGATGAGGCTTTTGGTCAACTTTACACCCACCGGAAGAACCTGCCGAGCAAGCCTCTTAGCGCCAACTCCGCCACGGGTGAGACGCCCGTGCCGCATGCATGGCCACAGACCCTAATGGTCAGTTGTTTAAGGGTCCTTGTCAATGTTTCGGTTTCTTCTGTTGCTCCACCTCGTGGGGCTGGCCTTGGGCTTGGGAGGGTTGTTGTGTCAGTTGATCCTGCTGGCGAAGTTCCGGCGGGCCAATGACATCACGGAGAGGGCCGGTTCGGAGCGCATGGCGGGATCGGTTATTTCCCTGATCCAGGCGCCGGGAGTCTATCTTCTGCTGGTCTCGGGGGCCGGATTGTCATGGCTGGCCCGCTGGGCGCCCCTGCATCAGGGATGGCTGCACTTCAAGTTGCTGTTTTTCTTCTGGATCTTCCTCGCAACACGTCTGATGGTACGCAATGCAAAAAACATCCACATCCTGCGACAACAATGCGGCGAAGAGGACAGCCAACGTCTGCTCTCCTTGAAAGACAACCACAGCGTGATTGGTTACGTAACCATTCTCAGCTTTCTGTTCGTCCTCATCTTCTCCCTCTGGAAACCGATTTAGCCACAGAGACACAGAGCCACGGAGGATCGAGGATGGAGGACAATCTTTGTGTTGTTTGTCTTCAATCTTCGATCTTCAATCCTCGATATTCAATCTCTGTGTCTCCGTGTCTCTGTGGCTGAAGATTGGTTGCTGCTGAAGCCTCGGATGACTTGGTACCATAGTAGCGCAGGAGGCAGTAATGGGATCCGGAAACCTGGCAGTCGTAACGGGAGCGTCCTCCGGCATTGGATGGGAGATGTCAAAGCAGCTTGCCGCCCGCGGCTACGACCTCCTTCTTGTAGCCCGGCGCGAGGACAGGCTCCGCGCGCTCGCCTCGGAAGTTTCACACCAAACGGGCCGAAACACCGACGTCCTGGGCGCCGATCTGACGCAGCCGTCGGAGAGGAGGAAGCTGGTTTCGGCGCTCGAGTCCCGCAAGGAGGCTCTGCAGCTCCTGGTCAACAGTGCGGGGGTCGGCATGGTCGGACCGACCGTGGCGCCACCGCTGGAGCGCATCATGAAGCTGATCGAGCTCAACATCACGGCAGTGACAGAGCTCTCGTATGAAACGGCGAAGATCATGATACCCAGGCGGGCGGGCGGTTTGATTAACGTAGCGTCCACGGCGTCCTTCCAGGCTGTTCCGTATATGAACGTTTATTCGGCCGCCAAGGCCTACGTGCTGAGCTTTACCGAAGCCCTGGGGGAAGAACTACGCGAGTACGGGATCCGGGTCATGGCGCTTTGTCCCGGGTATACGAAAACGGAATTTCAGGCGGTTGCGGGAGTGAAATATGACGACACCAGATTTCGCTCTGTCATGAGCGCCGCCGCATGCGCGCGCGCCGGGCTGGACGACTTTGACAAGGGAAAGAGAATCAGTGTCACCGGACTCGGCAACAAGCTGCTTGTCCTCAGCAGCTGGATAGCGCCCCGGAGCATCACTCTCAAAATCGGCTCCAGATTGATGAAGAACCGCGCCGGTCAGCCACTGAATGACGAGTGACGAATGATCTCTCCGACCGGCTCTTCCGGTTCCATCGCCAATCGTCATTCGTCACTAGGTCCACTTGGTGGTCGCCAAGTTCACAAACTGGTCAAATTTCGTCCGGGAGGCATGGTTGATTGATAAAAGAAAAGAGAGAGAAATGGAACAAGCGCAGTTGTTTTGAAACCGCCGATGAACGCGGATGCACGCCGATGTTCGGTGCCGCACATCGGCGTGAATCGGCGGTTCCCCTCGTACCTCCCAGTCACTCACGGGCGAGACGCCCGTGCCACGATGGCTTCGTGGCATGGCCGTCCCGGCCATGATACAAAACTTGACCGATTTGTGAACTTTGTGTCCACCAAGTGGACCTAGTCAATCGGGATCAGGGCTTCCAGTCGGCGATGAAGACGTTGGTTTCGCCGGGCCGCTTTCCGTGGCGATTGGAGGAGAAAACCAGCCTCGATCCGTCTCGAGAAAACATGGGGAACCCATCGAAGGTTTCGTTGAAGGTCACCCGCTCCAATCCCGTGCCGTCCAGATTGATCAGATAAAGATCGAAATTCCGCCCGCGGGGATCATGCATGTTGGACGCAAAGATGATCCTCTTGCCGTCGGGATGAAAATAAGGAGCGAAGTTCGCCTTTCCGTTGCTCGTCACCTGCCGCTTGTTGGAGCCGTCCGCATCCATCACCATGATCTCCAGCGCGCGCGGCTCGATCAGGCCCTGGGCCAGAAGTTTCTCATAACGTTCCACGTCACCGGGCTCCGTGGGGTGGTGAGCCCGGTAGACGATTTTCTTGCTGTCGGGGGAATAGTAAGCGCCCCCGTCGTACCCCTTTTCATGCGTAAGCCTCCGGACGTCGCTGCCGTCCAGGTTCATGGAATACAGCTCCAGGTCCCCGTCGCGCACCGAAGTAAATACGATGCGCTTGCCGTCGGGCGAAACGGTGGCCTCGGCGTCGTAGCCGGGCGTTCGCGTCAGCGGCTTCACGTCGAGGCCGTCAGCTCGCGCCGTGTAGATGTCATAGTCCTTGTAAAGAGCCCACACATACCCCTGGCTCATGTCGGGCCTTGCGGGACACAGCGGACTTCCTTCGTGGGTGGAAGCGTAGAGAATACGCGTGTCTCCGGGAAGAAAATACCCGCAGGTCGTCCTTCCCTTGCCCGTGCTCACCATGCGAAGGCCTGTGCCGTCGAGATTCATCGTGAAGATCCGGTCACACTCGTAGGGAGAACGGGTCGATTGAAAGATGAGCTTCTTTTGATCGAAGGAAAAGTACGCTTCTGCGTTCTCTCCTCCCGAGGTCAGTTGCTGAAGGTTCGCAAGGTGTTTCTCCCCCGGAAGCGGCGCGATCGTGTTGTTTTCAAAACCTGCTAACACGAGAACCGCAAGAATTCCGACAACAAAAAACTTCATAGGGCCTCCCGCAACGAAAACCTTCGCGTTTCTTAGCGTCTTCGCGTCTTGGTGGTAAAGGCTGTGCCCAATCCACCACGAAGACACAAAGACGCGGGACAACGAACTGCGATTTGTCATTTTTCATTGGTCATTGGTCATTTGTCATTTTATTTTTCTGCGGGCTCTGCGTCTCTGCGATGAGATCCGTTTCGGTTGCGGCTGGGCTGATCCGTACTACTAAGGCGAAAATCCTTTGCGATCCGGCAAGGATTTTTGTGCGTACTCCTGGGAGCGCACCCATCCTGTCTTCAGCACAAAGACACGAAGAACACAAAGATCCACCACGTCCTTGCCCGTGTGAATCTTCGTGGCTTCGTGTCTTTGTGGTGAGATTTTTTTGGATTGCGGCTGGGCTGCTCCGTCTACTCCGTGGTGAACACTGAGGAGTTTCGCTCAGAGTCATTGACTGCCCCGGCGCTGATAATACAGGATTGGGCGTTCGATGGTCCAAGTTCTTGAGCCCCCGAGCTAACCGCTTTCCAGGGATCGCGTCTAATGATATCGATGGAAGAGAGCGACGCTGCAGCCGTCTTGCGGGCGCGCTCCGGCGACAGCCAAGCGTTTCGATTACTGGTCGAGCACCACAGCCGCAACATCTTCCGTCTGGCTTACAGGATGACGGGTAACGAGCAAGACGCGGAAGACGTGGTTCAGGAGACCTTCTTCAAGGCCTTCAGACAGCTGAACGGCTTCGAGGAGCGCTCGAACTTCAGCACCTGGCTGTACCGCATCGGGGTCAATTGCGCGCTGGATTTGCTGCGCAAACGCAGGCGGCACGATGAGTTCCAGGAACCTTTGGAACCCGATCACGGCAGGGGTGTGTTCGAAGCGGACCCCCACGAATCCACGCCTGACAGGCTGGTTTTCAGCATTGAGGTAAAAAGACAAGTCACGCAGGCGTTGGAAAGACTGAGCCCGATGGAGAGATCCGCCTTTGTGCTGCGTCACTTTGAAGGGATGTCCATAGAAGAGGTCGGACAGGTCCTGGGGCTCCAGACCAGCGCGGCAAAACACAGTATCTTTCGCGCGGTCCGGAAGATGCGCGTCGCGCTCGAGCCCCTGATGAGTTCTCTGCGATGAAACACTTGAACGAAGATCAGCTCATCCTTCACTACTACGGCGAGGCCCCCGATCCCGCAGCGATCGAATCCCATCTCTTCTCCTGCGCAGACTGCCGCGCCGGCTTCGAAGGCTTGCGCCGTGTCCTGGCCGCCGCGAATGCGTTGCAGGTCCCTGAGCGCCGGGAGAGCTACGGAAGCGAGGTCTGGCAGCGCCTGCGGCCTCGCCTGAGCGAGCGACGGAGATGGGACTGGAAGCCCACGTTCCATGTTTCCCGTTGGGCATGGGCCAGCCTCATTACGGCGATGCTGGTTGCCGCGTTTTTTTTAGGCCGGTTCTGGCCGCGAGCCGAGATTCCTGTGGCGAAGCTCCCGCCGGGGCAGGTGCGCGAACGCATCCTCTTGGCGTCTGTTGCGGATCATCTGGAAAGCTCCCAGAGGGTCTTGATGGAAGTTGTAAATGCTTCAGGAAACGGCAGCGTGGATATTTCGCAGCAGCAGGCCTCGGCAGAGGACCTTGTCGCGGCAAACCGCCTCTACCGGCAGAGCGCCGAGCGTGCCGGCGAGGCGGGGATGGAAGGCGTGCTCGAAGAGCTCGAGCGCATCCTGCTGGAGATCGCCCACAGCTCCTCGCAGCTTACTTCGGGCGAACTCAATGAAATTCGCCGGCGCATCGATACGCAGGGGATACTGTTCAAAGTCCGGGTGATCGGTGACCGGGTGCGCGAGCGACAGAAGGCAGCCGCGCGCGAGCTGGCCCGGAGAAACTTATAGTTTGGAGACGCAATGATTAGAATCCAGAAAGCATTCTTGTTTTCCTTACTTCTTCTGGTCCTGGCGGCAGGCGCCCCCATTTCCGGGGTTCGCGCCGACGACTCGAAAGAAGACAGCCTCTACCAACGCGCTTCCAAGGCTCTGGATGAACGGCGCTGGGACCAGGCGATCGAAGCCTTCAATGAAGTTGTGAGACAGGGAGGCAGCCGAAAGGACGGGGCACTCTACTGGAAGGCCTACGCGCAGAACAAGCTGGGGCAGAGATCTGAAGCCCTCGAAACACTTCAGGAGCTGAGCAAGAGTTTCCCGAGCAGCCGCTGGTCGAACGACGCCAAAGCCCTGGAACTGGAGGTCCGCCAGGGTGCAGGCCAGCAGGTTGCTCCCGAGGGCGCGGCCGACGAAGAGCTCAAGCTGATGGCGCTAAACAGTCTGGTCAACACCGATTCCGAGCGTGCCATTCCCATGCTGGAGAAGTTCCTCCAGGGAAACCAATCCCCCAAGCTGAAGGAAAAGGCGCTCTTTGTGCTGAGCCAGAGCGGATCTCCGCGTGCGCGCGAGGTTCTTGCCAAGATCGCGCGGGGCGAGTCGAATCCGGATCTGCAGATGAAAGCGTTGCGGAATCTGGCAATCTTCGGAGGCCGGGAGAGCCGTCAGGTGATGGCCGACATATATGCTTCGTCCTCGGACACGGCGGTCAAGCGGAGCATCCTTCAGGGTTTTATGATCGCCGGCGACCGCGAACGCCTGCTGGCCGCGGCGAAGTCGGAGAAAGCGCCGGAACTGCGCATGGATGCCATTCACCAGCTCGGCGTCATGGGTGCGCAGAATGAGCTGTGGGACCTCTACCGGCCGGAATCCTCGGTAGAGGTCAAGGAGAAGATCCTCCATGCGATGTTTGTGAGCGGCAATGCGGAGAGGTTGATCGAGGTGGCGCGCAACGAGAAGGATCCCAGGCTGCGCAGGGCGGCCATCCATTCTCTGGGGGTCATGGGATCCAAGGCTTCCGGCGAGGCGTTGGTTTCGATCTATGAGAGCGACAAGGACCCGGACATACGGAAACAGGTGATTCAGGGGCTCTTCGTCCAGGGCAATGCGAAAGCCCTGGTTGACCTGGCGCGCAGGGAAACCGACCCATCTGTCAAAAAGGAGATTGTCGGCAAACTGTCCGTGATGGGGTCCAAAGAGGCCACCGACTACCTGATGGAGATCCTGAACAAAAACTGAATTCACCACAAAGACGCGAAGGACACGAAGGACACGAAGAAATCACTAGGAACACTTCGAAGGAACCATGCCATGAAGGTAATCCGATCAATCCCAGCCGTGCTGGTCTTGATGTGCTCCGGAACTTATGCCCAGCAGCCACGGATCGTCAACGCGAACGTGCAAACCCGCTCCGCCGCCGGCGGCCTGGAAAGGGAGTTTCGCTCGCTGCTGAGCGGCCAGGCGGAACCGGCCTGGCTTGGCTATGGGGCGCCGATGATACCCGGTGAGCACAACATGTGCTGTTACGAGTCGGCTCACTGCTGCAGCGGATGCCAGCTCGAGGGGAAACAATCCGGGGGCATACAGTCCGGCAAAGGGGAGCGCGTCCGCCTGGAAGGCCCACGGTATTTGTTTGTTCTGCTGCGCCTGGAGCAAAAACGCGTGGAAAAGATTCGCACATTTACCGAAGACTGCGAGCTGGATGCGGGCGGGCTGCCCTTCTTCTGGTTGACGGACGTGCGTCCCTCCGAAAGCATTGCCTTGCTTTCAAGTTTTGCTACGGCCGCCGAGGGAGACGCTAAAGAGGGCCGGCGCCTGGCGGATTCGGCCGTGGCAGCCATTGCCTTCCATAACGACGCCGCAGCAGATCGGGCCCTGGAAGGATTCATCGCGGCAACCCAGCCGGAGTCCCTGCGCGAGCGCGCTTCTTTCTGGTTGGGCAACGCGCGCGGGCGCCGCGGGTATGAGGTGCTCCGGCGCATGCTCCGGGAGGACCCGAGCCCGAAAGTCAGGGAAAAGGTCGTGTTTGCGCTTACGCAGAGCCGGGAACCCGAGGCTGTTGCGGCGATCATCGAAACGGCTCGCAACGACGCGAGCGCTCACGTTCGCGGCCAGGCGCTTTTCTGGCTGGCCCAGAAGGCAGGAGCGAAAGCGGCGGACGCCATCACGGACGCCATCGATAGGGATCCGGAAACCGAAGTGAAAAAGAAGGCGGTCTTCGCCTTGAGCCAGCTTCCCGCGGACGAGGGGGTGCCTAAGCTCATCCAGGTAGCAAGGTCCAACCGTAATCCGGAAGTGCGCAAGCAGGCTATCTTCTGGCTCGGCCAGTCCAGAGACCCGCGCGCCCTGGCTTTTTTCGAAGAGGTGCTGCTTCGCAGCCCTCGGTAGAACGTTTTAGTGACGAGTGACGAATTCAAAATCCTTGCCCCGAATTTGCCTCGTGTTTTCGTGTAATTCGTGGCCGCGCTTTTTGGGTGCGTGAAATCATTCGGGATCGGGAGAGTTTATGGGGGGAATATGAAGAAGATGCCGGTGTTCTCCAGTACGACGTTCTGTCTCGGGTTAGGGTGTGTGATGCTGGCCGCCGCTGCGGTCGTTTCGGAGTTCGTGCCGCCTGGCCAGGAGAGAATTTCCCGAATTGCAGAGATGGTGCGGGCGAGTGAAGACCGGCTTCGGGCGCTCGAAGATCAAATGCGCGCGGTCGAAGACCAGGCTCAGGCTGCCGAAGACCAGGCTCGGGCCTTCGACGATCAGGTGCAGGCAGCGGAAGATCAAGCACGAGCCGCAGAGGACCAAGTGCGCGCGGCCGAGGATCAGGTGCAGGCCGCAGAAGATCAGGTAAGAGCGGCGGAAGATCAGGTCCGCTCTATGGAAGACCAGATGCGCTCTGCGCAGGATCAAATCGGCTCCGCCGAAGTTCCACCCAGTGCCCCGCCTGAGCAGCGCCGGTGACGAAAGCAGGCGCGCCCATTCACCCAAGACGCAAAAACGTGAAGAATCACTAAGAAGATTTTTTAAAACGTGCCATCCGTACTACTACTCGAAAATCCCTCGTAATCTGGAAAAGATTTTCTTTCCCTGCCATTCTTGGCGCTCTCTTTGCGGACTTCGCGTCTTCGGGGTGAATTCTTCGCCTCGATCGTTCACCGCCCAGGCGCGAAGTACGCGAAGAAAACGCGAATAGAGAAGAGCAGAAAAATTAAATTTTCAAGACCTGACCCCAAATCGATTTATAATACAAGCATGTCAGGCCGACCCGTATCAGAACAGATCGCGCAACAAACACGACTGCCTCGCCCTCTGGTTCTCGTTCTGGAACATATCGATCCCATTGCCCTGGGAGTGGCCTTGGGGTTGGTGAGCGGAGCCTGGGTTTTCCTCATGACCGCGACACTGGTAATACGCGGAGGCGAGGATGTAGGGGTGAACCTCTCCCTCTTGTCCCAGTACTTCTTCGACTACAGTGTCACGATGCCGGGTGCATTCCTGGGACTTCTCTACGGAGCGGTGGCTGGCTTCATTGCCGGTTATGTTTTCGCTCGGATGCGGAATTTGCTGGTTCATTCCTACGTGAGATATATCCGGCGCCGGGCGGAACAGGAACTGCTGGACGACCTGCTGGATCGCATGATCTAGGGAGAAAAACCCGTGGAAGAAAACCTGATTCCGGAGGAAGAGCTAATCGAGCGAGTGGCCGTGCGTTTGAACGCCGCGACGGTCGGCCTCGTTCTTGGATTCCTCTTCGGAGTCGGGCTTTTTGTGGCGACTATCTGGCTGGTGATCAAGGGTGGACCCCACCCCGGAGCGCACCTGGCTCTGCTCAGCCAGTTCTTTCCCGGCTATTCCGTTACCTTTCTGGGCAGCATCTTGGGTTTCGTCTACGGCTTCCTGGTGGGCTTCGTGACCGGAGCCGTTCTGGGCGCGGTCTACAACAAGCTCGCCCGCTAACTTCACCACCCTATTCTTTCTCTGCGTCTTCGCGTCTTGGCGGTAAGGACTGCGCCGGATTCACCACGAAGTTGTCATGTCCTGCGGCTCGCCACCGCGAATGAAAAGTACGCCCAGATCCTAGCGAGCAACCTCCGGGTCATTCGCGGGTCAGACGGGTCTTCGTGGCATGGCCGTCTCGGCCATGACCAGGTTAGGGCCCGTCAGAAAATAAGGTGTGCATTTTGGCGCGAGCGCCGGGCGGGCAGATGCAAGGCGCCGCGACGCAGGCGATGTGGTGACATCGTCGAGGAGCGGCAACGCCGCAGATGCCCGCCCGCCGCCGCGCCCCTCCGGGCTGCGGCCCGCAGCCAGCAGCAAAATGTACACCTTATTTCCTGACGGGCCCTTAATGCCCACTTCCCACGGTTTGGCACGGGTGGGACGCCCGTGCCACGAAAGTCCATTTTCAGGAGAGACACGAAGACGCGAAGAATAATCATCGATGCCGGGAAGATGAGGCGGGAAAGGAATTCTGGCGGACAACCTTGAACCTGAGATAGGCAAAGACGAAGCCTGCCACGCTGTAGAGGTAATAGAACCAGTGCATACCCATCGCCCGGAGCGCGAACCAAGGTCCGCCGCGCCGCCAGTAGAAACCATAGAGTTGCCGGTTCCAATAAGTAACCAGGGCCAGGCAAAAGGCGGTCCCGAGCAGAAACGCGGGCCTCTTCAGCGCCACAAGCACAAGGAGCAGCGCCAGGCAAACAAAGAACGCCGCAGCTCGCTGGAGTCTCGTCACGTTGAGGTCATCCAGGATCTGGCCGTGCGAAAGCTGAAGGGCTGTCCAGGGAATCGCGCGGTCCATCAAGTCGCTGCGCAGAAGGCTCAGGAAACTCCAACGCTTGGCATGTTTCACCACCAGGTGCTTGCACAAACGTATTCTTCCGCCACGGGCTCGCAACCGGTATCCCAGCTCGATGTCTTCGATGCTCGGCCGCCGATAGGATTCGTCAAAACCCTTCAATTCCTGGAACACCGACTTCTGAATGGCGCCGCATCCGGTCCAGAACGTGGAGCCTTCCGGAGAGGCGAGCTGATGCACGAAGTGGTGTGTCAGGTTTTTGTAACGCGAAAGGAAATTGTGTTCGGGTGGGTCGTCGTCGTAGGATCCGATAACCGCAGCTATGTCCGGCTCCTCCTTGAATGCCCGCTCGATCGTCTCCAGAGTATCCGGGAAACAAAATACATCCGCATCCATGAAGAAGAGAATGGCTCCGCGGGCCTCCTCGGCCCCGCGGTTTCTAGCGACCGCCGGGCCCTGGCAAGACGAGAGCGTGACAATCCGGTCCGTGAATTGCCGGGCGATTTCCGGCGAGCGATCGGTGGAGCCGTCATCCACCAGGACGAGCTCAAAGTTCCTATGGCTGGAGCTCGCAAGCGCCTTCAGGCAGCGCTCCAGGTAAACTGAGGCATTATAAAACGGGATGATTACCGAAATCGACGGTGTGGGAGGTTCACTCACTGCCTGGAATCTTTCACAATACGCGCCCCCCTTCAAGAGAGGCACCAGCAGTATAGGGATGGGAGAGTGACATGTAAAGCCCGAGGTGTAATCGCGCCTCGAGCAAGCCCGATTTAGCCCCAGAGATACGGAGGCACCGAGAAAATCTTTTTCTCTGTGTCTCCGTGGCTCTGTGGCTGAAGAAACCGCGAAAGAATTTAACTGGAGAAAGGGGGGTTGGGCTGGGGAGGAGGGTCAGGAATTCTTGAAGCGGGCCTCGACAAAGCGGATAGTGCCTATCGCAAAGCTGCGGTAGGCCTGTAACTCGATCTTGCTGGCACCCATACCGAGATAGCTCACCACGTACACCAACACGCCCAGACCTGCTATCACCAGGACAAGGGGCAAGGACGACGGGTCGATTACGTTCCGAAGGACATAGAGCACGATCACCATGGGAACCGCTGGCAGCAGTACCGGTGAAAGGATCTGCTTGAAGACCTCAGAGATGCGGGCTCCAATGACCCGCATGGCATACGGCAGGACGAGCCCAAGGCATTCGGCAGCCGTCGGGATCAGGGTGCCGAGGGCGACGCCGGTGAGCCCGAACCGGTGCACGAGGGCGATTGACAGGACGAGGTTTGCCAATCCCGAGCCGAGCGACATTGCTGCCACTGGCCGATGCCGTGCCATGCTCTGAAGGATCGAGGCAGCGGGCCACATGCTCGTGTTGATGAGACTGGCGAGAGTCAGGATGATAACGAGATGGGCATAGTCCGCATATGCCGTGCCGACCCAGAGGCTGAGAATTGGCCGAGTCAAAACGGCGAGTATGCAGCCAACCGGGATGAAGATGGCGAGCGTCAAGCGGCTGCTGGTGAAGTAGAGTGAGCGCAGACGGCCCCGATCACCTTCGGCATGGAGCTCTGACGCGAGCGGCAGGAGTACCTTCACGAGTTGATCGGTCAGAAGCTGAGCCAATTCGCTCAGCCGCCTGGCAATGGCATAGGGCGCGACCGCGCTGATCGGCAGAGATGCCGCAATCACAAACTCGTCAGTCTTTGTCTGCAGGCAACCCGAGACTTCCGTCACGAAGAGCGGCGAACTGAACGAGATGACTGTCCGCACCAGCCGGCGCCTCGCGCCTCGCCACCCGAAATGCAGCTCCGGCATGATGCTGTGGATGGACCCAATAGCCCATGCTTGCATTGCGAGCGTAACGGCGATACTGACTCCCACCAGGCCAAGTACGCCTCCGCCAAGCAGCAAGACGACGACCGTCGCCGCAGCGGAGAGGATCGTACCGGCGGTATTGATGAGGTTGATGGTGTCGTAGCGCTGCAAACCCCGCAGGACGGCCGGGGCCGTCGTGCACGGGATCGCTATCCCAATCCTCAAACCCACCAATAGCGCCAACCAAATGGCCGTGATACGCTCGCCGGGCAGCAGATTGAAGAGGGCCGGGACGAGCGGCGCGAAAGCCGCGCTCACGACGATGACGATCAGACCGAGGGCAGAATAAAGGCACAGCGCAGTCGCGACGAGGCTCCGCGCCTGCTCGGTCTCCCCTCTGGCCCGGTGCTCGGCGACATACTTGATAACGGCGCCCGCGATGCCAAGGTCGAGGAGTGAGCCGTACATTACCACCGAGCCCACGATCATCCATAGACCAAACCCCGAGGCCCCAAGCTGGCGCAGGATGAACGGCGTGAGGAAGAACCCGATGCCAAGCGTGATGAACGCGCCGAAGTAGTTACTGACAACATTGCGCAGGGCGCGCTGCCAGATCAACGCGTCCTTGGCTGCGTCAATAGCCATTCGAAGGCTCCAGAGACAAGCGCAAAAACATAGACGGCATCGCCGCACGCCCGATGGGGCTCACGCCACACCCGGCGAGGGAACAGAAGGACGTGACGTATGATGTCCGAAATCATGCGCCGCAGCATATAGGGGTCTCTCACGCTCAGGTACTTGGCGTAATACGCGCCCTGACCGCGGCCGTAGCTCCAGCCTATTGAGACATGGTCTTGTTTAGTCCGCCAGGCACGATGGTAGAGCACTGCCTCCGGCGCGTAGATGATACGAGATCCGGCCTCGAGAAGGCGGAATCCAAAGTCGTTGTCTTCGGACGAAGGGAAACGCGATCCTACGCCGAGGCGTTCGTCGAAGGCGCCAATGCCGGCGATGACGGTGCGGTACATCGCCATATTGCCGGCCCAGAGCACATCTTTGCCGACGCGACCCTCGTAGACTTCGCGGACCTCTTCGATTTTGGTTGATGGCGCGAAGGCTCCAGGCGTTTCCGGTGCGGTCGGCAGGACCCGGCCTGTCACGATACTGCGCCGCCCTGCGTCGACGAGAGCCCGGATGAGGGAGCCAAACCAGGTGGCCGGCACCACCATGTCGTCATCGGTGAAGGCAAGAATGTCATGCCGAGCTGCGGCAATGCCGGCGTTTCTGGCTCTGCCTAACCCGACGGACTGCGTCCATAAGTAGCGAATCTCACAGGCGCGATCGGTTTTCAGGGCTGTCAGGCTCGGATGTTCGACATCACTCTGGTCGATGATGCACAGTTCGGTTGGAAGCTCCGCGCCCTGAAGGATGGACTGGACGCACTCGAACAAGAGTTTCGGCCTATTCCGCGAACAGATGACGAGGGAGGTCGCGGGAAGATTTCCCGGCGTGGATGACGCCCCCTGGTGTCCTGGCGCAGATTCCTGCGTGTTAAATACCATCGCTTCCTTATTTCGCCCCGCTGGGGCGGATCGCCGAGTCTTCGGTTTAGCCACAGAGACAAGACTATCTCTGTGCCTCCGTGGCTCCGTGGCTAATCTTTAGCTGTGTCCATGCCCAACGAGTTGTCCCGGAGAGAATTCCAGCAATATATACAAGGTCGCCGCAAGCCCTCCGGGGATCCAGCCATACCAGGCATGGAAAGCGAAAGACACGATGCAGAATATCCCAGGCCATGCGGCGCAGCATGTAGCGGTCCTTGTAGCTGAGGTACTTGCTATAGTACCCGCCTTTGCCGCGGCCATAACTCCAGCGCGCCGCCATATACTCCCCTTTGCCGCGCCAGGCACGATGATAGAGCACGGCTTCCGGAGCGTAGATGATGCGATACCCAGCCTCGAGCAGGCGGAAACCAAGGTCGTTGTCATCGGCGGCGGGAAAATCCGCCCCTGCCCCGAGGCGTTCGTCGAAACCGCCGACGGCGTCGAGGATGGATCGATACGCAGCCATGTGTCCCCCTGCCAGCACATCAGTGCCGATGCGACCTTCGTAGACCGCCCGAACCTCGCTGGGCATAAATGTCGGCACAAAGCCGCCGGGCACTTCCGGTGCGGTTGGCAGCACCCTACCGGTCACGACGGCGCGCTCTCCAGAGTTGAGAAGCGCTCGGATGAGCGAGCCGAACCAGGCGGGCTCCACGAACATGTCATCGTCTATGATGGCGAGAATGGCGTGCCGCGCCGCGCCGATACCAGTATTCCTGGCCCGGCTCAGCCCGGCCGAGTGCGTCCACAGGTAGCGAATTTCGCAGGAGCGGCCGCTTTTCAAGCTCGCCAGGGCCGGATGCGGGACACCACTCTGGTCGATGATGATGAGCTCGGTTGGAACCTCATCTCCCCGGAGCACCGACTCGATGGTCTCGGCCAGGAGTTTCGGCCTGTCACGCGAGCAGATGATCAGCGATGCCGGCGGGAGGCTCGCCTCCGTAAGAGAATTGATGTCGGTCATTGGTCTATCGCTTGATTGCACGAACCCCGAGGATGACCGGGAAGTTCTCGTCATTCGCATCGAGCTCCCGGCGTGACAGCTCCTCGTACGCCATGCCGGTCAGGAATGCGATGGCCGTCAGCACATTGCCGTACGACCGGACAGTGATGCGCTCTGCGCCAAACACTTCCCCAAAGAGCGACGAGCACGAGGTGGCTGTGAACCGCCAGTAATCGAGGCTCGGCTTGTCCTCAGGAGACATTCGGCCCGCCGCGGGGACAGTGACCAAAAGAACTCCATGCGGGCGAAGAACACGATGGGCATGAACGATGGCGGCACGCACGTTGTAGATGAACTGAAGCGTCTGGGTCAGCACGAAGCAATCAAATTGGTCCGCCGCGATCCCATCTGCCGCGGCCAAATCACCGACGATCGTCGCGCGCCGGTTTGCAGCGTCGATGTCGAGCACATCACGCCGGTCGACGTCCGCGCCGAATCGATCAGTGTAGACGCTATCTTTGATTTCGAGCGCACGGCCGCGGATGTCCCGCCGGTGCTCCTCGAGGAAGCGTTCGATGTAATAGCGATCAACCGGCGTGCCGCGGTCATAGCCATGACGTTCGCTCAAGGGCGTGGTTCGGCGGATCGTCCCGAGCCATGCCGGACGCACGAGACGGCGGAGGCGTTTCCGCTGGTCGGGGCGAATCCTTTCCAGAATTTTCTCCAAGAGGGGCGATCGCATCAAAATTGAAACCACCGATGAAACAGATCAGACCTCAGACCTCAGGGATCAGACCTCAGACCTGGAGCCGGAAGTCTGAGGTCTGAAGTCTGAGGTCTGACCTGTTCATACCTTTGCCGCTATGCCGCCGCCACGCGCAAACCGTATATCAAGCCGCTCAGGGTCCCTCGCAGGATCAGCCACCTTTGATACGCCTCCAGCCATTGCCAACGTCCAGTGGCGACCGCGAGGTCCTTGCACTGCCAGCACAGCCAGTGGCCGAAAACGCGCAGTGCGTAGAGATCTCCCCGGCGCAGCCATAGGATGCAGAAGGCGCCAATGCCGTGGCCGTAGCTATAGCGGGTTGTCATGCGCTTGGCTTTGCTATGACGCTGATGATAGACAAGTGATTCGGGCTCGTAGCGCACACGCGCCCCGGCGCGAAGAAGGCGATAGAAAAGGTCTATATCCTCCGCTGCTTTGCCTGGGGATCCCACGCCGAGGCGTTCGTCGAAGCCGCCGATGCGGGCGAACCAATCCCGCCTCACGGCGAAGTTGTTCCCGCTCCCGACGAGCCACGGCAAGACCCTGCCGCTGAAATCCGCGCGTACGCGGCTCTGCCGTAACGCAATGCCATACGTCCCGGGTACGTGTGGCCCCAGAGGCAGTATTCTTCCGGTGACCGCATCTGGCGCGGCCGGCGAGGCGAACGCCCGCTCAATAGCGGCGATCCATCCTGGGTCCGGCACACAGTCGTCGTCGGTCACGGCGACAACAGGACAACTCACTTGCCCCAGGGCGGCGTTGCGCGAAGCCGAGAGACCGCGCCGTTGCTGGCGTGTATACAGGATCGGCACAGCGCCTGCCCGACGTTGTTCGATCATCGCCTTGGTCGCATCATTCGCGCTTTGATCGACCACGATGACCTCGGCCGGCAAGACAGCGCCTGACAGCAGCGCATCCAGGCAACGCGCCAGGGCCTCCGGCCGGTCAAGAGTGGCGATGGCCGCGCTGACATGTGCAATTCTCGTCACGACCTCCTCCTATCACGGCTGGTTCCCATCGGTCGCTTCCTTGTCCAGAGCACCACGAACCCTTGGTCCGGCTTGGGCCTGACCGCCGTTTCGTCTATAGAATTGAGATTGCCCCGGGATCCCCAGCCAAAGAGCCAGGGCGAAGCGGATAAACGAACCGGCGCCACGCACCTCGACGCGCCGCAGAGCGTGGCTGGGTACAATGGGGTCGTTCACGCCGGTGTGACAGGAACAGGCGCCCAGGAAGCCTGCGTCCTCTACCGCCGCCTGAACGGCCGCATCGAGCTCTCCGTGCGGATAGGCGAAGGTGAAAATTGGAACGCCAAGTGCGCGCTCGAGTTCCGCCCGTGACCCTTCGACTTCGTCCTTCATCCGGTCTGGACTGACGGCAGTGAGTGCGACGTGGCTCTGTGTGTGCGCTCCAAAGCGAACGCCCCCGTGCAGCAGCGCACGTACATCCGACCAGGAAAGGAGGGGCCGGCCGGCTAACTCACCGTCGCTGTCCCACCGGTTGACGTCTCCTACCCCCCCGCTCACCAGAAAGATCGTGGCTGGAAAGCCATACCTGCGGAGAATGGGATAGGCGACGGCCCGGTTATCGGCATAGCCGTCGTCAAAGGTCAGGATGACCGAGCGAGCGAGTGGCAGGCGATATTCGCAGCGATCGCGCAAGAATTCCTCGAGGCCGAGGACGTGGTAGCCCCGCCATTTGAGCCATGCCATCTGCCGGGCGAAGCGGCGTCCAGGGATCGCGTAGCGACTGGAAGGCTCGCCCGGTTTTCCGAACGCGTGATACATTAAGATGACCGGGCTGCGGGTCAGTCGCTGCCAGGTGTCACGATCGGGCACACCGAGGGTCAACAGAAGACGGCGGAGAAGGATTGCCTTGCGGCTCATGTCGTAGAACGCCCCCAGTTGCAGATATGGGAGCATGTGCGGCTGGTGCGCGTACAATTCGACGCTGGCCGCCCCCGCTCTTTCCGCATCAGTCGCAACCTCGCGAAAGCCCTTGCGATAGTCCCGGTGTCCAATCGCCTCAGGGATATGGACGAAGGATAGTCCCTGACGCTCGAGGCGATAGCCTAACTCGGCGCCCGACGAATCCACGAAGCCGCCCGCCTTCAAGAGCGCTAACCGTGGCACCGACAGATTGGCGCTGGAGCAATCCGCACACGAGGGGGCCTGGGCGCCCTCTTGCAGCCGTGTGTGGTGATCCCACTCCTGCGCGACATAACGCGCAAAGCCGTCGGCGCTGGGCGGTAGCCTGGCGATGAGCTGCCCCAGGCCGGCGACGCCCGGCCCCTGGCGCTGCACGCGCAGATGTTCGGCCACCAGCCGGGAGTCGGCGATGACATCATCGTCGAGGAAGAGACAATAGTGCGCGGCTGTGGCTTCCACGGCGCGGTTCCGGGCCGCGCCAGGGCTGCTACCGATCTGCCAGATGACGCGCAACCTGAAGCGGGAAACAAAGCTGTCCAGCATCGCGCGCGTCGCGTCGGAGGCGCCGCACACCACAACGATCACCTCAGACGCCTGCACTGTCTGATGGCGGAGCGCCTCCAGGCAGGCGCGCAGCAGTTCGGCCTTTCCATAGCTCAGGACAACGACGCACAGTTCGATCAACGTGTTATTCCTCCAGTAAGGTGTGAAAAAAAATCGGTATCCGCGTAGGGGCGACCCCATGGGGTCGCCCGACCGGCCAAAAATAGCGCGGACTTGCGGGCGGCCACGCAGGGCCACCCCTACGAGATCAGGATTTTTTCACAGGTTGTAATCGATTATTCGAGCTGTTTGGAGTTCAGCCTTCACGCTGCCCTCAGAGTTGGTCTCCTGTACTACTAACCCGAAAATCCTTTGCTGGCAGGAAAGGATTCTTCTTCGCGAAGAAAACGCGAAGGGCTTTAGTTTGGTTGCGGCTTTACTGCTCTGTGTAATTACCGTTCGTATAGGTCAGACATCTTGGCTTCTCTGGACGATCTTGACTACTTTGTACCGGGCCTTACGCTTAGCCCGGATCGCATCAGCCTCGTTGGTTCCAGTGTACAGGATGGATCCTGATCTGTCCGGACAGAGACAGTTAGGATCGGTACAAAATTCCACCGTAGTGTATTTGACTATTTTCATAGAGTTTTCCTATTCAACTCCTTCAATAGTTTTGATGATCCTAAGGTCCCCAGACCAGAGCCTGAACTCCGAATTTCACTTCAAGCGGTAGAGATAGCGCCGGATGGCGCCGTTGCCGGTCGCATTCGCAACCGGTCGGTAGAGGTAGCGCCGCGCCCCGCTCGGCTCACCTCTTTCGATACTCGACATGTGTACGAGCTGGAATTGCGCTCCATCATAGATCGCCTCGACGGTCGCCCGTGACTCGGGCAAGGCCGAGACATACGCATAGCGCAGGCCCGCGTGGCGCATGCCGGTTACGATCGAGTCCGTCGTGGCTTCGGTATCCGCGGGGATCACGACCCGGCTGAGCGAGGGACCGAGGAGAGGATAGTACGCGGCATAGTCGCTCGAGGGTGGGCCATAACCGGTGTGATGCAGGAGCCCCTCGTGCTCCGGCAACGAAGTGACCAGCGGGTCCACACCCCACACGCGGTCGTAAAACTCCGCCCGCGCGCCCGGTTGGCGGGCCAAAGGCAGCAAGCCTTGATCGAACGTCACCAGGGCCGAGAAGACAGCCGCCCCTGCGAGGAGCGCGCTTCCCATCCGCCGTTGCGGCCGCGGCACAGCCAGCAGTGACCAGGGGAGAAAGGCGCAGCCGAGGCCGAAGAACGCCAGCAGGAATCGCGGTTCGTGCATCGTCAGCATCCACCAGGCCGGGAGCATGAACGCCGCCACCAACCCATAGAGGAAGATCGGCTGCCGCCGCCCGCGCCGGGCCGCGAGCACAAGGCCAGGCACGACCCCAACTGCGAAAAGCATGCCGAACCCCGATCGGTCGTCGTGTGGCTCGATCAGAGGATAGAGTGGCCATGCTGCCGGGCCGGGCACGAACTCTCTATCGATCCGGCCGAAGTCGCTGACGAAGATGCCCCGGCCGATCAGGGGAACCCCGGCAGGGTAGACGGGATTACCGTAGCGCGCCACATTACGGATCCACCACGGGGCCGTTACGAGGAGGAACATGAGCGCGGCGAGCGCGAGCCCCTTGGCTACAGCGTGAGCCTTCCCGTGGTGACGAGCGGACCAAAGCGTGGCGGCGATCACAAAGAGTGTCACGCCGGCCACACAGGGGAGCAGGGCTAGTTTGGTGGTGGCAGTCAGGCCCAGGCCGAGGCCGAGCCAGCCGAGACGGCCGGCCGTCCAAGTCGCCCCAGGGGCGCACGCCAGCGCAATCGTCGCCATTAAGAGACCTCCTCCGGCGACGTCGTTGGCCTGCGTCGTGCTCTGCATGACAACCATGGGCGCCAGCAGAAAGGCGCCGGCGGCAAGCCCTGCGGCGCCGCGGCCCAGGCCTGACCGCCGCGTGAAGGCGCCGGCGGCCATGCCACCGAGGAAGGCAAACGGCAATTGTCCGAGGTCGGCAAGACGCTCCCCGCCGGCGACCCGCATTAGTCCGTACCAGAGCTCCGACGTCCCCGGGTTCGCCAGCGCCCACGCGATCGGCGCCCGATCGAGGAAAGCGCCGAGATTCCCATCGTGCCAGAGAAAGACGGCGAGGGGTGCATGGTAGCTTATCGCGTCCCCCCCACCCGGAGGGTGCAGCAGGCTGAGTGCGGTGGAGACCAGAAGCAAGCTTGCGGCCAAACCCCCGGCCAGCAAGACCAAGCGGCCATGCCGCCCCGATATGACGTGCGGCTGATGCGGCCGCCAGCCCCGCCGCAGGCCAGCGCCAACTACGGCGGCCGCCGGAAGGGCAGACAGCAAAGGACCGAGCGGAGGGCGCAGCAGAGCCGTGCCGGTCCACGTGGCGATACCGCCGATTGCCGCGGCAGGCACGACGATGAACGCAAGCGCGCTCAGGCCGAAGACGAGCGGCCGCTCATAGGGGGCGCCGGCGAACGAATCGCTCACTACCCAGGCGGCGAGCGACGCGGCGGCGATCAGCGCGCACGCAGCCGCCGAATCGGCGCCACTCAGAGCCGTCCAATCGCCGCAGACAAAGTAACACGCCCGGGATTTCAGTCCGAGCAGGGCCGCGACCGCATCCCGAAGGGGCGAGTGCATGGCAACGTACACGCCAAACGCTCCGGCCATCGCCGGAAGAGCAAGCCGGCGCGAGCGAGCGAAGGGGTGGCGAATGACGGTGCGATGGCCTGAGTGCAGGCCGGTTGGAACGCCCGATATGCGATTCACGGTCTTCGCGTCGTTGCCCATGAAAGCTCCATCAGACTTTCTGAATCGCGGATAGTAGCGATGGACCTGGCGCCGATGCGCGCTGGCCCCGCATAGCCGCAATCAAAAAATCTCGCCGCAGTCTCACATGTGCGGCGCACACCCAAAGCACATGAAAATGTGTCCCGCTGGGGAATGGTGAAGCAATGGTGCAGCTAGGCCCTCTTGGTGGACACAAAGTTCACAAAATGGTCAAATTTTTGCGTCATCGCGGGCGCAGGTTCGGAGTTCAGCCTTCAGGCTGCACTGGCGCCGGGCAGGCTAAAGCCTGAACTCCAAACGGGCCGTGCCACGATGGCTTCGTGGCATGGCCGTCCCGGCCATGATACAAAACTTGACCGATTTGTGAACCTTGCGTCCAGCAAGTGGACCTAGTTGCCCCACTCGGTATTCTCGGAACAGAGACGCGGAGGCCGTCCCTGGAAGCGTGCACTCCCAGGTTTACTGCGCGTTCGCCCGATTCTTGGCAGCCCTTAAGATTGGGATGAGATCACCCCGGATAATGAGGTCCGAGATTTCAAGCTGTTCGAGGGCGCCGCGTCTCCGTTCCTCCAGCTGCCCGCAGTCTAGCGTTCGGCCCGTTTCAGCCTCGTAACAGGCGGAAGCTGAGATTCCGCCGAAGTGATTGATAAAGTAGTGGAGTCCATCCGCGAAGCTGCCGTCCCTGAATACGACCAAAGAGTCTTTCCCCTGGGTTAAATCCCTGCCGAACATCACGCTACTATCGTCGACGATACCAAGAAGACTGAGCAAGGTCGGAGCAATGTCGAGGTGCCCGCCAGTGACATTTCTGACTCCGGCGCCTTGCGCGTAGGGAAGCCGGATAAACAGCGGCACTCTTTTTCTGAAACAAAAGGAGTCGTACTCGCTCGACTCTGCGAATCCAAAGAGGCGGGCAAGTTCGGGTCCCTTCATGAAAGCCTGATGATCGCCGTACAGCACGAGAAGAGACTTCTCCAGCAGACCACTCTCTCGCAACTGATCGACGAACTCACCGAACGCGCGATCGAAGTAGTGAACCGAATGCAGATAGTTACCAAGCAGGCTCCCCTCCAACTCGCCCAGATTCAGGGTGCGGTGTTTCTCCGGCACTTCGAAAGGGTCGTGGTTTGAGGAGGTGAGAAGATAAGCCAGGAAGGGTTCTGTCTGTGCCTTCAGGATGGGAATTGTCTGGGCAAAGAACTCTCTATCTGCCAACCATGGCCCAATGCGGTCAAGAATTTTGTAGTCTTCTTCGAAGAAAGACCGCTGAAAACCAAGCCGCGGGTGCATTTGATTCATGTACCACATGGCACCGGACTCTCCGCAGGCAGACAACGTCGAGTAACCATCGTGGGACAAGGTCGCCGGGAGTCCGTAATAGTGATTCCCGGAATAGCGGCTTTCTGCAACCGCCCCCGTGGGCAGCGGATGCAAGGATTGAAATGAAATGAACTCACCGTCAGACGTCGTTGCCAAATGAGTCTGATCGTAGAAGTTCACAAAGTAGAGACTCTCTTTTGCAAACGCGGAAAGTCTGGGCGTGATGAGCTGTCCCCTGATTTCGAGCCCGATCGGAAAGGTCTGCAGGGACTCTGCCATAATCACAATCACGTTTCGACCGCGCGCACTTCCAAATAGATTTGAGGAAGAGGCATCGCTCCTCTCGCGTTTGCCGCCAACGAAACGGAGGACGCGTTGGTGTTCGGACTCTCCAATGCCACGGCTGCGCGAGGCTACGTGAATCATGGCATCGCCGAAATAGTAGGCCGGCAAACCTACCGTCGCAGCAACTTCGCGTTGGAGGTTCGTATACGCAGATACCAGATTCTTATCCTGCCATACCAGGCGCACAGTGGGCGCAGCGAAGACAATACCCAAAACCAGCAATCCCCAGCAGAGACGTTTTCTATAGCTGCGATCGAGAAGAGCAACGCTTCGGCAGAACGCCAGGTAGTAAGGTAAGATCAGAATCCCAACAACGATGATCGGCATGATATTGCCATAGAAACGAAAATGCACGGCATTGACGAGGACCAGCATACTCAGGGCGAGATTAAGCAAAAGTAAGATCATGAAGCGCGAGACTCGAGGAAATAAGAGAAGCGGCGCAAACAATAACACCAGGCTCGCGAGTGTCGCGGTAAACATGTCGGGGTGAGCAAGAAGCCACCGCCCGAGTGGTTCTTCCGGGGCCCACGAAAGACTGCGCAGCGACGCGCCGAAGCAGACCAGCTTGGCCCACAGAGACGTTATTCCCCAGACCAAAGGGCCGATTTCAACCAGCCAAACACGAGGAGAATTTATACGCATGCGTACCGGTCTCATGGGGTTGTTTTATTTTCTTCGCGTCCTTCGCGGCTTCGCGGTGAATGCCGGGCTGGACTTTCACCGCGAAGGACACGAAGAAAACGCGAAGGACTTTTCAGTTAGGGGATTCTAACGAGTCCGCGTGGTTGCCCGTGACCCGTCAGATTCTGATAAAGCGTCTCGTACGCCACGATCGACCTTTCCCAACTGAGATTAGCGTGTGCCCAGGCGCGGGCACGCGCCGCCAGCGCGGTGCGTTGTTCCGGGTGGGCCAGAAGCTGAGCGATTGCGTCGCAGAACTGCGGGTCAGACTCGGCAACGAAAACGTGCTCACCATCGACAACATCGAGGCCCTCGACGGCAAGCGGCGACGCGATTACAGCTTTGCCGGCAGCAAGCGCCTCCAGCACTTTAACGCGCATCCCGCCGCCGAGACGGAGTGGCACGACCACAAGGGCGGCGCGATCGAGATAGGGCGTCACATCCGGAACAGGTCCGGTCACGATAACGTTAGCGTTGGCCATCTGGCGTACCCGGGGCGCCGGCTGTTCTCCGACGATGTGCAGGACTAGTTCCGGAAAGCGCGCCTGCACTCGCGGAAAGATCGCGCTGATGAGACGCACGGCGGCGTCCGCGTTCGGCGGATGCCCGAAGTTTCCGACGAAGAGCAGGCTCGGCGGCGAGTGCCCAAGGGGGTTGAGCGGGTGTTCCGGAAGCGCCATCCCGAGCGGGATCCGCACAATTGGCGTGTGTGGCGCGAAAGGCGCAAGCACCAGCCGGTCACGCTCGGTGAGCGCGACGACGGCTTGGACCTGCCCGATGACCGCTCCTTCAAACCGCTCCCAGGCACGCCAACTAAGCCAATAAGGCAGCCGCGCGAGGCCGCGGCGTGAATCCAGCAGGTCGCGAGCCACTTGCGCTCCCGGTTCATACTCGGTGAGCACGCGTGGCGCAGGGCAGCCGTCAAGAGCGGAAAGATACTGCCCCATCACGTGGTATTCGATCTGCACGATATCAGGCCGCCACGTTCGGGCGAGCGCGCGGAGTCGCGGGCCGTATGCCGCAACCGAGGAACCGGCGGCCCATAAGGGTCTGGCCCGGAGCAACGAGTTGAGACGTGACCATCCCTCGGCCAGGGAAAAGCCGGGATCGGGCCGCATGACCTCTTCCACCAGCTCGCACCGCTCCTGCAAGGTGGTGTCCAGAGGCGGATCTGACGGGGCGCGCAGATACAGCAGGGCGACGCGATGCCGGGTAGCCAGTTTTACCAACAGCTGCGCCGTCGCTCGACCGCCTCCATGTCGCGCGTCCAGCCGTGGAGGAAACGGGAGCAGAAAGAGCAGCCGTTTCGGGCGGAGCCCAGGCCGCGTCAACTGCGCATCCACGTCTTGAAACGGCGCCGGTGCAGCTGTTGAACTATCGCGAAAAACGGTCCTAAGCCGCAGGCCCTCCCCAACCGATGCTCGTTGGCCGCATGGTGTAACCAGCACGCATGAAAACACAACTCGGCAACCTCATCCGGGATTTCGACGGCGCATCTGAGGCGCCCCAGGAATCGCGTCACCGCTTTAGCGTAGACGCCACCCGGGACAAAGCACGCCTCGAAAGCCTTCGGCCTGTCAACGTAGCCCCGTGCCGCGGCGGCAGCGTCGGTCATGGCATAGAGGAAGTCGACGAGCGGGAAGCCTTCCTCGCGAGCTCCGTCCCAATCGATGACGCCCAGGCGCCCCTGCTCCATCAGGAAGACGTTGCGCATCGTCAGGTCATTGTGTGTGGCGACGAGCGGGACCGGCATGCCTGCGACTGCGGCACAACGCTCGGTGAGCCAATCCCGGTATTCCCTGCCCCGCTCGAGGAGCGGCGCAAGAAGGGTCGCCGGCGCGAGGAGCTCCCGATCCAGCAGCCCGAGATCCAGAGGCCGGATCGAGACAGTGGACCGGTTCCAGCGCTCGAGCCAGGCGACCAGGAGGTCCATGTGCTCAAGCAGCCGCTTTGGCCGCGCGGCGAGCAGTGAGGCCATGGGCCGACCGCAAACTACGGTTTGGAGCAACACGGGATGATCGTTAATTTGCCCCAGGAGCAGAGGCTCTGGGACCTCGGCGCCGGCACTCCGCGCACTCGGCCCGAGGCGGGCGAGGGTTGCGGCCTCGGCGACGCGGTCGCCAGCCATTGTCGCCGTGAGATTCATCTTGGCGATCGCCGAGGGCTGGGCGTCCCTTCCCGGAAAGCGGTGGAGGACGACTGCGCCGTCCTGCCCCCGCCAGCTGGAGCTGATGACAGCGCTGCCAGGCTGCTGGCCTCCATGGTCCAGCTGGAACAGCCAATCGAAGAGAGGGCGAGCCCCTGGACGGTGCGCGACGAATCCGGCCGAAGGGAGCAGGTCCCCAAGGAGTTTTTGGACAGCAGGGAGGCGAAGCCCTATCATGGCCAGGCGACGTCCCCAGGGCGGCAGCGGCAGCAACTTCGAGAAGGCATATTGGGCCGGTACGGCAGTGAGGGGTACGAGATAACGGCTCGACGCCCGGTTGGGGAGGTGAAGGATCGGTGGTCCGATCGCCAGGCCATGGCGGCGCAGCAGGCTCTTGACTCTTGACCGCCACCGTGGCGGGGCGAGCACATATGCCACTCCATCCGTCTCAAGCTTCTGAGCCAATGATTGTGCGGCCTCTTCGAGCCAGCCGGACGTACGGCACTCCGTTACAGTCGGGGCCAGAATGACGAGATCTGCGTACTTGTCATCCTGCGCCCGAGGCACAGGAAGCAATACGGCCGGAGAGTTGCTCCCTATCACAAGGGACTGGTTGCTGTTGCCATCCGGGTGGAGCAGTTCAAGCAGAGAAGTGCGCGTTGTCTCCCCCCTTTCATCCGCTGTCGCGGAGTTCAGCGTTGGCGTTGCGTGTTGAACCATGGGTGAGACGTCCTCACACTGGCTTCGCCAGCGATGGGCACGACCTCAGTCGTGCCGGAAGAAAGGGGGCGATAAGGGAGGGCACGGCTTCAGCCGTGCCGTTAGGTTTTCTTGGTGGACACAAAGTTCACAATTCGGTCAAGTTTTGTATCATGGCCGGGACGGCCGTGCCACGAAACCATCGTGGCACGGGCGTCTCGCCCGTGACTCACTTGGCGGTATGAGGCTGCTCGCCATAGATTGGCGATTTGCCGCAGAGGCCCAAAAGGGCGACAGTGACCAGGACACCGCGGAGTGTGCGACTGGATTGTCGAGAAGATGACTGAGCGCCGAAGGTGCGGCAGACGCGGATTGTCGGTCCTTCGCGCCTCAGATTACGGGTCCTGGCGGCCCCGGCCCTCACGGCCCTGACGGGCGGGGCTATTCACTGGCGGGCTTCGGCTCTGGCTCAGGCATGGCGTCAGCGGTGCCGAAACACTGGCTTCGCCAGCGAGCAACATACCGCTGCCATATCCGGTCAATCACGTCGGCGCGGACAGCATCCTTGGGCTGCGTCGTATCCAGAATTTCAAGCTGCGGAATGCGCCCTTCCAGAGCCAGAAAGTGCTGCCGCCATTCCTCCAATTGCCGCGGGTTGTACTCGCCCTTCCGCGCATGCATCACTTCGCCAGGCGCATTCAACACCAGTACCATGTCGGGGCCAGGGCAGGCGTGGCGATCCAACCGGCGAGATGCCCGCCTCAGCCAGTTGAGGCGTTCAGGATGCGGTAACACCAACAGGCGGCCTAGAAAGACCAGCCCCGGCACGTGGAGGCGGGCAATGTGCCGGAGCAGGCCACCGGTCAGCCCCATGTAGACCAGGCGCACAGGAAAAATAAACGAGTGCTGGATCCCCATCGCCAACGTCGATTTACCCGCGCCATCCGGGCCCAGGAGCGCGATGCTCAGCCCGCGGCGGCGGCGCAGGTCCCACAGTTTGTCCATCAGGCGTGACCTGCGGAGGACGAACATCTGCCACGGCCCGATGGAGTCCTGCCGCATCCACGCCGTCGTCAGAGGAGGCGCCAATTGCTCCAAGGTGATCCAATCGCCGCGGGAGACGGACTCCGTCATACGCGCCGGCGTCCATCCGGCGGGGCAGACCGCTTCGACGACCCGGGCCAGGGGGCTATCCGCGCGCACCGCCGCCACCAGTTCCTCCAAACGCTTCCTGTGACGAGGTGCGATGGCCCCTTTGTCCAAGAGGCAGTGCAACAGCAGCACCCAAAAAGCGTCGTCGAGGGCCAGGACGACCGCACCGTCGCGCTGACGCCTCGCCAAACATCCTCTCTCGGCCCGTGTCCGAAGAGCAGAGTGGGGGCCGAAGGACAATTCGGTGACCAGATCGAGCCAGATCCAGCAGTCTGTGGGCCGATGATAGCTGAGAAAGCAGGTATGTACGCCATGGTTTCGCGTCGGAAGCGGCGCAAACCCGCACGCCTCCATAACCCGCCGCACGCTTTCAATATGAGCAGGGTCGACGAGCAGATCGACATCACCACCCGAGGGCGTGCCGAAATCGGCCGGAGTGCGCAGCAGGCACCAGCGCACACCCGCCTCCTCGAAAGCGAGAAACACGGCTTCCAGCACCGGGTGCAGCATCGGCTAGCCTTTCACGTTCGGCAACCGCACAACCGTTTGATAAAAAATCGGGGCGAGGCGGCATAATCCAATAGGCTCAAAGGGGCAAAGGGGCAAGAGGACCCCTTCCGATGGCCGAACCCTGGCAAAAAGCGTCATGAATGAATGCGTCTCCTGGAAGATTCGCCGGATTTATTTTGCGACGAAAGATACGGTCTCACTGCGGAAAAGCGGTTCCCCTTTGCCCCTTTGACTCCTAAAAGTTGGCGGGCGAAGCGAGCCAAGGGCTATCGGAGTGGCGTCTTCGGAAGGATCAACCCACCGCAGCGCAGGGTCTGGTGTTCAGCTGCAAGTCGCCAGGTTTCTCCAGTTACCCAAGACAACAACGCGACATGCTCCCATCTCCGCAGCGATTTCGGCGCGCTTGCAGGCGTTCCGCGTGAGACATAGACGGATGCCGCCGCTGATCCACCTGGCCAGCATGAGGCTTTTTACGATCAGGACCACCTCGGCTATGCGCAGGCCAGATGCGTGTTGTCGGTAGAACTGTATGGTGCTGGCGAGGAGTCGTACGCCCATCTCAGGGCCCCATTGCCTGGTGCTGGCTCCCCCGATATGCACCACGGTCGTGACCGGCGCGAAGTGAACCTGCCAGTCCGCGGCGTTTAATCGGTAGCAGAGATCGGCATCCTCGAAGTACATGAAATATGATTCGTCGAAGCCGCCAACGGCGTCAAAGGCTTCGCGGCGGACCGCCATCGCCGCCCCCTTTACCCATGGGACCACTCGGGCAGAGCGATGGGGCCAGGTGCGCAGGTACGAGTTCCCGACGATGGGGATATAACGGCGAATCAGCCGTCCCAAGACAACAGCCGTCGTGCTGTTCTCGAGGAGGGTGTTGAGCGGCGTTGGAAATGGATAGCACGAGGCTTGCAGCGTCCCATCCGGGTCCACCAGACGTGGGCCAACGATAGCGGCGCGCCGATGCCGAGCCAGATACCCACTGAGGGCCGCGAGGGCTCCCGGTTGCAGGAGCGTATCGCCGTTGAGAAGTAATACATGCTGGGCAGTGCAGCTGACGAATGCCTGGTTTGCCGCAGCCCCGTAGCCGAGATTCTTCTTGTTGGCTCGGAGCGTTACCGATGGGTACTGTGCCCGCACCATTTCAGCGCTGCCGTCCCACGAGGCGTTGTCGACAACCACGACCTCGGGCGGCGCTTCCAACTGAACTGTTGCCAGGCATTCGCGCAGGTGGTCGCGCGTGTTATGGTTCACAATGGCTACAGCGATCGGCGTCATTGGGGACATACGTGCACCTCATTCAACAGGAGGATAGCTGTCAACCGTGACCAGTTCGATGCCGCACCCTGGTCTTAAGGGCCGCTAATCAAACACGCGTCTGATCCAGATCACCGTGTCAAGCGATGGCAGTTTTTCGCTCCGATCGCCTATCCGATGATTTCTATTTGTAACGGGATTGGGTTTGAGATAAGAAAACGGTACTATAGTTGACCGCTGAAGTAAAGGAAGAAACAACAGAAGGGTGCAATTAAAAGTGGAGTCAAGCACCGCCGCCAGAGAGTGTGGAGAATTGTATTTCAGACCAATGACATCCAAATGACAGCGATCGTTTTCGTGAAATTCGTGGAATTCGTGGCCAGTAAAAACCACCACGAATTCCACGAATTAAATTCTCTCCAACTCTTCTCAGGAGTTCACGACAGTGTCCATTGACTCCCACTTCTAATTGCAGCCAAACCAGAAGAACAACGCAAATAATCCGTCCGTCCGTTCGGCTCAGAAGGTGTGCAAAGCGCACGGGTGTGGATGCCGGCTCCTGCGCGATTTTTCGCGGCTCGTATCTCTCTGATCTCAGGAGTCTTAAAACTTACACATAAGAGAAATTTAAGTTGCCAGGGGCATAGAAACTTTGATATTGTTCACGCTACGATATAAAAAGTGTTTTACTTTTTAGAGCGTAACTTGAACCCAGACGGAATCCCTTCTCGTGGACAGAGACTGAATCACTCCCGGGGAATCCTCGTATTGCACATGATCCAGCGGCCCTCCGAAGCACGAGTTCTTGAAGCGAGGCTGGGTTAGACGGATATTGCCCCGTTTTCTTTTCCTGCAAGCCCCGCCCCTCTTTCAGGGAAGAGCGCTCACAAAAGAGCAAAGGCAGAAAGCGTAGAGCGCCTGACCGAAGCTGCGCGTAACAACGCTGTGTTGTTGTTTGCGCGCCGGAAGACCTCAGCCCTCCCCGGTTCTCCTCGCTGTTTGTCCTGCTAGCCAATTTCCATCCTCGCGGTGTGTGAACGCAGGGAGTTTCCTGCGATCCATGCCGGCGTTTCAACCAACTGGGCGGGAGCCTGCCTGCTACGTTCTTGGTGTGCAGGCTTCCGCGCCGCGTCTTGGGGAAGGTGTGTTCCGATGCAAGCATGGATTGGACAGGCTCGATTTCTACAATTACTCAGGCTCCTCGTACTGCTTTATCTGGCTGGAAACACTCGCGCTTTCGCTGTCGATGTCACTTTGTCCTGGGACCCGAACAGCGAGCCCGCCGTTGCCGGATACAACCTTTATTACGGCACGGCGGCGCGGACCTACAGCGAAACAATCGTGGTTGGCGACAAGACGAGTTACACCGTGACCGGACTCGGAGGAGGAACGTACTTTTTTGCCGTTACCGCGTACGACATCTTGGGAAACGAAAGCAGCTATTCCAACGAGGTCTCACAGACGGCGTCTCCTGCCGGTTGCACATACTCGATTTCTCCCCTCAGCCAGTCCTTTGCGAGCGCCGGGGGAACAGGGAGCGCGGCCGTATCGTCATCAACCGGCTGCAGCTGGCCGGCGGCAAGCAACGCCGGCTGGATCACGATCACTTCGGGCGGCAGTGGAGGGGGCAACGGCACGGTGACGTACACCGTTGAGACCAACAGCTCAACCAGCTCCCGAACGGGGACCATGACTATTGCGGGCCGGACCTTCACGGTGACCCAAGCCGGCTCAGTCCCGCCCACGACGTCATCCTTCGACCTGCGCGTCACGAGCGCCTCGGTCGGGAGTGTGTCGCTCGCATGGAACAAGGCGACCGACCCGGCTGCCGTAAACTACAACTTGTACCGGGGCACCGCGTCCGGGAACTACGAGACCTACGCCGATCTGAACGTTGCCACCACGAGCTACACGTTCACGGGGCTCACGCCCGGCGTTACCTACTACTTCGCGATTAGCTACGACACCTGGACCGCCGGGGAAAGCGACTATTCCGACGAGGTGTCGCAAACGGTGCCTGCCGTGGTCTCGCAGACGATGTCTGCCGAGGTCTCGCAAACGGCGCCTGCCGCCTGCCTATACTCGATTTCTTCCCTCGGCCGTTCCTATGGGAGCGCCGGTGGAACTGGGAGAGCGACCGTAGCCTCATCAACCGGCTGCGGCTGGGGGGCAGCAAGCGATGCCAGTTGGATGACGATCACCGCGGGCGGCAGTGAGAGGGGAAACGGCACGGTGGCGTACACCGTGGAGGCCAACAAATCAGCCAGCTCCCGAACGGCCGCACTGACCATTGCGGGGCAGAGCTTCCGGGTGACCCAGGCAAGCTCACAGTCGGAGATCTGCACTTACAACATTTCGCCGGCCAGTCACTCCTTCCCTAATACCGGCGGCTCAGGCACCCTCTCCATATCGTGCCGGAGTGGTTACGCATGGACCGTCTCAGGCGCTCCAGAGTGGATAAACATAAACTCCGCCGGCAGCGGCACGGGCGATGGCGCCGTGACGTTCTCGCTTGAGCGTAACAGCGGCAAACACCGCCGGCGGGGGGAACTGACCGTCGCAGGGCAGACTCTCGTTGTCGAGCAGGCAGGGAGAAACAAGACCGCATTCCCCCAGGTGGCCAACGGCGCGCAATGGGTTTCTTCCATCGTCCTGACCAATCCGTCGGCGACGGAAACCGTGACCGGTTCCATGAACTTGCTGAATGATGGCGGCCAACCGCTGCTTGTCTCTCTTAACAATCAACCGCCTGCCGAAACGGTCTCTTTCGCGATATCGCCTTTGGGCGGCGCGACATTCACTACCGACGGAGCCGGGGACCTCGTGTCCGGATCGGCGCAAGTCAGCTCCGATAACCCCGTATCAGGGGTCGTCAAATACTCCCACCCGGCCTTCGGAATGGCGGGTGTTGGAGAAAGCCATCCGCTTCGAAGTCTTATGACGCCCGTGCTGTGCGATAGAAACCGGGGGCTGAATACCGCGGTGGCGCTGCACAATACATCGGACAGCCCGGTCGAGATGAGACTGTCGCTGCGCGGCCTCGACGGTCGCGAGGTAGCCCGAGGATCAAGCTCCGCGGTGCTTCCCGCAGGCGGCCATGTCGCCAAATTCATTGACGAGCTATTTCCGGGCGTCGATGCCTCCAGCTTTCAGGGCACCCTGGTTGTCAGGTCATCCGGGCTGGAACAAAGTGTGACCGCGACCACGATTCAGACCGGAGGCTCCGTTGGAGAATTCACCACCCTCCCTGTGATACCTCTCGATCCCGCACCGGCACCGAGGGAGTTGTTCTTCGCTCAACTTGCCGCCGGCGCGGACTGGACTTCGGTTCTGTTCCTGACCAACCCCAAGGGCACGGCCAGCAACAATCAACTCGCTTTTTATGACGATGAGGGCCGCCCCTTGCCAATATCGGTTAACGCCCATCCGGCCGCCCCCGGCGTCTCGTCAAACATCCAGCCTCAGGGCGCGGTTACTCTTTCCGCTGGCGGAAACGGGAGCCTCGTGTCGGGTTCCGCCAGGGTACATGCCAGCGGCGCCGTGGGAGGCGTATTGAGTTTGACTTCTCCCGGCTTGGGCGTGGCGGGAGTCGGCGCGAGCATCCCAAG
This sequence comes from Acidobacteriota bacterium, assembly GCA_003225335.1. Classification (GTDB taxonomy): domain Bacteria; phylum Acidobacteriota; class UBA6911; order UBA6911; family UBA6911; genus Gp18-AA60. The sequence goes on from QHZE01000247.1 coordinate 35,297, forward strand.
CGACGGCTTTATCGCGCCTGTGACACGAAGCGCAACAGAAAGTTCGAGCACGGGAGTCGCGATTGCCTCTACGGGTTTACCCGTGAAGGTGACTTTGACGCTGAGGGACGAAAAGGGAAAGCCAGTTTCAGGCGGAGGCGCCACGTTGGAATTGTCGGCAAATGGACACCTGGCCCGTTACCTCGAACAGCTATTCCCGGATGCGGACACGCGCGAATTCCGTGGGGCCGTTACCGCGACCGCGGAGGGGGGCAGCATTGTGGGAGCTGTGCTTGAGTTTCACAGCAAGGCGCGCCAGATTACAGCGCTCCCTGTGATACCGCTGCAGTGATCCGCCGGAAAAAATTTGACACGCCTGGGGGCGGCCCTGCGGG
>QHZE01000483.1 GCA_003225335.1 Acidobacteriota bacterium
CGAGAGACTGCGCTGGGGGCCGAACGCGGTATATTTTCACGGCGGCGAGACTCCCGGTTACAATTCGCACATGGGTTACGACCCCAACAGCCGGGTGACGTTTGTGACGTGGACCAACCTGCCCATATCGGTCGAAGGCAAGTGGACGTCTTTGACCCTGGTGCTAAAAATATGGGATCAGATCTACGTGGTATCACCACTGACGGCTTTCCCATCGCCGACCGCCACCCCTTAACGTCGGCTAGCTATCAGTACCGCCATGAGATAGCCCTCACGCCGCTTCCTCTTTGTCCGCACAGGACGCCGCGGCGTGCAAAGAAAATAAAATCGGGGTCAAATCTAAACTCCGAAATTCTTCGCGAGCACGGCATTTGACATTTGCCTTCGGCGAGGGTGAATCGTTAAAATAACTGCATCGTTAGGCCTGTCACTGCTTCGAAATCGCGGGCTTGCCGCGAACGGACGGCTCTGAGAGAATTAAGCTGTGCGGATATTGGTTAAAGAGCTTTCGTCTATAAGGGAATTAGGCGAAATAAGTTCGTATAATCCTCGTTAGACCGGCGAAGCTTGTGCAGACCTCATGTCAGAGCCGAATTTCGACCAGCCGACGGTTCTAGTCAGCTATCGCAGATTCCCACTTTTTTTGAGACATGGATGAGTTCAGTTTCCTCTCGGTTTTAATCTCGGTCATCCTCGGTTTGGCCGTCACGGAAATCCTACAAGGGTTTCGCGGGTTACTGCTGTCGCGAACACGCATTCAAATTTACTGGCCGGTGATTGGGTGGGCTTTCCTGGTACTCCTCGTCAGTTTTGAGTACTGGTAGTCGATGTTTAGAATGCGCACCCATCACGATTGGACTTTTCAGCAATTCGCAATAATGGGGTTGCAGACGACCCTCATTTACATGGTCGCCGGATTGGTTTTTCCAGATTTCCTCGGGGAAGCAATTGTCGATCTAAAAGAGAGCTTCTACGCGCATCGCCGCTGGTTTTTCTTACTCTCCGTCGCCATCATCGCGACGAGCGTATGCAAACATCTCCTCCTGGATGGCAAGCTCCCAAATCCAACGAATCTCGTATTCTACGGACTCTTCGGTGTGACACTATTCATTGGCGCACTGACGCGCCAGGAGTGGTATCATAAGACGTTAGTCGTAGTTACCAACGCTGCTTTTGTTCTCTACATCGTTCTGTCTCATTTGCGGATGCGATAATTAGTGCAATTCGAAATCCGACGAGCTGCGGTCTAACCCGGCATTATGAAAAACAACTTTCCGGCCTTAATTCTTCCTGGGTTGCTCGCCCTTTCTATGGCTAGCTGCGACCTAACTTCGACCGAGAAAGTATTCGTTCCTGTTGTCCCGGACGGCATTAAAGTCCCCCCAACCGAGGTGCTGTCTTTTGCAGCCAACGCAAAGGGCGTTCAGATTTACGAATGCCGAGTCAAGAAGGACACCACCGCCCAGTATGAATGGGTTCTCAGGGCACCCGAGGCAGATCTGTTTGACGGGCGCGGAAAGAGAATCGGCCGTCATTACGGCGGACCGACTTGGGAGTCGAGCGATGGCAGTAAAGTCATAGGCGAAGTCAAAGGCAGCGAACCCTCTACTGATGCGAAGGCAATTCCCTGGTTGCTGCTCCAAGCCAAGACGCACGATGGAAATGGGATCTTCAGCCGAGTAAATATCATCCAACGCCTGGAGACCGTGGGAGGGAAGCCACCCGCGGAAGGGTGTGATCAGTCGGGTAGCGGCAAGGAAGTGCGAGTGCCTTACACTGCCGTTTATTATTTCTACGCTTCTAAGCCGTGACCAAGTCGCCTAACCCCTATGAAGGCTGTCAAAGGTGACTTGCAAGGGAAGCGAGGGGTCGGAGCTTATTATTGATACTAATTCACCGCAGCAACAACGGTGGTCGAATGTGACGGCACGAACGATCAGCCTTGAGAAAAACATTTCCGACTGTCGATAGTAAGCTCTGACCCTTGTTCCCCCACATACCGACGCCGCGGCAGCAGCGGACTGAAGCTTTACTCCTGCGGGAAGGTAATCACCTCGTCCTGGAGCGGAAGCTCGTTGCGGTGAGGGCCAGCCCGCGTGGGTCCGATCTGCGCAGTCGCTCCGGCGGCGATGTCGTCGAATGGGTTGGTGATCGTTCCTGTTATCGTGAACGACGAGAAGACGAAGGGCAGGCTGTCGGAGGCGTAGGGCGATGGACCGTCCTGGATTCCGAAGTGCAGATGGGGCGCGTCGGAGTTCCCGCTGTTACCCATGAGGGCGAGCACCTGACCGCGGCGGACCTTGTCGCCGACATGGACCTTCAGAGTGTTCGGCTGGAAATGGCAGTAAAACGCGAAGTGGCCGTGACCGATGTCGACGATCGCGAAGTTCCCAAGTTGCTGGAGCAGATCGTAGCCCTGGGGAAATTTGGGCGGCGTCTCGTTAGGTCGCCCGTCTTGTAGGTTGACCACCGTGCCGTCGGCGACCGAGAGCACCTTGGCCCCGACGTACGCATAGCTCGACAGCTGGTCGCGAGGACCGTTGTAAAGCTTGTTCTCAGGATTCAACTGGGCGAAGTCGATCGCGAAGCGCTCGGAGACATAGAACTTTCCGTTGATAGGCAGCGTGGCGGTCCGGTGAACCGACGGTGGAGAACAACAGCCGATAGCGTCGACCCAGCGCGGCCCTTCGAGCGGCGGCCCGATTACCACTGCAGGAGTATTGGTAACGTCGGTGCGCCCGCTCACGACCGTTGCCGAAGTAAGCGGAGGCATACCGGTGGCAGGCGCGAATGTGACCTGGAACCGGTGCTTCAACACCTTGGGCAGGATCGCATTCTTGGCGAACGTCACGTCGAGGAAGATCCGGGTCAGCTGGAACGGTCCGACCGTCCTGGTGCTCCCGGTAGGAAACGCTCGGGTCGTACCTTCGAGGTCAGCGCCTTGGAGGGCCCCGACGATTTGATCTCCAGACTTTGTGTTGACCATCGCATCGCCCCTGGACCCATCGAGCGTCTCGAGTTGGTCGAGTGTCATGACCGAAGACGACACGTTCATGACGAAGAGCTCGTAAACCAGATGGACCTTACCGTCGGAGGCCAGCACGGGCTGGGGTGACGCGATGGGCCAGGCAACCAACGAGGTCCACGCGACGGGTATGTCCAGCTGCTGAGGCTGGGGTGTCGCTTGTGCTGAGAAGCAAGACGCGACAATCACGGCAAGAACGATGCAAGAGCGGGCAGATTTCATTTCGAGTGATCTTATAGGAGCACCGCGTGAAAGGAACCAGCTATTAAGTTGTCTTCGCGTCGGGCCCGCTGAGGATTTTCTAAGATCGCCGGTCGCGCGATCGTTGTCGGTCGTCAGTTTACACACCGAAAACGATTCCGCTCGCCGCGATGCGGGAATATCGCGCATCCGGGAACCGGCCGACCACCCCAATCCGATTCTGTGACAGGAAAGGGAGCAGTCTTATCCCTCGCAAAACAAACAAGAACGGAAACAAACGGAAGAGGTAAATCTATGAAAAAGTTTCTCTTAATTGGATTGGCGGTAAGCGGGTTGGCTTTGGTTCCCTGGCAGCGTGCTGACGCTCAGATCACCGTCGGCCTTCCCGGGGTTGGGGGAATCAGTTTTGGATTTCCGGGAGGCTATTACGCTTATCCGACACGCTACAATTATTATCCCTACGGGTACTATCGGCGACCGTACTACTCTTATTCCCAGCCATATTCATATTACAGTGGCAACCGATACTCCTCGTACAACGGGCGTCGAGCTTACCACCGCCATCATGGCTATCGTTATCACTACCGCTATTGAGCTGAAGTCAATCAGCCACCTGTGAAATGATCCTACAGTGAGCACGAGCATCCGAAACAGGCTGGCCGGCACGATTGAGAAAATTGTTTCTGACAAAGTCGTGTCAGAAGTTGTGATCCGAATTGCGGCTGGGACCGTGACGTCGATTATCACGACTGGTTCGGTCGAGCGAATGAACCTCAAAGAGGGCGATAATGTTTTTGCGATAATTAAAGCGACCGAAGTATCCATTGAAAAGGAATAGATTCCTGGTCACGACTCAATGGCGTTCGCCCGAGGCAGCCATTCTGCGGTGGAAGAATTCGGCAGTGGCGCGGTAGGCGCGGATCCAATCGCTCCAGCGGAGCAGGTCGTGAATCTCGTCGGGGAAGATTAGCTCTTCGAAGGCGACGTTTGGGCGCGCAGTTTTCCGACCAGATCAGTGGTTTGCTGGAACGGCACGTTGCCCATGGACCAATAGCACCGGCGAGCGCCAGTTCGCGAAGTCCACGCGACGGGTGGGTGCCCGTCGCAGTTCGGTCGGCTGAATGTATGTCTGGCTGCCGAGGCTGCGATGTCGCCTGTGTTGAGAAGAAACACGAGAGAATCACGGCAAGGGCGATCCAAGTCGTGGCAGATTTCATTTCGATGTTGGCGAGATTCCTGTTAAACTCGCCGTCGCTAAGCCGATCTCCAAATGAAAAGGCGCTAGGAAATAAGGAGCAACTATGAGACCGATGCGCAGATCGCTTTGCGTTTTCTCCTTCCTCCTCCTGCTACTCTCGGCAGCAAGCGTCGCCCAGGTGGGTAACATCCCTCGGCCAGCTCCCACCACGCGCGTCATCGCCGTGCTCAGTGCAATGACCTTGGAAATCGAGACACTGGGCGAGCAACTCACGGACAAGACGGAAATGACCGTCCAGGGGATCCGGTTCACGACAGGGAGCTTGAAAGACAGAAGGGTTCCTCTTCACCGGAATCGCTGGAGGCCTCAACCCGGACCTCCGCCCCGGCGATGTCGTGATCGGCGCCAAGACTGCGTACCATGACTATGGAGAATGGACTCCGGAAGGGTTTCGCGTCGGCCGTACGGTGGACCCGTTCACCGGCAAGCCGAACCCCCTCTTCTTTCCCGCCGACGCGGGCCTGCTGGCGGTGGCTGAAAAGGCCGCGTTGGACCTCAAGCTCGCGCCCGTGAAGACGGCCTTGGGCGAGAGGACCCCGCGGGTCGTCACGGGAGTGATCGTGACGGGAGATGCGTTTGTGGCCTCGCCCGCGAAGAAGGACGCGCTGCGCAAAGAGTTCAAAGCCGACGCGACCGAGATGGAAGGTGCGGCGGTGGCGCAGATCTGCTGGCAGCGACGCGTGCCGTGCCTGATCCTACGCAGCCTCAGTGATAGCGCGGGCGCTAAGGCACTGGAGAACGTACTCCTCTTCGAGAAGAGCGCTGCGCAGAACGCCGCGTTGCTCGTTACCAGTATTGTGAGGCGTCTCGAAGTGCAAACGCGCCTAACGAGCGAAAGCCGCGCAGACGCCGTCCTCGGCCGTCCTGCGCCAGAACTGGAAGGTCGCTGGCACCCCCGTGGCCTTGTCGAGGTGGGTGCTGACGAGCATCACAAATGAACGCCGGCCGTCCGGTGAGCTCACGGCGATGGTCGTGTAGCCGGGGAAGTTGCCCGTGTGCCCGTAGACGGTCCCGCACCGAGTGTCGTACTTGAAGAGGGCCAGCCCCGCCGAGTTCTCGCCGGGTCCTTTCGGCTCGGACTCCCCGCCGGGCACGAAGTCCGTCTGAGCGGCCCGCGTCGCGCCGCCAAACAGCTTGCCTCCGGCGTAGGCTCGAATGAACCGGTTTAAGTCGAACAGCGAGGAGATTTGCGCTCCCGCCGCCCACACCTCCGACATGTTGAGCGCCTCGGAGATGTCATCTCGCTCTCCGGTGGCGTTGTTGTCGTAACCGTGGACGAACGGCGCTTGCATGCTGAACCCAAGCGACATGACGGTACGGCGCAGGCGCAGCGGATCGAACGCCAGCTGGTAGAGCAGTAGGTCGTAGGACAGCCCGGTCGCCATCTCGGCGAACAGCCCCACCACGATGTTGTCGGTATTCGAGTACGCGTAGCTCGAGCCGGGCGGGAACGCGAGCGGTTGTGCGCTCACGAGGCCGATCACGTCCATCGGCGACAGATACTCGCCCTCCTGGGCCGCCCTCTGCCAGCCTGGATCGTTCGTGAAGTTCGGAAGGCCGCTCGTGTGGTTCAGCAACTGGCCGAGCGTGACGTTGTGCCACGCTGGCGGCAGTGTCGGCAGCCGTTGACCGATCGTGTCCGAGAGCGACAGCTTTCCTTTGGCGACAAGCTGCAGCGCCACGGCGCCGTTGAACGCCTTGCCGACGCTCCCGATCCGAAACCTGTCGAAGAAGCGGATGGGCGCCCCAGTCTTTTGGTCGGCGACCCCCTTGCGGAACACCTTCACGTCGTGGCCTCGCTGCACCACCGCGATCGCTCCCGGTGGTCCACCGGGCTCGCCGATCAGCTGGCCGAGCGTCTTGTCGAAGGCCGCGTCGGCCTCGCCTGTTCCGGCGGTCTCGGCGTCCGCGCCGCTGGCCGCACCGAGCGACGCCGTTGCTGCAAGAATCAGTGCAGCTACGGCGGCCGCAGCCCTTCGATCCACACTGAACATGGGAGTAGAGGAAAAATGAACGCCTCTTTTGCTGAAAAAGAAGGTAATGAAGCCACGTACCAGTCCAGTACGAAAATGGTTCAGGAGGACGTCGATTTTT
>QHZE01000484.1 GCA_003225335.1 Acidobacteriota bacterium
GCACAATGGGCGTCGCTACGGTATGAAGTCGGATTCGTTTGCGCCTTACATGGATCTTCCGGCTCGGGCCGGACCCATTTTTGAGCTGGCGGTCGGTAGCGCGACGGCGCCTCCCGCGCTGCTCCGGAAAAAGGGGTGGCAGGTGCGGGATTCGCGGGAACCGACCCGAGATCCGTGGACGTATCAAAGTTACATTCAGCAGTCCAAGGCAGAGTTTGCCGTGGCCAAGCACGGCTACATTGTTTGCCGCTGCGGCTGGTTCAGCGAGCGAAGCGCGGCCTATCTCGCCAGCGGCCGACCGGTGCTGGCACAGGAAACGGGCTTCTCGGATTGGTTGCCCTCGGGGCGCGGCGTCCTGTCCTTCAATAACCCAGAGGAAGCGCTGGCAGGAATCGAGGAGGTCAATCGGCGCTACCAGTGGCACTGCGAAGCCGCGCGAGCCCTGGCCGAGGAGTTTTTCGATGCCCGCAAGGTTCTGCCTCGCCTTGTCGAAGAAGCGATGAACCCGGCCACGGCAGGCCGCGCCATGAAGGTCAATCCAAACTCTTAGCCTGTGGTTGGGGTGCCTTGGCTGAGTCAGGGTGGCGGCAAACTGAGGAGATGTTGAAAAATGACAAATGAGAAATAGAACCGAGGGTGGCTTGACCCCAGGCCTAGGCATTTGTCATTGGTGACTTTGGCTGAGGCTCTGTTAGCTATTCTCGCAAAACTAGCCCCAAAGGGGCGACTCAGGAAAGCCCAGGGCGCAAGCCCTGGGATCGAGTACGGCAACGATGGAAGCCCTGAAGGGGCGAAGCAATCGGTACCGATATTAAAGAGGCCGGCTTACGCTGAACATTTATCTGAGGTTGAGACACATATCCCTGCGCCGCCCTTTTCAGGGCTCTTGCAATAGGGCCCTTGAACCCAGGGCTTACGCCCTGGGCTTTCCTGCTGGACCCCTTCGGGGTCTTTGGTTTTGCGACAGAAACTGGCTGAGGGGGGAGGTTGTAATGAGTTTTGTTAGGAGAGCAGGCTGTTTGCTTATTCTTTGTTTCTACATTCATGAACCCTTGAAGGCAGACCAGGATCAAGAGACCGGATATCTCCAGGGAACTGTGGTGGATCCCAGAGGCAAGCCCATACCGGGCGCCCACGTCAAGCTGGAGCACAAGGCCGGCAAGAAGAAGCTCACATACACTTGTAATGAGGCCGGTGAATTTGCGTTTTCCGGCCTGCCGGCGGGNNNNTGGGCGTCGCTGAGATCAGCGAGGAAGTCACTGTGACCGCGAACCTTTCGTCCTCCCCTTCGGCAGAACAGAATATCGACGCCATCCAAATAGACCAGAATTGGCTAAGGAGTCTCCCATCCAAGGACGCCGATCCGCTCTCGGTTCCGTCCATCTTCCTCGATCCGGCCGCATCGGGCTACGGGGGCGCGAAGCTGATTGTTGACGGCGTTGAGGGGAGCGCCCTTGACATTCCTGCTCTGAGCATCGCCGGTGTTTACGTCAATAGAAATCCCTACACGGCGGAGTTTGCGGAACCGGGAAAGGGGCGCATCGAAGTCATCACCCGGCGCGGTTCCCGCAAAAACTACCGGGGAAATCTCTCTCTTGTCCTGCGCAACTCCGCATTGGAAGCTCGCAACGCTTTTGCCAAAACTAAACCACTCCTGCAACGCGCGGTCCCCGAGTTGGACTTCTACGGTCCCCTGGGACAGAAGCTGACCTTCTACCTGGCCGGAAAATACTACGTGAACAACGAGAGAGCGATCATACACGCGGTAACTCCATCCGGGCCTTTTGTGGAGAACTTCAAGTCTCCGGACCGTGGCGCCTATCTGTTAGGTCGATTCGATTACAGGTTCAACCCCGCGGAAAAACTGGTGCTGAGCTATGGCTTCAGGAACAAATCCACACGGGGCCAAGGTGTGGGAGGGTTTAACCTGCCCGAGCGCGCCACGGACAGCTTTGGCCGGGGAAACGACCTCAAGCTGGCGCAGCTGTCGACTCTTTCATCGAGCCTTATAAACGAGCTGCGCCTGGCCTGGAAATCCGGCACCGAGCGCGCTGACGGCCTCGTGGACACGCCCGCCATTATCGTCCTCGATGCTTTCAACACGGGCGGGTCGCAGGTTTCCCGAAGGAGCAGAGAGACGAGCGCGGACTTGCAGGACCTCGTTTCTCTCGTCAAAGGCAGGCACGCCATGCGGTTCGGAGGCGGATTCAGACCGAGATTCTTCCGGGTTCGCGACGCCTCAAATTTCTTGGGCACTTTCACATTTTCAAACCTGGCTAGATTGACTGAAGGCCGCCCCTTCCTCTTCAAGGTCAACGAGGGCGATCCGGAGGTCTCCTTCAGCCAGCATGAGTTTTACGTTTTCTTCCAGGATGAGATCCGAATAGTGCCAAATCTGTCTGTGTCGCTCGGCTTGCGTCATGAGGTGCAATCCAACCTGGCGGATCGCAACAACTTTGGCCCTCGACTGGCTTTTGCCTATTCGCCTGGAGGACAGCGGACTGTTGTGCGCGGCGGGATAGGTGTTTTCTACGACCGTCTGTCTTGGAAAATGCGGCAGGATAGCCTCCTTTATGATGGAGCGCGCATTCGCCAGCTGGTTGTCGCGAACCCGGGGTTTCCCATGCCATGGGACGAAGATGCCCGGCTCAGCATTACACCGCCCAGCGTGATCCGGATCGCCCCGGGGATCCGGGCGCCCTACAGGACCCAGGCAAGCTTGAGTATTGAGCGGCAATTCAGTCATCACTCGAATTATGTAAAACTCGAATACACAACGATTCGTGGCGTCAAGCTCTATCGTATGCGTAACGTCAACGCGCCGCTTCCTCTGACTGGAATTCGACCGGACCCGAACTTCGTCAACATTGACCAGTACGAGTCCTCAGCAACATCCCGCACTCATGGCTTGACTGCCACATATCAGGGTCGTGTGCGGCGGAGATTCAACTTGATCTCGCAGTACACCTTGTCGAAGACAGTGAATGATACAGGAGGTTCTCTTCCGGCCAATAATTATGACCTGCGCGGCGAACGCGGGCGTGCGGACTTTGATCAGCGCCACAGGTTCAACCTGGTGGGCATATTCGACCTTCCCTTCAACTCCACGTTCAGCTGCATTTTGAACCTCTCTTCAGGCGCGCCGTTTGATATCACGACTGGCTATGACGATAATCTGGACACCGTGGCGAACGATCGGCCTCCGGGCGTGGGTCGAAACACGGGCAACGGTTCCGGACGCGCAAACGTCGATACCCGTTTAGCAAAGAGATTTCAATTGGAAGGAAACAAGCGAAAGCTAAAGATGGAGGTCGGGATCGATGCGTTCAATGTTTTTAATCATGTAAACTTGAAGAACTTCGTGGGCACTCTCAGCTCTCCTCTATTCGGGCGCGCCAACGCCTCCCATGCGGCGCGCCAACTCCAGGCTTCTCTAAGATTCTATTTCTGACCCTCGATTTTGCCACAGAGCCACAGAGGCACGGAGAAGTCTCTGTGTCTCCGTGGCTCCGTGGCTGAAGATCTGACCGTGAAGAATCACAAAGTCCCCTTTGTCCCTTTGCGTCCTCACAGCGACCAACCCTGCCGGTAGTCGCGTCGGAGGAAGTCATTCGCCTGGGACGGGTTGGTGACGCGCATGTTGGCCCCGTCGTAGTAGATCTTCGTGCCCGCGCGCAGGGCCACGACGCCAAGCAGCATGACCTCGGTCAGGCGGGCCGCGTACTCGAAGGGGCAGGAAGTCTCGCCATTGCCCTTTGCGGCTTCCACCCAGTTCATCTCGTGGGTCGCGGCGATCCGCGGCAGCTTCTGCGGCGGTGTGCCGTACGACTCGTGCAGGGACTTCGGCAGCAACCGGGGGTTATATCCGTATGTGTCGTGCAGCAGCTTTCCTTTGCTGCCGACAAACAGGACGCCGCCGTCCGCGCTAAGCGGCTCGTTGCCGAGCTCCTCCGGCTTCGGGGGGAGAAGCCCGCCGTCGTACCAGGTCAGCTTGACCGGCGGCATGCTGCCCCGCGCGGGGAACTCGTAATACGTGGTGGTTGCCATCGGGTAACAGGCCTTGTTGAACGGCGTCGAGACGGTCTCCACGCTCGTGGGATAGCCGAGGTCCAGCGCCCAGAAAGGATGGTCAATGAGATGCGCCCCCATGTCTCCTATGGCGCCGACGCCCCAGTCAGCCCAGCCGCGCCAGTTGAAGGGGTGATAGACGGGGTGGTATTCGACGGACGGCGCCGGACCGAGAAACAGGTCCCAGGAGAGCGAGTCCGGCACCGGATAGGTCCCCGTCATGGCGTTGGCCAGACGCGTCATGACGGCCGGCATGTCCCAGAGCAATTCGTTCGGACTGGTCTTCATCGGCTCCGGCCGCGGAATGCCCTGCGGCCAGTAGGCGAGCGGCCGGTTTGTCCAGACACGCACCTCGCGCACTTCGCCTATAGCGCCGGACCACACATACTCGTTCACCCGGCGCGCATCGTCGCTCGAGTGCCCCTGATTGCCCATCTGCGTCGCCAGCTTCTTCTCCTTCGCTTTCTTCGCCAGTTCCCGCACCTCGTGGACCGACCAGGCGAGTGGCTTCTGGACGTAGACGTGCTTGCCCAGAGCCATCGCGGCCGTTGCGATGATCGCGTGCGTGTGGTCCGGCGTGGCGATCAGCACGGCGTCGATGTCCTTCTGCTCCTCGAGCATCTTGCGATAGTCTTGATAGCGTTTCGCCTTCGGCAAGTGCTCGTCCTTGAGCCGGCGCGCTCCGGCTATCTGTTCGGAGACGCGGCGGCGTTCTTCGTCCGTCCTGGCCTGTTCCAGCCGGCTTTGCTGCCTCTGGATCTCGGCCCCCAGCCGGTCAAACCCTTGGGCCGCGTAGCCCCAATCCACATCACACAGCGCGACGATGTTCTGGCTCGCGAGGCTGATGAGGTTGCTTCGCCCCTTGCCTCCCACGCCAACGCCGGCGATGTTCAGCAGATCGCTCGGCGCCGTGAAGCCGCGTCCTAGGACGTTCCTCGGTATGATGGTAAGCCCCGCGCCGCCCGCCATCGTCGCCACGAACTTGCGCCTGGACACGCCGGCCGGCGTGGGCGTGTCCTTTTGCCTGGTTCTGTTTCCTGCGGTCATTGTTCTCCCCCCTTCTCGTTTTTTGAAGTCGGGTTCTTCGCGTCTTCGTGTCTTCGTGGTGGATTGGATGCGACCCCTACCACGAAGACGCGAAGACACAAACAATCTCGCGGCGCTTCTTTGAGTCTCATTTTGAAGCTCCTCTCGAGAATGGTTACACAGCTCAGGCAGGCTTCTCACTCCGCCTTTCCCACCGGAGCTTACACAGTTGTCTGGGTGCTGCCCTTTTGCAAAACGCCAATCTGTTGCACTAAACCCATGGCGTCCCAGTTCACCCAGCCTTCCTGGATCTTGCCCCCGGTGATGCGCAGGATATCGATCCCTGTGACCGCTACGGGCTTTCCTGACGGAGGGATGCCGCCAAGTTTACCCTTCTGCGTGCCCCGTCCGTTCCACCGAATCACAACCCTGTCTCCTTCGGCGATGATGTCGTCAATGGCGACGCGGATGTCGGGGAAGGCAGTGCGGTACATCGTCACCATTTGTCTGAGGGCCGTTGGGCCCCGTCCGAAGTCCGGGGTGAGCGGATCGTTGAAATGGAAAACGGCGTCGCCAGTGCAAATTTGGTCGGCGACGGCGACATTTCCCGAGCTCCATATCTCTTCCCTGAAGCGGCGGGCAATTTCTTTGTTGTCCTGTGCTGGCATAGGGTTCTCCTTCGTTTTCGTTCCCTGCCACA